>JASJCF010000002.1 GCA_030066265.1 Acidimicrobiia bacterium | reverse complement strand
GATGCACAGGAGTGGCGCCTTGCATACGTCGCATCCACTCGGGCGCGACGCACCCTGGTGGCGACGGGGCACGCCTGGCACGGTGACAATCGACGGCCCAAGGCGCCGAGCGACCTCCTCCGCGCCATTCGTGCGGTCGACGGGGTCGTTTCGGAGGTCTTCTGCGACGATCCCGGCGAGCGTCCCGCGCCGATGCCCGTCATCCCACGGGTGGAGCCTCCCGATCCGTCATTCGAGGACGGATGGGGCGCTGCGCTGCGACAGACGATCGAGGACCCCGGCTGGATCCGACGCGACCATCCGGAATTGGCAGACGACGTCGAACGACGAGCGCAGCAGTTCACGCTCGAACTCGGCGATCTGGAGCTCCCGGGAGTCGAACCTGAGCCTGAGGTCTTCTCCACGTCGGTGACCGCGCTCGTGGCTCTGGCAGAGTGCCCCCTCCGCTTTCGCTGGCTCCACCACGACCGGCTTCCCCGCCGGCCGCGCACGTCCGCCGTGCTCGGCACTGCATTCCACCGCAGGGTGGAACTCCACAACCTCGGCATCGCCACCCTCGAAGAGGCCTCGATTCCATCACCGGATGACACCGCCGGCCCCGACGACATCACTGTCCAAGGCGGAGGCCGTCGCGGTGACCCGTGGCAGTCGTTCCAGCGATCGCGTTTCGCATCTGATCGACCGTTCCTCGTGGAGACTCCGTTCGAGATCACGCTCGACGGACGCCGACTCCGAGGCAAGGTGGATGCCGTGTACGGCGACGAGAGATCGTGGGAGATCGTCGACTACAAGTCCGGCGCGCCAACGCCGTCGGACGCAAAGGCGGTCCAGCTCCAGGCGTACGCCGTCGCAGCGGATCGGGGCCTGCTCACATCGAGCCGGCCCGAAGACCTCACCGTCGCGTTCGCCTACTTCGGTACTGAGCCCGCCGAGACGTTCACCCGGCGAGTGGATGAACCGTGGTTGGACACTGCAGTGACCACGGTCAGTCAGCTCCTCGCCACCGCCGAGACCGGTCCCTTCGAGCCGGAACCATCTGCGTCGTGCCGATGGTGCGACTTCCTGCACCTCTGTGACGCCGGACAGGCTCACCTCGCCGACGCGAGCACCGAACCGTCGTCGACGTCGATGACGAACGTGACCGGACCGTCGTTGACCAACTGAACCGACATCATGGCCCCGAAGCGGCCAGTCGCCACATTCACCCCACGGTCGGAGAAGGCTGTGACGACCTCGTCCACCATGCGTGCTGCGTACGCCGGCTCGGCAGCCGACGAGAACGAAGGTCGACGCCCCTTGCGCACCTCTCCCGCCAGCGTGAACTGCGACACCACCAGCACGGAGCCCGCGACGTCGAGGAGCGAACGGTTCATCTTCCCCTCGTGGTCGTTGAACACCCGCAGGTGCACGACCTTGTCGACCAGTGCGTGGACGTCCTCGTCGGTGTCGGTGTGAACCACAGCGACGAGCACGACGAATCCCGAACCGATTGCACCGACGACCTCGGTGCCGACGTGCACCGAAGCCTCCGTCACTCGTTGGATGACCGCTCTCACACCGCTCCCGGGAGTGGGGACCGCCGGAACCTACACTCGCCGGTCATGGTTGTGAAGGTCCTCCTCACTGTCGTTCGCGGCTTTGCCATGGGTGCCGCAGACATCGTGCCCGGCGTGTCCGGAGGCACGATCGCGCTCATCTTCGGGATCTACGAGCGACTGGTCGCATCCGTCAGAGCGGGTTCCTCGGCGCTCGGGCATCTGATCAAGGGCGACCTCGGCGGATTCCGCCGCTGGATGGGCCGAGTCGACTGGTGGTTCATCATCCCGCTCGGGTCCGGCATCCTGCTTGCGATCGTCGCTCTGGCACCCGTGCTCGAGGACCTGCTCCACACCCAGCCGGTGATCATGGCTTCGGCTTTCCTCGGATTGGTTGCAGGCTCCGTGGTGATCGCTTGGCGCCTCATCCGTGAACCGTCCGCACGCAACGCAGTGATCGTTGCCGCCGTCGGCATTGCCGTCTTCGTCGCCCTGGGGATCCGAGGGGGCACCACCGAGGACACGGTCTCTCAGGTGTCGGACCCGTCGCTGTGGGCCTTCTTCGGCGCTGGAGCGATCGCAATCTGCGCCATGATCCTGCCGGGGGTGTCCGGGTCATTCCTCCTGGTCGTCCTCGGGATGTATGCCCCGGTTCTGTCCGCAGTCACCGATGGCGACATCGTCTCGCTCAGTGCCTTCATGCTCGGGGCCATCGTCGGCCTGGCGCTGTTCTCCCAGGTCCTCGACCGCGCCCTCAAGCGATACCACGACGTCGTTCTGTCAGCATTGATCGGGTTGATGGCCGGTTCCCTGCGTGTCCTGTGGCCGTGGCCGCTCGGCGTGGACTCGACAGATCTCGGAGCTCCCGATCGGCAGGTGCTCCCCTCCCTGATCGTCGCGATCATCGCGTTCGCCGCCGTGGTGCTGATCGGAGGGGCGGCTCAGCGCCTCGAGGAGTCCGAGGCGGTATCCGTCGAGGCGGATTGATCGGCAGCCGTGCTCTCGTCGGGCATGAGGACGTCGAAGCGTCGCCATCGCTCGAGAACGGCATCCGCTACGACGAGCGCGTCGACGGAGTAGTCCCCCGATGCGACGGCCGCCCTGATCGCTTCGAGATCGCGGGGTCTTCGCCCGTCATCCATCAGGCCGACACCGCCACGTCGGCATCGACCTCGAGAGGCGGACAGAGCACCTTGTAGACCACAGGTGCGAGCAGCGCCGTCACGCCCACGAGCAGAACGGCGCCAGCCGAGACCCCTTCGCTGACGATGCCGATCTGCACGCCCACCTCGGCGAGGGCGATGATCACGCTCAACTGCCCGGACAGCAACACGCCTGCTCCGATGCTCTCGCGGAACGAAAGACCGCGGACCATCAGGAGCGGAGCAGGGATCAGTTTCGCTGCGATGGCGACCACGATGATCGACAACGCCGCAACGAGGACGGCCGTGTCGCTGAGGGCATCGAGCGGGAACCGGATTCCCACCGAGATGAAGAAGATGGGGATCAGGAAGCCGTAGGCGAACCCGGACAGCCGCTCTTCGAGCTGGCCGGAATCTCGGAAGACGAATGCGAACAAGGCCCCCGCCATGAACGCCCCCAGGATCGGGTCCATGCCGAGGGCGATCGCCAAGCCCACGAAGACGAAGAGCAAGGCAAGGCTGAATCGGATCCCCAGCTCGTCCGGGTCCTCACCCGAGAAGAGCCGCTCGGCCTGCTCGGGGAACCACCACGCCAAGGTGCGCATCACCCACAGCGAGCTCAAGAGCACTGCGGCGAACACGAGAACATAGAGCAGCTCGACACCGAAGCCGTTCAAGTACCAGACCGAGTACACGATGATGCCGGTTGCGGCGAGGAACTCGGCGATGATCCCGATGACGAGCGTCGTCTGCCCTTGCCGGGTGTTGGTGCGATTCGTGCTGCGAAGCGCTGGGACGATGATTCCGATCGACGCCGCCGAGATCAGCAACGTGAGATAGACGCGTTCCGCCGTGGTCGCCAGATCGACGTAGCCGAGCCCGAGCCAGGCCAGCAGCACCACGATCACGAAGAACGCAATCGCGAAGAGGATCGGCCCAACTCCCTCCCGCTCGAGGGAGGTGAAGTCGATCTCGAAGCCTGCGAGGAACATCAGCAGGAACAGGCCGATCTCGGCGAGCACGAGGACGAATCCCTCACTTGCGGTCTCTGAGCCGATCAATCCGAGCACCTGTGGCCCGATCAGTAGACCGAAGAGAATCTCGAGCACGACTGCCGGCACCCGGACCAAGCGTGCGACGAGGGGGAGGAGAAACGCTGCGAAGCCGATCACCACGAAGGTGACGGCATTCGGCAGGATCTCGTTTGTCGTGGCAGCGATGACGGATAACACGTCACTCGACCACGGGTACGAACAACACGGATCCCTCGCCTCGGGACGCCGCCCACACGGCTGTGCCAGGGTTCACGCGGCTCACCGGAAGGGAAGGCATCGACACGACGAGCAGCCGGTCCCGCTCGTTCACATCCGAGAGCACCCGCACGGGGTTTCCCCGAACCACGTGCCGCTCGACGTCGACGTCCTGGACGGACGCTTCCTGCCTGAGCCACGCCGTTGCGTGCTTCTTCTCCATGAGGTCATCGGCGCCCATGAACGAGGGATTCGCAACGGCGACACCGACGACCTTGACGCCTGCCCGCTTTGCGATGTCGATCGCAGCTCGCGCAGCCGAGTCTCCCGAGATGGTCCGACGACTCGGTGCGACGATCGCCTCGAACTTCATGGCGCCGCGAGTCAGGAGGACAGGGACGCCGGCTGTTCCTGACCGATTCAAGGCCTTGGGGATTCCCGCGAACGGACGCCGAGCCGACGCACGGGACATCGGGACGGCGATGACGCCGACCGATTCACCCTTGGCGATCTCCACTGCGGCAATCGACGGATCAGCATCGACCGCGCGATGTTCGACTTCGATCCCGAGCGCCTCGCGATCGGTCCACTCGACGAGCTGCTCGATCACGTCGGCATCGGCTGCGCTCTTGACCGTTCTCGGGTCGCGGTGGACCACGATGAGCGAGACGGCATTCGAGTTCCTCACGAACTGGGCTGCCTCGGCAACCACGCCGTCGACGTCCGACTCGGTCACGAGCGGAACCACCACCTTTCGGCCGAAGTTGAGCGGGAAGCGCGAGACTCCCCCCGCGAATGTGCGCACGATCTGCGTGAAGTCGGCAGCCGCACCGACCACCGTGACACGATCCCCCGTCAGCAGCCGGGTTGCGCCGTGCGGCACGACGAGCTGACCGGTCCGCAGGATGGCCGCGACCACCCAGGTCTCCGAGTGGATGTCCTTCAGCGCCCGACCCTGGACGGGTGAATCGGGCGTGATCTCGAACTCGATCGCCTCCGCACGGCCGTCCGCAAACGTCGTCGAGGTGAGCTTCCGCGGCTCCATGGCGATCTCCATGTCGCGTCCGGCCAGCGAAGCCGGCGTCACCGTCTCTGCGCCCAGTGCACGGAACTCGTCGAGCCGGTCAGGCAGCCGGACGACCGATACGACATGTTCGACACCGGCGACCTTCGCCAGCTTCGTGACTTCCAGGTTGACGTCATCGAAGCCGGTCGCTGCCACCACGGTGACGGCGTGGGCGATGTCTGCGTCTCGAAGTACGAGGGCGCTCGAGCCATCGCCCTCGACGGTTTCCATGGGTCGGATCTTCTCTGCGAGCATGAGCCGCTCGGGATCGGGATCGATCACCGTCACGTCCCACGAGTCGCCGAGGCGCCGGATCAGCTCGCGAGCGCTTGCGCCCGCACCCACGACAACCGCTCTCATCGCTCCTCCATGGCTCCGACGTGGCCTGAATCACCGCGCCTCAGGAAGGGCGGGGATGGGCCACATCCACCCAGTACGCCAGGCCGCTCGATTCCAGGCGATTCGCCTGCTCGGGCTGGATCCCGGCTGCGACAAGAGTATCGGATACCGACGCCTCCGCACGGCTTCTGCCTCCATGCCCCGTCCTCGGGGCGGGAATACCTGGTCGCAATGCCGGGTCGTCGTGGGTCACCGAGCGGGCGACATGGTGGGGATGTTCGGCCACCTGACCGAGGCCGAGCACCGGTGTGACGCACGCATCCGTTCCGTCGAAGACGGTACCCCACTCAGCCTGCGTGCGGGTGGCGAATGCCGCTGCGAACTCCGCCTCGAGGGCAGGCCAGTTCGCTCGGTCGTGGCGGTCCGGCAGCGAAGCCGCATCGAGGCCCAGGCCGTGCAACAACTGGGCGTAGAACGGCGGTTCAAGTGCACCGACGGCAACGAACCGGGCGTCGGCCGTCTCGTAGGCACGGTAGAAAGGGGCGCCGCCGTCGAGGAGATTGGAGGCGCGATCGTCGCTCCACATGCCCAGGGTCCGCAGCGCGCCGATCGGGGCCATCAGTGCCCCGGCACCGTCGATCATCGCTGCGTCGACGACCCTCCCCTGGCCGGTCATCGACCGGGAGAGGAGCGCGGCGAGGGCACCGATGACGCCATAGAGCGCGCCACCGGCATAATCCCCGATCAGATTGAGCGGAGGGAGCGGGAGCTCGTCTCCGATCGCTGCCAAGACGCCGCTCAGCCCGATGTAGTTGATGTCGTGGCCGGCCATCGTCGAGTACGGACCGTCCTGACCCCATCCGGTGATGCGGACGTACACGAGTCCCGGGTTGCGGGAGTGGAGCTCGCCAGGGCCGAGTCCCAGCCGCTCGGCGACACCGGGCCGAAACCCCTCGATCAGGACGTCGGCCTCGGCACACACTTCGCGAGCAAGCACGAGATCCTCCGAGGTCTTCAGGTCGAGTTCCACGATCAGAGCATCGCGGACACCGAGCCGCTCGAGGCCGCCGAGGGCACCGGCTTGGCCGGAAGGTCGCTCGATCCGGATCACGAGAGCCCCCAAGTCCGACAGCACGCCCGAGGCGAACGGAGCCGGCCCGATTCCGGCGAGCTCCACGACCTTCACGCCGTCGAGCGGGAGCGTTCGGTCGATCACAGCCGCCCGAGACGGGTCACGAGCAGATCGAAGAACCTGTCCGCGTCGACGCCATCCATGTACGTGGCCGTCGGCTCGGCGTGGCGGTCGGCCGTGGTGTTGCCGATCGTCGCCTCGTTCGTGATGTCGACGGCAACGAGGGCATCGACCCCCGAGAACATCGAGGGATCGATCAGATAGGCGATGACGCAAGGATCGTGCATCGGGGCGCCGGGGATGTCGTACTTGTCGATGTCGTAGCGCTCATAGAACCGGATCATGCCAGCGGCGGCCTGGGCAACCGGCGCCTCGTATCCCTCGAGGCGTTCGACGTGGTCCGGCGTCATCAACGCACGGTGGGTCACGTCGAGCGGCATGATCGTGAGCGGAACGCCCGCAGTGAACACGACGTGGACCGCATGCGGGTCGACGTAGGCATTGAACTCCGCGAGCTCCGTGGTGTTTCCCGGCTCGTCGAAAGCTCCCCCCATCCACACGATCTCGCGGATGTGGTCCACGATCCTTGGTTCCTTCGCAATCGCCATCCCGATGTTGGTGAGCGGCCCGAGGGGACAGAGCGTCACCGGCTCGTCGGCATCGAGGCAGGCTTCGATGATCAAGTCGACGCCGTGACCGGGCTCCTGTCTGACCGTCGGTTCCGGGAGCTCTGCCCCGTCGACCCCAGATGGGCCATGCACGTACTCCGCCGTGTACAGCGGCCGCAGCAGCGGTCGTTCGCATCCCCGGTACACCGGCACGTCCGTCCTGTTGGCAAGCGTGAGCAGAGCGAGGGCGTTGTCGGTCACCAACGGCTGTGGAACGTTGCCGGCAACGGTCGTGACGGCGAGCACGTCGACCTCAGGCGACGCAAGGGCGAGGAGGATGGCGATGGCGTCATCTTGACCCGGGTCGGTGTCGATGATGATCGGGCGAGCAAGCGTCATCGGCCGGGCATCAATCGATCGATTGCGGACGACGAGGGCAACGCAGACCTCGCTCCCATCCGGGTGGTCGCCAACGAACCGGCGACCACGCCCCTCGCAGCCGCTTCGAACACATCTCGCCCCTCCTCGATCGCCACGGCGAATGCACCGCAGAAAGCATCTCCGGCTCCCGTGGTGTCCTGCACGGTGACCGCTGGTGCTCGAACGTACCCGATATCGGCGGCAGTGACCACCTGAGCCCCGCGCTCACCCAGGGTCGTGACCACCGTGGGCACGCCGAGCGACCGCGCCGTCGCAGGATCGGTCGATCCGGTGAGGTGGTGCAGTTCGGTCTCGTTGACGATCAGGACGTCGAGGTTCGCAAGCAATGAGTCCGGGAGGCGCGATGCGGGCGCGGCATTGAGGATCGTGGTCCCACCCGTGAGGCCCATCGCCGCCTCGACGGTTGACAGCGGCACTTCGAGCTGAGCGAGCAGCGTGGATGCATCGCGTATCGCCGATTCGTTGTCCGGGGTCACGACCACCTCGCCGTTTGCCCCGGGTCCCACGACGATGGCGTTCTCCCCTCCCGCGTCGATGGTGATCATGGCGACGCCGGATGAGCCTGGAACGATTGCGACATCCCGGGCATCGATGCCCTCGGACCGCAGACCCTCGACCAACTGGTCGCCGATGGCATCCGAGCCCACGCAACCGACGAACCTGACCTCGGCGCCCAACCTCGCAGCTGCCACGGCCTGGTTCCCACCCTTGCCACCGTGAACCTGGAACGTCGACCTCGCCATCAGCGTCTCGCCGGCCCGGGGGAAGCGATCGACGATGGCGACCGTGTCGAGGTTGATGGACCCGACGACGGTGATCACGACGTGCGCTCGATGCGGGAGATCGAACCCGATGCCGTCACGACGTAGACCTCGCCGTCCCCGCCGATGCCGAAGCTCGAGACGTTGCCGAGCGATCCGACGCTGGCTGTCCAGTCGATGGAGCCGTTCTCCGCCGAGTACGAGGCCAGGAATCCGGAACAGAAGTCGGAGAAGAGATACTCGCCGACGAGCTCGGGGATGGCGGATCCCCGATAGACATAGCCTCCCGTGACCGAGCACCCCGCAGCATGGGAGTACTCGGTGGCGGGAGCAACGAACGAGCTCGTGTCGCACGAGGACGACTGGAAGCACTCCGAGCCCTCCGTCACGGGCCAACCGAAGTTCAGACCAGGCTCGGCGGCCGGAGCGACGTTGACCTCCTCGATCCGATCTTGACCCACGTCGGCGATCCAGACATCGCCCCCGTCGAACGAGAAGCGCCAGGGGTTCCGCAGACCGGTCCAGAACACCTCCGGAGCACCGCCCGAACCGTCGGCAAAGGGATTGTCCGGGGGGATGGCGTACGTCTCGACTCCATCGATGCCCACGGCGATCCGCAACATGGCGCCGAGGAGCGTGTCGGATCGCTGAGCTTGCCGGAACCGGTCGTTGGCACCACCACCGTCGCCCATGCCGATCCACAGGTACCCGTCGGGGCCGAAGGCGATCATTCCGCCATTGTGATTCCGCGCCGGCTGCGGCACCGTCAGGATCACTCGCCGCGAGGCCTCGTCGAACGTGCCGTCGGCACCGACCTCGAATTGCTCAATCGTCGTTGCGTTGCCATCGCCGGTGTAGTTGACGTAGGCCAGGCGGTTGCCTGCGAAATCCGGATGGAACGCAAGGCCCAACAATCCCCGCTCGCCCCCGAAGATCACCTCCTCGGTGATGTCGAGCACCACGGTCTTGTCTTGGGCTCTCACGATCCTGCCCGGCTGCTCGACAACGAGGTCCTGGCCACCATCGGGGTCGGCCGTCAGGAACACGGGGTTGTCGAATCCCTCGGCCACCGACACGGCGGTCAGGGTCAGGTCGGCGAGGGGGACCGTCGTGGTCGTCGGGGCGACCGTGGTGGTCGTGGTGGTCGAGGGATCGGTTGAAGGCAGAGGTTCCGCCGCTGTCGTGGTCGTCGACGATTGGGGAAGAGCCCCGGGATCGGACGTTGTGGTGGTGAGGATCGGAGCGGTCGACGGGCTCTGTGAATCAGCTGTCGAGCATGCGGCCGCTGCGACCGCCAGCGAACAGACGACGATGCCGACCCGGGTTCGAAGTGGCATGGAGGGGAGCGTACCGAGAGCGAAGAACTGGGTTCGCGACCCAGCGGAGGCGACGGATCGCGCCTTCGCCACGATCACTGGAAGGCTTCGTTCTCCTGCCTCGTGAGGAATTCGTAGATCTCGACCATGTCGACACCCGGGAGGGTCTCGACGGGCATGGCCGCGAGCATGTGCGAGTTGGGCCTCACCGAGGCACGGGCCTGCCCGAACCACTGGTCCACCATGCGCTCGGACACGTGACGGCAGCAGTCGCCGTCGGGACATCGTGACACGGAACGGCGTTCGGTGTTCCAGCCGCGGAACCACTTCGCATCCTCGAAGCGCACGCCGACGGTGATCGCCGAAGCAGGTTCCCGAGCCGTCTCGACGAAGGTCGCACACCAGTAGCTCCCGGACGGAGTGTCGGTGTACTGGTAGTGGATCGTGTACCGAGCGTCTGAGGAGAACGCCTGACGGGTTCCCCACTCCCGACAGAGCCGCTGCCCTTCGATGGCGCCTGCGGAGTTCTTGGGGAACGGCACGCCGTTGTTCTCGTAGGCCTTCCAGATGATCCCCTGGTCGTCGGAGCGCACGAAGTGGGTTTCGAGACCGAGATGGCGTGTTGCGAGGTTGGTGAATCGGTGACCGGCCATCTCGTACGACACGAAGAACCGATCCTTGAGGTCCTCGACCGACAGATTGCGGTCGGACTTGGCCGACGAGAGGAATGGCACGGCGGTCGCCTCGGGCACCAGCACGGCCCCGGCGAAGTAGTTCGCCTCGACCCGCTGGCGGAGGAAGTCCCTGAAGTCCTTCGGCTCAGGATGGCCCAGCGCAAAGTGCCCGAGTGTCTGCAGGATCACCGAGCGCGTTTGTTTGGAGTCGTAGCTGTCGCGCCCATGCACGAAGATCTTCCCGTTCCGCGTGTCGGTCACGGAGCGGACCGATGCCGGGACATCCGGCGTGCGGATGACCTTGAAACCGAAGTATTCGGCGAGGGTGTTCAAGTCGCCCTTGGACAACGCTCCCTGCGTGGCAAACCCGGCCGCCTCCACCGCTGCGGCCGCGATGCGTTCCACGTCGGGGAAGTAGTTGCCCTGCTCGGTCATCTCGGCTCGCAGCTGGGCATTCGCCGCACGAGCCTCGTCGCGGGTGAACGGGGCGGCGTTGTCGCGGCCCCGAAGCTCTTCGTACAGCGCAACGATGTGCTCGAGCGCCACGTCCGGAATCCGGGCCGAGGGCTTGAGATACGGCAGTCCGAGATCCCGGTAGGCCTGATCACGCTGGGCGCGTTCGATCGTCACCTCGAGGTCGGCGCGGTGTGACGGAGGTTCGGCCTCGAGCAGCTCGGCGACGGGCACACCCAAGGCAACGGACAGCTCGTTGATGAGGCTGAGCTTTGGTTCCTTCTTCCCGTTCTCGAGCAGCGAGAGGTACGGCGCCGGCCGCCCGACGCTCGCACCGAGGTCGTCGAGGGTCATTCCGGCCCGCTTGCGATAGTGGCGAACCCGGTGGCCGAACACCAGCGGATCGATCATAAAGCGCGCTTTCCCTAGCGATCGACGAAAGAGTAGCATTTCTTATCAGTACGCAAAGTTGCATTTCGGGAAACATGCCCGTTTCCTTTCAGCAACCAGGAGGAACCGAATGCCCCCGTACGAACTCGCGATGCCGCCACCGGCAGGAACCGAGGACATCCTCACCGATGACGCCCTCGCCTTCGTCACCGAGCTGCATCGGCAGTTCAATGCGCGTCGCCTCGAGCTGTTGCAGACCCGAGAGGAGCGTCAGCGTTCGCTCGACGACGGCGAGGGATTCCATTTCCTTCCGGACACGGCCTCCGTGCGGTACGGCGACTGGAGCGTCCCCGCCCCCCCACCGGATCTCGCAGACCGGCGATGCGAGATCACGGGACCCACGGATCGCAAGATGGTGATCAATGCGTTGAACTCCGGCGCTCGCGTGTTCATGGCGGACTTCGAGGACTCGAACTCACCCACGTGGGACAACGTCGCCCACGGACAGAAGAACCTCTTCGATGCCATCCGTCGCCAGATCGACTTCGTGGCAGCCGAGACCGGCAAGGAGTACGCCCTCGCCGATGACACGGCGACGCTCATGGTTCGACCACGCGGATGGCACCTGGTCGAACGGCACATGCTCGTCGACGGCGAACCGGTGTCTGCATCGTTGTTCGACTTCGGCGTGTACTTCTTCCACAACGCACACGAGCTCCTGGAGCGAGGCTCGGGACCGTACTTCTACCTCCCGAAGCTCGAGAGCCACCTCGAAGCCCGCCTGTGGAACGACGTGTTCGTGGCCGCACAAGACGCCATGGGCATCGACGTGGGGACCATTCGAGCAACGGTACTCATCGAGACGATCGCAGCTGCGTTCGAAATGGACGAGATCCTGTGCGAGCTCCGCATGCACTCTGCCGGGCTCAATGCCGGCAGGTGGGACTACATCTTCTCGGTGATCAAGAAGCACCGGAATCGGGAGGGATTCGCCCTGCCGGATCGAGGAGACATCTCGATGACCGTGCCCTTCATGCGTGCGTACACCGAGTTGCTGGTCAAGACATGCCACCGTCGCGGGGCGCATGCAATGGGCGGCATGGCGGCCTTCATCCCATCACGACGCGACGAAGCAGTGAACGAGATCGCGTTTGCGAAGGTCCGAGAGGACAAGCTCAGGGAGGCGAACGATGGCTGCGACGGGACATGGGTCGCACATCCGGACCTCGTTCCCCTGGCGACGGAGATCTTCGACGAGGTGCTCGGCGACCAACCGAACCAGATCGATCGCCAGCGACCCGACGTTCATGTCGGTGCCTCCGACCTGCTCGACTTCGAGGTCGCCGGAGGCGCCATCACCGATGGTGGCGTCCGGCAGAATGTCGATGTCGCCATCCAGTACCTGGCGTCCTGGCTTCGGGGCACGGGTGCAGCCGGCATCTACAACCTGATGGAGGACGCCGCAACGGCGGAGATCTCCCGGTCGCAGATCTGGCAGTGGATCAAGTCGGGGGCGCGCACCGCCGAAGGCGATGACATCACTCCCTCATTCATTCGCAAGATCGCCGATGAGGAGACCGACCGTCTCCGAGCCGAACTGGGACACGAGGTCTACGACGAGGGCCGCTTCGAAGAGGCTCGGGGACTCTTCGAGAAGGTCGCCCTCGCCGATGACTTCCCGAACTTCCTCACCCTGCCCGCTTACGAGATCCTCGAGCGACCATGACCGACGCCGATCAGGAGACGACGATGACCAACGAACACGCGATCAAGCAGCGAGCGGAAGCACTCGAGGCATCTTGGGCCTCCAACGAGCGATGGGACGGCATCACCCGCGACTACAGCGGAGAGGACGTGGTGCGGCTCCAAGGCTCTTTCGTCGAGGAGCAGACGCTTGCGTCGGCCATGTCCCAGAAGCTCTGGGATCTCCTCACCACCGAGGACTACATCAATGCCCTGGGTGCCATCTCCGGCGGGCAGGCCGTGCAGATGGTCAAGGCCGGGCTGAAGGCCATCTACCTCTCCGGGTGGCAGGTCGCGGCAGACGCCAACCTCGCTGAGTCGGTGTACCCGGATCAATCGCTGTATCCAGCGAACTCGGCACCGTCGCTGGTGCGGCGCATCAACAACGCCCTCAAGCGGGCCGACGAGATCGAATGGTCCGAGGGCGGCGTCGCTACCGACTGGTTCGTTCCCATCGTGGCCGATGCCGAGTCCGGGTTCGGCGGCCCACTCAACGTGTTCGAGCTCACCAAGGCGTTCATACGCGCTGGAGCGGCCGCCGTGCATCTCGAGGACCAGCTGTCGTCCGAGAAGAAGTGCGGCCACATGGGAGGAAAGGTTCTGATCCCGACCTCACAGCATGTCCGGACGCTGACCTCGGCTCGGCTCGCAGCGGACGTCATGGGTGTCCCGACGCTCATCGTCGCGAGGACCGACTCCCTGGGCGCGAACCTGGTGACCACCGACGTCGACGATCGCGATCGCGAGTTCATCACGGGTGAGCGGACGGCCGAGGGCTTCTTCGTGGTCGACAACTCGATGGAGGCAGCCATTGCCAGGGGTCTCGCATACGCGCCGTATGCCGACTTGGTCTGGTGCGAGACGTCGACCCCGGATCTCGGCGAGGCAGCGGCATTCGCCGAAGCGATCCATGCCGAGTATCCGAACAAGATGCTCGCGTACAACTGCTCGCCTTCCTTCAACTGGAAGCGACATCTGGACGATGCGACGATTGCGACGTTCCAGAAGGAGCTCGGTGCAATGGGCTACCGCTTCCAGTTCATCACGCTGGCGGGATTCCATGCACTGAACGCGACCATGTTCGACTTGGCCCGAGGCTACGCCCAGCGGGGCATGGAGGCCTACGTGGAGCTCCAGGAGGCAGAGTTCGCCATGGAGAAGGCCGGTTACACGGCAACCCGCCACCAGCGCGAGGTGGGGGCCGGCTACTTCGACCAGGTTAGCCAGGTCGTCACCGGAGGCATGAGCTCGACCCTCGCTCTCGAGGGATCCACGGAAGAGGAGCAGTTCTACGACGGCGATCACTGACCGTCGACGCCAGAACGATCAGCGGCGGCCGGCCAAATCTGTGGCCGGCCGTTGCGCGTCCGCCCGTCCTGATCCGACGCCCAGCTACACCGTGCGCAGTGCCGGCATGACGTCGCTGGCGAAGAGCTCCATCGATCCCGGGTCGAAGGCGACATCGGGGAAGTACACGATGGCGTACTCCATGCCGTGGTCTCCGAAGGCCGAGATTGCGTCGATCACTTGTTCGGGCGTCCCTGAGGCCCCACCAACCCCTTGGAAGACGCGCTCGATGAGTGCCGCTGGGTCATCGACCAGCCCGGTGATCCTGTCGGCCATGGCATCGAGCTTCGCACGGACATCACTCGACGACTCCCCCACGACCACATTGAAGTTCGACGATCGCGTGATCTCGTCGAAGTCGCGACCCACGTCGGCGCAGTGATTCGCCAGCACCTCCGACTTGTGTCGGAACACGTCGGTCGTCCCCACGAAGTTGGTGTAGTCGGCGTAGCGTGCAGCGGTGCGGAGCGTGAGCTGCTCGCCCCCTCCGGCGATCCACATCGGGGGCCCACCGGCCTGGATGGGGCGTGGTCGGCAGATCGCCTTGTCGATCGTGTAGTGCTTCCCCTCGAATGAAGCCTCGTCCTCGGTCCACATGCGCTTCATGATCTGCACGGCCTCGTCGAGCTCGCCCAGACGGACTGATGGCTTGGGGAAGGGGTACCCGTAGGCGAGGTACTCCTCCTCGTACCACCCGCCACCGATACCCATCTCCAGGCGACCATCCGAGATCGCATCGATGGAGGCGGCGACCTTGGCGAGGTATGCCGGTGGCCGATACCCGTTGCATGTGCACATCTGCCCGAGGCGCACACGGTCGGTGACGGCGGCCAGGGCCGCCATCAGCGTCCAGGCCTCGTAGGTCGGCTCCTGGGTCGCCACGGGCACGGTGTGGAAGTGGTCGTAGACCCAGATGGAGTCGAAGCCGAGCTGCTCGGCCTGCCAGGCGACCCGCTTCATGGTCTGCCACTGAGCGTCTGTTTCGATGCCGGCGAGATCGAGCCGCCAGCCTTGGGGAACGAAGGTACCTATCTGCATACTGCGACCCTAGGCAGGCCTCGGACCGGCGGCATCACCCGGGTCGACTGATCCGGGTGATATGCGTGACCTCAGGCCACTTCGAAGAGGCCGGCGGCGCCCATGCCACCACCAACGCACATCGTCGACACCACATATCGCGCCCCGCGCCGACGCCCCTCGAGGAGGGCGTGCATCACCATGCGGGCACCGGTCATGCCGTATGGGTGACCGATCGAGATGGAACCACCGTCGACATTGAGCTTCTCGTCGGGGATGCCGAGCTCGTCACGGCAGTACACGACCTGGACGGCAAACGCCTCGTTCAGCTCCCACAGATCGACGTCGGAGACGGAGAGGCCTGCGTTGGCGAGCAGTTTCGGTACCGCGAACACCGGCCCGATCCCCATGATGTCGGGGTCGACGCCGGCGACGGCGATCCCCCGGTAGTAGCCGAGGGGCTCGAGTTCACGCCGAGCCACCTCGTCGGAGGACATCACGACGGTTGCCGCCGCGCCGTCGGAGAGCTGGCTGGCGTTTCCGGCGGTGATCGATCCCCCTTCGAACACGGGGGAAAGGGAAGCGAGGCCATCCAAGGTGGTCGTCGGCCGGTTGCCTTCGTCAACGGTGAGCTCCACATCCTCTTCGGAGGTGTCCCCTGTGGCACGATCGACCACGGTCTTGGTCGCCCGAACGGGGATGATCTCGGCATCGAACCGTCCAGCGCTCTGCGCCTCCGCCGTGCGCTCCTGGGACTGCAACGCGTACTCGTCTTGTGCCGCCCGCGAGACGTCGAACCGCTCGGCAACCACCTCGGCGGTGTCGAGCATCGACATGTAGGCGGCCGGGTGGTCCTCCACCAACGCCGGATCCACCATGCGCCACATGTTGGTGTGCTCGTTCTGGGCCAGCGAGATCGACTCGATGCCTCCAGCCACCACGACATCCATGTCGTCGTACAGCACCTGCTTGGCCGCTGTTGCGATCGCCATCATGCCCGACGAGCACTGCCGATCGATCGTCATGCCGCTCACCGACGTAGGCAGACCCGCCCGCAGGGCAGCCAGTCGACCGAGATTGGGGAACTGGGTGCCCTGCGGCATGGCACATCCCATGATCACGTCGTCGACGTCGGCAGGCTCGACGCCGGCCCGCTCGACGGCAGCTCGGATCGGCTCGGCACCGAGGCTCGGCGCCTCCAGGTTGTTGAACGCCCCGCGATACGCCTTGCCGATGGGCGTCCTCGCCGCCGACACGATGGCAGCTCGCCGCATGTCACTCTCCTCCACTCGAAACGGATGCAATTGCCTGTCCCAGGAACTTCATGGTCTGCTCGCTTCCCGCACGGAACACGCGAGGATGCTCACGGTCGACGATCTCGTCGAAATGCTCGGCGATCTCCTCCGGCGTCCGAACCTCCTCGGAAAGCCAGATCCCCTCGGTCTCGACGATCTCGACCGCCGCAAAGCCTCCTGCGCCCGCCGTCATGACGACGCCCTTCGGCGCATCCTCCGACACGAGGAACAGAACGGCCGGGGTGACCGCTTCGGGCAGGAGAAGGGCCTTGGCGTCCTCCGGCAGGAGCTCATCGGTCATGCGGGTGTGTGCCACCGGGGCGAGACCGTTGACCCGGATGTCGTACTTCTCCCCTTCGAGGTTCAGGGTGTTCATGAGCCCGATGACACCGAGCTTCGCTGCGGCGTAGTTCGCCTGTCCGAAGCTGCCGTACAGCCCCGAGGCCGAGGAGGTCACCAGGATCCGGCCGTAGCTGCGACCTCGCATGTGACCCCAGACGGCGTGCGTGCAGATCGCCGTCCCCACCAGATGGACTTCCAGCACGGCGGAGAAGTCCTCGAGCGTCATGTTCATGAACGACTTGTCTCTGAGAATCCCGGCATTGTTGACCAGGATGTCGATGCGTCCCCATCGGTCGATGGTTCGCTCGACCATGTCGGACACGGCCGCTGCGTCGGTCACGCTGGCGGTGTCGGCCACGGCCTCCCCACCGCCGGCCTCGATCTCATCGACCACGGCTCGAGCGAGAGCGGTCGATACCCCCGTGCCATCTCTGGCGCCGCCGGGGTCGTTCACCACGACGCGAGCGCCGCGTGAGGCAAGTGCCAGTGCGTGGGATCTCCCGAGGCCTTGACCGGCGCCCGTCACGATCGCGACCTGCTCATCGAACGTGATCATCAGGACTCCTCGGCTCGTGACAGCAGCCACGTTCGATTCTAGGAGACGACCGTCGCGCTGCACTTGGCGAGAGACCGGGACAGCCCGCAGACAGCCGACGGACGGTCCGCTACCGCTGGAGGAACCCCCCATCGACGGTGATGGTGTCCCCGGTGTGCCACGCCGACGCGTCGGACGCGAGGTACACCGCGATACCGGCGAAGTCGTCGGGATGACCCCACCTACCGAGGGGGATGCGGGGCTTGACCACCGACTCGAATTGATCACCTTCGATGAAGGCATCAGTCATGCCGGTCACGACCCAGCCTGGCGAGATGGCGTTCGCCCTGATGCCGTACTTCCCGTACTCGACAGCGAGACCCTGGATCAGCGCGCGAACACCTGCCTTCGTTGCGGCGTAGTGCTCGCCGCGGGAGAACCCGAGATCGGCCGACAGCGACGAGGTGACCACCAAGGATCCGGATCCCCTCGGCTTCATGTGTCTGACCGCCTCCCGAAAGGTCCAGAAGACACCTTCCATGTTCACGCCGAAGATCCTTCGCCATTCATCCGTCGTCATCTCGTCGAACCGGGTTCCCGCAGCGCCCACGCCCGCGTTTGCGAAGACAGCATCGACGTGACCCATCGCTTCGACCGTCTCACCGAATGCCTCGACGACCTGGGCTTCGTCGGCGACATCGACCCGGAGGGCGAGCACCCGAGTGCCGTGGCGCCCGACCGACTCCGCTGCGCTCTCGTTGCGTTCGGCGTTCCGACCCCAGATCACCACGTCTGCTCCCGCTCCCGCGAGGCCCTCGGCCATCCCCAGGCCGATGCCGTTGTTGCCGCCCGTGACCAGGGCGACCTTGTCGGTCAGATTGAACGCATCCATCGAGGGCTTCCTATCAGCTGGGATCCGTGCGTGCCGACTATACGTCGGCGCGCTGTCGGCAGTCAGCCGACTTCAGGCAATCGGCCCCTACCGTTCCGTCATGCACAGACGGCTGGCATCGGTCATCGTGATGGTCGGCTTCCTCGTGGTGGCGTGCGACACCCGACCCCAGGCGCCGGAGTTCGCAGAGACCACCACGACCACCTCCACACTGCCGAGAGGGGCCCCTCCGTCCACCACGACACCCACCCTGCCTCCCGAGGAGGAGCGGGTGACGGGCTCCGTCCTCGACGTCACCGACGGCGACACGCTCTCGGTGTCCATCGACGGTATCCCGACCGACGTCCGGATGCTCGGGATCAATGCGCCGGAGATGACCGAATGCTGGGGGCCTGAAGCCGCCACCGTCCTCGCCAACAGGCTCAACGGCCGGGAGGTTCTCCTGATCGCCGGTGAGGAGGACCTCGATTCCTTCGGCCGGGCTCTTCGCTACGTCTACCTCGAGTCACCTGACGGCATCGAACTCGTCAACGCCGAGCTCGTCCGGGACGGCAACGCCGTCGCCCTCCAGAACGGACACGAGTACGCCGCCGAGTGGAAGGCGTTCGAAGCCAGGGCGTTCCAGTCGGGCAAAGGCATGTGGGGGACGTTCGCCTGCGGCGACGATGAAGGCTTGCGCGCCGATCGCCCGGTGATCCGCATCGGCGAGGTCTCGTTCGATCCATCCGGTCCCGATGACGATGCGCTGGCCGACGAGTTCGTCACGATCGTCAACGAGGGATACGGGCGTGTTGCCATTTCGGGGTGGATCCTCCGAGATGAGAGCTCCTCGAATCGCCTGGCGTTCCCCGACGGCACCGTTCTCGCACCTGGCGAGTCCGTCACCGTGATCACGGGCTGTGAAGGCGGGCCGGCGAATGCGATCCGGTGGTGTTCCGATACTCCGGTGTGGTCCAACGGCGGTGACACGGTGATCGTCTCCGACACCCTCGGCAACGCCGTCATCTGGTACACCTACGACGGAAGCGGCGCCTAGCACCGACCTCGGCCGGTTCTCGCGATGATGATCCCGCCGGTCAGTGCCGCCTGGCCACGGTCTTCATCTCGAGGAACAGGCGCAGGTAGTCGGGTCCGCCCGCTTTGGCATTGGACCCGGACATGTTGAAGCCGCCGAATGGCTGGATACCCACCAGCGCACCGGTGATCTTGCGGTTGAGATACAGGTTCCCGACGTGGAACTCGCGCTGAGCACGCTCGAGGCGCTGCTCGTCTTCGGAGAAGACTCCACCCGTGAGCCCGAACTCGGTGCCGTTGGCCACAGCCATCGCGTGGTCGAAGTCGGCCACGGCGATCACGGACAGGACCGGACCGAATATCTCGTGCTGGGCAAGCCGCGCCTGCGGGTCGACACCGTCGAAGACCGTCGGTTCGATGAAGTAGCCGCCCCCGAGATCGATCGGTTTCCCGCCCATGACGAGCGTCGCCTCCGACTTGCCCGATTCGATCTCATCGAGGATGGCTCGATACTGCGCCTGCGAGATCACCGGCCCCATCGGGTGATTCTCGACTGCCGGGCCCACCCGCAGGTGCGCCGCTCGCTCCACGACGCGGTCCACGAGGGCATCATGCACGCTCTCGAACACGATGAGCCGAGAGCACGCCGAGCACTTCTGACCCTGGAAGCCGAACGCCGACTGGACCACGGCGTCCGCTGCGGCGTCGAGGTCCGCCGTGTCGTCGACGACCAACGCATCCTTGCCGCCCATCTCCATGTAGGCGCGCTTGAGCCAGGTCTGCCCAGGCACGACCCTTGCGGAACGCTCGGCGATCCGGAGACCGACTTCCTTGGAGCCCGTGAAGTTCACGAATCGTGTCTTCGGGTGATCGACCAATGCATCGCCGATCGAGCCGCCAGACCCAGGGAGGAAGTTCACGACGCCCGAAGGGAGGCCCGCTTCCTCGAGCACCTTCATGAATCCCCACCCGACGAGGGGCGTGTTCGACGCAGGCTTGAGCACGACCGTGTTGCCGCCCACGACAGGGCCGACCGTCATCCCGACGAGGATCGCAAGCGGGAAGTTCCATGGGGGGATGACGGCACCTGCCCCGATCGGCTGGAGCCACGACCGATTCTCCTCACCCGGGTACTCGTGCACGGGCACCGGCTCGGCCATCTGGAGCGCCTGGTGCGCGTAGTACCGACAGAAGTCGATCGCTTCGGCGACGTCCGCCTCGGCTTCAGCCCAGTTCTTCCCGGCTTCGAACGTCTGCCATGCGGCGAAATCGAATGAACGCTCGGCGATGAGGTCACCAACACGGTGGATCAGCCCCGCTCGTTCCGCCGCCGTCCTTCGCGCCCATCCGGGGAACGCCTGCCACGCCGCATCGATCGCCGTGTCGACATGACCGGTGTCTGCAGACGCCGCAGTTCCGACGATCATCGAAGGATCGGAGGGGTTCACCGATTCGATCGAAGGCTTGGTGTCGACTCGCTCACCGGCGATCACGAGCGGCGAACGCTCACCGAGCGACGCCCTGACCGCTCGGAGCGCTTGTTCGTACCTGGCGCTCACGGCACCGTCGGTGAAGTCGGAGTACGGCAGCGAGTGGTACGGAGGGAGCACCATGCCTCCTTGACGCGATCGAGGAGCGGTATTGCCGTCGCCCAGGCTACGCCCGACGGACCGGCTCTGCGGCATCACCACTCCGTCCTGGATCTGCCAACAACCGCTGAAGTCGGGTCTGGGACCGACCGATAGTCAACGTGTGGAACAGCGTGTGCTCGTGATCGAGGACTCTGCAAGCGTCCGCAGACTGATCGAAGTCTGCCTACGCGTACTCGGGGTCGAGGTTTCGTCGGCCGCCGACGGTGTCGGTGGCCTCGACGCCATCAAGGACCACCGGCCCGACGCGGTCGTCTTGGACATCGGCCTTCCCGGGCTCGACGGCTGGGAGGTGCTCCGGAGGATCCGCAACGACCACGAGACCGCATCGATCAAGGTGTTGGTCCTCACGGCGCACGCCCAGCCCGAGATGGCCGACAAAGCTGCCAAGGGCGGGGCGGATTCGTTCATGACCAAGCCCTTCCGCCCGCTCGATCTCCGCGTCCAGGTCGAGAAGCTGCTGGCCGGCTGACGTCGGGACTTCGTCGCACGTGCGCCGTCGGGCACGACGACGCGTCACGTCTCCGCTTCTGCGTGCTGCATCGCCGCCCGATAGCTCCTTAGGCTCTCAGCCATGCCCTCTGCGGTGCTCATCGCCAACCCCTCCGCCTCGCAGTTCACCGGTGGCATGTACCGGCGAGTGACGCAAATCCTGGCGCGATCGTATGACCTCGACACCGAATGGCCGGTCAGCGCACGCGAGACCGAACGCATCGCCGAAGCGAGTGCCCGGAATGGCGTTGATGCCGTTTTCGCCATGGGAGGAGACGGAGTCGCCCATCACGTGGCCAACGGCCTCGCCGGCACATCGACGGCCCTGGGCCTCGTTCCCGCCGGGACCACGAACGTCCTTGCTCGCATCCTCGGCATAACCCAGAAGCCCATCAAGGCGGTTGAGGCCGCCAACCAATGGGAGCCGCAGCCCACGCGGATGGGGCGAGTGGCTGCCGAGACGCCGCTCGGCACGATCGAGCGCTTCGCTGCATTCTCGATCGGCATCGGGTTCGATGCCGATGTGGTGGAGATGGCTGAGACCCGACCCTTCGCAAAGGTCCGATTCGGCAGTCTGCATTTCGCCTCCACAGCCATCGGCCGGTTGCTGTCCAACTGGCGGAGCGAGCACCCGAATCTCCGGATGACGTGTGACGGAGATCGGTTCGACGCCGTGGCCGCCCTGACGCAGATCCACGATCCCTACACCTACTTCGGCCGCTTTCCGCTTCGCCTCCTGCCGGATCCCCCCGGCGGAATCGCAACGATGGCCGCCGACGATCTCGGGGTTGCACGCGCTACCGAGATCCTGTCGCGTGCCGCGGTCGGGCTCCGCCCGCGCACCTCGATCGGCGTTCGGGTGTGGTCCTGCTATCGAGAGCTCACCGTCGAAGCCGAACCGCGGACACCGTTCCAGGCAGACGGCGAGCTCCTCGGCTACGCATCTCACATCGTGATCACACCGGTGGAGGATGCGATCCTCGTCCTGCGGCCTCAGACCGACTCCACACCGCCCCCCGACGACGAAGCAGGCGCTGAGGATTCGTCAGGTGGGGATCCCGCATAGGCGTGGATCACGTTGATGTACTGGTATGGGATCTCGATGCCCTCTGCGTCGAGGCGCTCCTTCAGCCGCTTGAGCAGGGCCCTCCGAATCGGCCATTGATCATCGCCAACCGTCGTGAGCAGGAGGCGGATGCTGATCGACGACCCGTCCAGCCGCTCGACGCCGAGCATCACCGGTTCTTCGAGGAATGAGCTCTCCCACTGCTCTTCGCCGTACAGAGCCCGAGCCTCCTCCTCGATCACGCGCATCGCCTGATCCAGATCCGTGTCGTAGCTCACAGGAGTGTCGATGACCACACGTGTCCATTCGGACGTGAGGTTGGTCACGACACTGTCGTGGCCGTTGGGCACGTGATGCCGGTTGCCGTCGAGATCCCGCAGCACCGTGGTCCGGAGCGTGATCTCCTCGACCTGCCCCGAGACGTCCGAGATCCTCACGACATCCCCCACGCGGTATTGGTCCTCGACGAGCACGAAGAACCCACCGATCACATCTGCCACGAAGCTCTGGGCTCCGAAGCCGAGGCCGACGCCCAACGTGGCGCCCACGGCAACGAGCGGACCGAGCGGCAATCCCCAGATCGCCATCACCGTCAGCCCGACGACCAGCCACACGGTGATCATGCTCACGATCCGAACGACCTGCGTGATCGTGACGTATCGCTGGCCGCGCTCACGCTCATCGTGTTCGTCGGACTCGACGAACTTCGATTGGACACGGCTGAGCCAACGGCGGACGGCACCCCGGATCAGCATCAGCACGACGATGCCCGCCACGATCACGGCGAGAGTCGCACCGACTTCGTATCCGTATTCGGCCCAGAAGTCGCTGAACCAGTCTCCGATATCGCTCATTCGCTCACCTGACGATGCCTCCGGTGGGCAACTTCGACTTCATACGCCTGGACGCCCAACCCTACGAACGTCGCCGCCGCTAGGGCCGCACGCTCGATGTCATCCCCATCGTCGGACGGTGCACGAACCTCGGACCACGCTCCATTCGCCGCTGCGCGTAGGTCGACGGCGATCTTTGCGATCGCCGTCGACTTCGCATCGAGATGGTCGTCGAGGACCGCGGCAAGCCTCGTGACATCTGCATCGTGGTCGGGGCGGTCGACGGCGATGCACGACACGACGACCGGCTCGGCGAAGCCATCTCGGCGCAACAGCTCCTCCAGGTCGGCCACCACCTCACCGACGCTGTCACCGAGCCGGTCGGATTGATTCAGAACGAACACGAACTGGGATTCGTACGGCACGAGCCGTGCGAGGAACACGTCGTGGAGCAGCGGATCCGCGTACTTCTCGGGATCGAGGACCCAGGCCACGGCATCGACCCGAGGAAGCACCTCCTCGACGATCGCTCGGTGAGCCTCCTCGGTGGAATCGATGTCGGGCATGTCGACGAGCACGAGATCGGACCATCCCTCGACCCGCACCAGCTCATCGATCGCCATCGACTCGAGAAGGGTCCCGAGGTCGCCGTGAATCACCGCCGGAACGATCGCCGTGGCCTTGTCCGTGGTGGGACGGACCACACCGGTCTCGACGACCTGGTGGCCCACGAGCGCGTTGACGATCGACGACTTGCCCGTGCCGGTGCCACCGGCGAGGGCGATGACCAGAGCGTCGCCGAGAAAGCCCATCCGGAGCCGCGCACGCTGGACCTGTGCCGCCAGATCAGCCGTCGTCGATTCCGACACCACGCCCGACGAGCGAACGGTGGCGAGATCGGCGAGATCCAGGAGGGTGCGAAGGTCAGCCATCGTGCGTATCCGAGCGATCGAACTGCCGTGCGGCTGCGAGGAGCGTGCCCGGTGCGTAGTCGCCCAACTCCTCGATCGTGGTCCGCCATTGCTGCAACCGGTCCGTGCGCACGGCATCGATTTCGACGCGTAGGCGCCGTGCCTGTTGGTCTGCAACGGTGGCGAGTCGGTCTCCCAACATGCGCCGGAACCGCGATGGGACCTTGACCCCTTCGTGGACGGCGATTCGCCATCCGTGCCGTTCGATGGTGGACTCGGCCGCTCTGCGGCGCCACCGAATCGTTGCGCTTGCGGAGAACGCAGTGGTGGTATCGATCCTCCAAGCGTCGAAGGCTCGACCGGCAGCTTCCGTATCGACCGGGCTCAGCGAGTCGAGAACCCTCGGGGCAAGCGGCCCCCCGCGGCTCAGGATGTCGTCGTCGAGCGCCTCAGCTCCCGCAACGGCGAGGCGCACGAGCGCATCCCTCGTCGTGTCCCAATCGTCCGTCAGCACCAACGGCCCCGTGAACCCCGTGGAGTCCTGGCCCACTCGTCCGACCGCAGCGGACAGACGTTGGAGCTCGACCGCAACCTGGCCCATCCGACGGGCGAGGAAGGTGCTACCCGAGGCAGCAGCCGATCGGAGCACGGCGGAGCGCTGATACTCGACCGAATCGATCCGAAGCGCCTCGACCAAGTGGGTCGCTGCCTGCGCCATCGACTCCCCCTCCCGGACCACGAGGGGGACGACGCCGAAGCGTTCCTCGACCGACGTCAGGAGCACCTCGAGCTCTTCCGGATCGACATCGACCCGGTTGAGGACCAGTGCCGAGGGGCGACCATCGTCGATCCTCGCAACCAGTCTCGCAACGGCCGCATCTGCGTACCGCAGCGGTGTCACGACGATGGCGACGAGATCCGCAGCAGCGACGGACGACTCGACCCCGTCGGGATCGTGCTCCCAGGGCGGCGTGTCGATCACCAGCAGGCCCGGCCGGACGCTGGGAACGTGGAGATACTCGGATCGGGCGGATAGGGACACCGGGCCGGAGCTCCCGATCATCATCACGCGTTCCGTCGTCGGACGGATCGGACCGACGGGGACGACATCGGTTCCGAGCGTTGCATTGACCAGCGACGACTTTCCGGAACCCGAGCTCCCGGCGAAGACCACCACGGTCGGAACGATGTCGAGGCTCTCGAGGGCGTCGAGGCTCGTCTTGGTCTCCGTGAGGACCCGGGTGTCATCCTGATCCAGGAGCGGCCCCGGGATGTCCTCCAAAGCCTCCCGGAGCTCCCCGATCGTCGTCATCGTCTCATTCCAGCAGATCGACTCGTCGCAGCGGATCGATCGAGTGTGCCACTCAGGGAATGCCCGCGAAGAGGTCCCCGTCGGCGAGAGCCCCTTCGCCCGATGTCGCCAGGAGTTCGAAGTCCTCCCAGGGATAGACCTCCTCGACGAGCTCAGTCGGCGCCATGAACCAGAACCCGTCCGGGTCGATCTGGGTCCGGTGGGCCCGAAGGGCATCGCGACCGCGCTCCACGTACCCCGTGACGTCGACCTTGACGATGAGGCGGTCTGGTTCCTCACTCTCGGTGATCCGTTCGATCCAGCGCTCGTAGGGCGAGGTTCCGAGGCGCGCCAGCATCGCCTCGTGGAGGGTGACGATCCGTTCGATCGTGAAGACGGGAGCGAACAGCCTCGAGACCTGCCACGGCGCACCGGCATCGGGGAACCGCCGTGGATCGGATGCAGCGGCGAACACGTCGAGCGACAGGCGGTGGACGAAGAGATGATCGGGGTGGGGATAGAACTCGTGATCGTCGTAGCCCAGGACGACATCGGGCTGCTGGGCCCGCACGATGGTCACGAGACGCTCCAAGACCTCGTCGTGGGGCTGGTTGCAGAAGGCGTCAGCGCGGCGGTTGTCGTCGCTGTCGGGCATACCCGAATCCCGGTACCCGAGCATGATCACCTCGTCGTAGCCGATGATGTGGGCGGCATCCTCGAGTTCACGCTGACGGATCCTTGCGAGGTTCGCGGCAATGTCGGGATGCTCCATCGCCGGATTGAGGATGTCGCCCGCCTCACCTCCGGTCGCCGTGACGAGCACGGCGTGTACGCCGTCGTCCGTGTAGCGAGCAACCGTGCCGGCACCCTTGGACGATTCGTCGTCAGGGTGTGCGTGGATTGCGAGGATGCTCCGACTCATGAGACGAACGAGTATGGCCGCCTCGCCGACACTCCGAGACGTTCAGCCGAGCAGCGCAACGGCAGCCTTGCCCTCCGAGCACTCCGGGCAGATCGGGCACCATCGACAGTACGGGCCTGCAGTCCGGCTGAGGTCAGTCTCTGCTTCCAAGGCCGACCGAAGGGCGACCACCATCGACGCCACCTCGTCCTCGATCGCGGCAACGTCATCGGCTGACGGGTTGGAGGCGACGCGCTCGCCCGTCGCGAGCGAGACGGCAACCGTCTCGGCAGGCGGCGACCCGTTCTCGAGCGACCAGGTGAAGGCATAGAAGCCGAGCTGGGCCTCGACGTCGTGCCCGAGGTCGGAGCCCGTCTTCCAGTCGACGAGCCGGGCTCCGGCATCGCCCTCGAAGACTGCGTCGATCCGTCCCCGGACCGCGATGTCGTCCGTGACATCGTGGTCGAAGGCCACCTCCGCCGACGTGAAGCCATCGGCGGGGAGCCTGCGGAATCGCTCGTAGAGATCGGCGATCTCGGACACCACGGCGTCGAACTCGGAGGGTTTCCTCAGTCCCGCGGCGGCCATCTGACCCGAGAGGTTCGCCCCGGTCTCCTGGCGACACACGAGGTTGAAGCCTTCCTCACCGATCGGCCCATCGGTGAGGTGACGGGCGAAGATGCGATGGGCGAGGGCACCTTTGAAGGTTGCTCGGCTCGGCTCGGGGTAGACGCCACGCAGCCTCGCCAGCGCCTGCTGTGGGCACCGACGATAGGTCACGAAGAGGGTGGCCGAGATGGCGATGGGCTCGCCCGATGGAACCGCCGAGAGCCGCTTCACCGTCAAAGCGTACGGCGAGCGTGCCGGAAGGCGCGAAACCCAAGAGCTATTCGGGACGGATTCATATACTCGCCAATCTGTCGCCAGGACTTTCGAGCTTCCCAAACCATGATTCGACTTCGTGCGCTTCTCCTCATCGCCATGCCGGTGTTCATCTTGCTGATGCCGGTCTCGATCTACATGATCGACAGCGCAGCGGCGTCCGATCGCGTGGCCCGCAATGTCACCATCGCCGGCGTCGACGTGGCGCGCCAGACCGCTGACGAGGCGACCGCTGCCGTAACCGCCTACACGGATGCTCTGACCGCACAACCGGCAACCGTGCAGGTGAACGGCCAGACCTTCACGCTGGATCCCGCGGCAGTTGGGCTCACCTTCGACACGGAGACGGCGATCGATGCTGCGATGGAGCAGCGGCGAGAGGGCATCACGGACTGGATCATGGCCTTCACGAGCGCCGTCGAAGTGTCGATGTCAGCTTCGATCGACGCCGACTTGCTCGAGGAGCAGCTCCGCGTGTGGGAGGCAGAGGCAATCCCCAATCCCGCGTTCGAAGGCTCGATCGCAATCGTGAGCGGAAACGTCGAAGTCGAGTACCCGAGGGACGGCGAAGCCATCGATCGGGACCAGGCGGAATCGCTGATCCTCGAATCGTTGCGTGTCGGCTCCGACGAGGTGATCGTGCTCCCCACGGCAGCCTCCTTTCCCACGCTCACGAACGCCGATTTCGACGCAGCGGAAGCAGAGGCGGATCGGATCATGGCAACGACCGTGACCCTGCGCCAGGACGAGTACGACTTCGAGTTCACGGTCGAAGCGCAAGACGTGGCTCGGTCACTGTCGGCCGAGGTCACGGACGAGGTACCCGCAACCATCGCGTTCGCCTTCGATCACTCCGTGTTCGAGCCGCTGATCGAGGCTGCACAACCCGATCTCGAGCTCGCTCCGGTGGACGCCACGTGGGCGACCACTCTGGTGGACGACTTCGAGGACGTGGACGAGAACTACCGCATCAAGGACAGCAAGCAGGACCCTTCGGACCTCCCCGCCGATGACACCGTTCGGCTCGTTCCCCACAAGAACGGGACCACGATCGATGTCGCAGAGGTCGCCGCCGCCGTGGAACTGGCCGCTCGAGGTGATGGAACCGGTGAGCTGCCGATCATCCTCGACGCCCTCCCTCCATTCACGACCGAGATGGCCGAGGCATATGGCGAGCTGTACGAGGTGTCGGAGTTCACCACGTACATGCCCGGCGTCAACCGTGCGCACAACATCAGGCTCATGGCCGACCTCGTGGATGACACCATCGTGTGGCCGGGGGACACGTTCTCCGTCAACGACCACGTGGGACGCCGAACCCTCGAGAAGGGGTTCAAGTACGACTGCGCCATCGTCAAGGGCGAGCTGTCGTGTGAGGAAGAACCGGTCAACGTGGGCGGGGGCGTCAGCCAGTTCGGCACGACCATCTTCAACGCCATCTACTTCGGCTGCTACGAGGACGTCACGCATACGCCCCACAGCATCTACTTCACGAAGTACCCCGAGGGGCGGGAAGCCACGCTCGGATACCCGAGCCCCGACGTCGCCTTCCGCAACAACTCCGAGGCTCCAGTGATCATCCGGACCTCGTACACCAATCGATCCGTGACCGTCACGTTCTTCGGCAATCAGAACGGCGTCACGTGCGGCACTGCGCGATCAGAGCGCTCCAACGTCACCGATCCCGTCCGGGAGTATCAGGCCGACCCCGATGGCGTGGTTCTGCCCGGTGACGAGGTCACGAAGTCCGGCGGGTCGAAGGGTTGGAGTGTCACCAACACGAGAATCTTCTACGACGCTCAGGGAAACGAGATCGATCGGGAGCCCTTCTACTGGCGCTACCGCGGCGGGAAGAACGTGATCCTGCTCCATCCGTGCGACCCGAGGGTCGGCGGCAACGGAGTCTGCCCGATCCAGGTTCCGGGAGTCGGAGGCTTGGATCAGGCCTCGGCGACGGCAACACTCGAGGCTGCGGGCTTCCCGGTCTCGGTGACGTTCGAGGAGACATCGGATCCTGCCCAGGGCGGCGTCGTGCTGTCGTCGAGCCCCGGAGGATGGCAACCGCCCGGAACTGCGATCACGATCGTCATCGGCCAGTACAGCGGCGGTGATGGAGGCGGTGGTGACGGCGGTGGTGACGGTGATGGCGGCGGTGGTGACGGTGATGGCGGTGGAGACGGTGGCGACTGAGCCTCGCTGAGCCGCCCCAGGTCCATCCGCTTATTGGACCTCGAACCTACACTTTCGCACCGCCCCCACACGATCGGCCATGATCCTCCCTCGCATCGCACTCGTCGTACTCGGCCCGCTCTCGATCCTCCTCCTCCCGCTCGGCGTCTACTGGGCCGACCGTGCGACATCCGAGGATCACGTAGCGCGGAATGTCTCGATCGCCGGCATCCCCGTCGGTGGCCTGACCGAGTCCGACGCCCTGGTGACCGTCGAGGCATACGAGCAGGAACTGAGGCAGAGCACCGGGGTCTTCACGGTCAACGACACGACCTTCAAGCTGTCCCCCGTGACGGTGGAGCTGTCCGCTGCGACGACGGAAGCCGTCTCTGATGCGATGGAGGTCCGCCGAGACGGCGGCATGTTCGCCAACTTCTGGTCCTGGATCGCGTCGTTTGGCACGAGCGAGGACGTGGACCTGCCGCTCGCGTTCTCGGATGAGGCCATCGAAGCCGAGCTGGAGGCGTGGGAGCAGTCGGCGATCCCCAACCCTGCCTTCGACGGGGCGCTCGAGGTCACCGACGGCGAGGTCGTCGTCGACTATCCCAGGGCAGGCGAGAAGATCGATCGCCTGACCGCTCAACGGATGATCGTCGACGAGATGTCCACCCTGGACAAGAACGGTGCAACCCTCCCGGTGATCGAGTCGACGCCGAACTTCACGAGAGCCGACGTCGAAAGCGCTGCCGCAGTACTCGAGCTGATGATCGACTCTGACATCACCCTCACCGCCAAGGACATCTCGTTCCGGGCAACCTTCACCGCCGACCAGCTCGCCGAGGCTGCGAGGGCCGAGGTCGATGCACAGAACTCCGAGATCACCCTCTCGTTCGACGAGGCAACCGTGCTCGGCATGCTCGAACCCCGACAATCGGAGTTCGAGCTCGCACCGGTCGATGCCCAATTCGACATCGACGTTTCCACTGACCGGATCACGGTGGTCCCTGGCAGCAACGGGACGCTCCTGGATGTCGAGGGGCTGCTCGTGTCCATGAAGAACGCCGCACTCGGAGGCGGTGAGGGCGTCTTCCCCCTCCTGGTCGGCGCCGAGCCGGCCTTCACCACCGAGGACGCTGAGGCGTACACCGCTCTCGAGCTCCTTGCGAGCTTCCGCACCACCTACACCTCGGGTGAGGACCGCGTCACCAACATCCAGCAGATGGCCCAGGACGTCGACGGTGCCGTTGTTCAACCTGGACGCGAATGGAGCATCAACGACGCCGTCGGTCAACGAACTGAAGCGAAGGGATACGTCGCCGCTCCTGCGATCATCAACGGCCAGCCCTACTGCTGCGACCATCCGGCGAACATCGGCGGCGGGGTCAGCCAATTCGGAACGACGCTGTTCAACGCCGTCTTCTACGCCTGCCTCGAGGACGTGGAGCACCGCCCGCACTCCCTCTCGTTCAGTCGCTACCCGGAGGGAATCGAGGCAACGCTCGGGTATCCCCATCCCGACGTCCGGTTCCGCAACAACACCGATGCGCCCGTCGTAATCAAGACGACTTACTCGTCGACCACGGTGACCGTGAAGATCTACGGTGACAATGGTGGCAAGGAGTGCAGTGCAGAGACCTCCGAACGAGAGGACATCGTCGAGTTCGAAGAGGAGCTGATCGCCGACACGGAGGGTGAGCTCGTTCCCGGCCAGCGCGTGAAGGAGCGCAGCGGGATCGACGGGTTCCTCGTTCGTGTCAACCGAGTCGTCACGTACCCCGACGGCAGGGAGGACATCGACCTCCGGCTCACGTGGCGATACGCACCCTTGACCGAGCAGTATCTCGTCCACCCGTGCGAGGCGAGCGGCGAGCCGGTGAACTGTCCGATCCAGCTGCCTTCGGTGGCCGGTCTGTCCTGGCAGGCAGCCCTCGAGACTCTCCAGGAGATCGGCATGCTTGCTGCGAGATCGGATGTCACGGTGGATGAAGAGAGCCAGAACGACATCGTTCAGGGGCAGGATCCGGCGTCAGGCACGTGGGCGCCGGCAGGGTCGACGGTGACACTCCAGGTCGGCGTCTACTCGGACGGCAGCAGCGGAGGCGGAGGCGGCGGAGACGACGGTTGAGCGCCGTGCGTCTCGATCGGGCTCAAGCGGCGTCAGGGTAGAAGAGGAAGAACTCCTCGATGACCCTCGAGACCGCAGACACGGAGTCGTCGTCCCATCCCCCGTCGCGGCGGATCACGAGCATGTTCGAATCGACGTACACGCGGTTGATGCGCTCATCCGACGCAAACACATCGACGGCAGCCTTGGCGCCGAAGGTATCGACCTCCCGGGCATCGTCTGCGCTCTCGTAGCCCTCTCCGAGCGTGCCGGTGAGGCTGCGGTTCGTGGACACGATGACGGAGTCCTCGACTCGTCTCGTGCCGTCGATCTCGATTCGCTGACCCACTCGCCACTCCCGGTCGCCGTGGAGAACATGGTACCGAGGTGCCGGGGCGTCTCCGGCCCAGGTCGGTTGGCCTCTGTCGCCCAGGTGCAGTCATCCGGGTGCTGTCACCCGGGAGAGAGGACATCCCCCGATCCGATCACATGCAGCTTCATGAGGTTCGTCGATGCGAGTTGATTCGGCGGGATGCCCGCCACCATCACGACACCCTCGCCGCGTTCCACGAGGCCCAACTCGAGCAGTCTCGCCTCTGCCACGGCGATCATGCCGTCCGTCGAGTTGACACGATCGAGCAACATCGGCCGGATACCCGAGTACCCGGCCATCCGTCGATACGTCTCCACCAGGGGAGTGAATGCGTAGACGTCGGCTCTCGGCTTGTACTTCGAGAGCAGCCGAGCCGTGGTGCCCGACTCCGTGAACGCCACGATCGTGGACAACCCGAGCCGGTCGGCCGTGTCCACCGACGCTTCGGTCGTCGCCGACGCGAACGCCGCACCGGCATCGAGGCTCGAGATGCCCGACGCACGACCCCAGTCGGGTGAGCTCTCGGCCTCCCGGCACACGACGGCCATCACGTTCACCGCACGGCTCGGGTAGGCGCCGATGGCCGTCTCAGCCGAGAGCATGACGGCGTCGGTGCCGTCCATGACCGACCGATAGACATCGGTGACCTCCGCCCGGGTGGGACGGGGCGCAGAGATCATCGACTCGAGCATCTCTGTCGCCGTGATGGCGATCTTGCCCGCCGCATTGGTGCGGTGCAGGATGTCGCTCTGTGCGCGCGGCACCGACTCCAACGACAGCTCGACGCCGAGATCGCCGCGCGCCACCATCGCACCCTCGGCCTCGATCAGGATGTCGTCGAGGTTGATGTAGCCGATCGCCGTCTCGATCTTGGCGATGATGGGTATCGACCCGGCGTAGGAGCGCACGGTTCTGATGTCGCGGCCGCTGTTCACGAACGATGCGGCAAGCAGATCGAACCCGAGCTCCCTCCCGAACTCGAGGTCGGCTTCGTCCTTGTCCGTGACCACCGGCACGGTGGTGATCGCCCCGGGAAACGCCGCCCCCTTGTGATCCTTCAGCACCCCTCCTCCGGAGACCACAGCGTCGACCTCTCCGCCGGCCACGTCGACCACCTCGAGCTCGATCAAGCCATCGGCGAGGAGCACCCTGCCGCCGGGGTTCATCTTCACGGCATCCAGGTATGCGACGTGGATGTGCGACCGGTCGCCCTCGGCTTCTCCGGGGAGCAGCTTGACCTGATCCCCCGCCTGGAGCGTGATCTCGCCATCGGGGAACGTGCCGACTCTGATCTTGGGACCCTGGATGTCTTGCATGATCGCCACCGGCACATCCAGCTCGTCGGCGACCTTCCGAACCATCCAGAATCTTCGCTCGTGCTCCTCGTGGGAGCCGTGGCTGAAGTTGAAACGGGCGACGTTGAGCCCGCGCTCGATCATCTTGCGGATCATCTCGGGCGAGTCCGATGCCGGCCCCAGGGTCGCAACGATCTTGGTCTTCCGTTCCATCCCGGGGAACCTTAGAAGGTACCGGCAGGGGTTGGGGCGCATGCGCGGAGGGCTTGAGATCGGTGGTCGGCGCCCTGGTCGCCTGGCTCGGTATCCACGGATCGGGTACCGTTCACGGACGCATCCCGATGCGTGAACACCAACGGAGGGACATCCATGAAGAAGACCAGCAAGCTTGTCCTCGTGTTGGCGGCGCTTGCGTTGCTCGCCGCAGCCTGCGGCAGCGACGATGCCTCCAGCATCGAAGGCCAAACGATCTCGGTCGGTGTGGAGAACGCATACCCGCCATACAACTTCATCGACGACGCGACCGGAGAGGGCGCCGGGTTCGACTACGACATCTGGCGTGAGATCTGCAGCCGACTCAGCTGCACTGCCGAATTCGTCGAAGCCGGTTGGCCCGCAGTGATCGAGGAGACCGGTCAAGGCGTCTACGACACGGCGGCCGACGGGATTTCGATCACCGACGAGCGCAAGGAAGTCGTCGACTTCTCCGATCCGTACATGACGATCACCCAGCGATTCATGGTGCGGCTCGACGAGACGCGCTTCTCGACGGCCGACGAGTTCATTGCGGGTGACTACCGCCTCGGTACCCAGGTCGGGACGACGAACTACGAGCTCGGCGTGGAGCTCGTCGGAGATCCGCGTATCGATGCGTTCGATCAGTTCGGTGTCGCCGTGCAGGCCCTCATCGCAGGCGACGTGGACGCCGTCATCATCGATGACACCGCCGGTCAGGGGTACGTGGGCGTGAACGCCGATCAGACCAAGCTCCTTCCGGACGAGCTCCAATCGGATCCACTCGGGTTCATCTACCCGCAAGGCTCCGAGTTGGTCGGGCCCGTCAACGATGTGCTCAAGGAGATGGAAGACGACGGCACGCTCGAAGCGCTGATCGTCGAGTGGTTCATCGACTACGACGCCGGCTGATCCGGACAATCTCACACGACCCGAGGGGGCCGGCCGATGCCGGCCCCCTCCTTCGTGGGTTGCGTCGATGCCGACCAGCCGGGTTCCGGTACATTGCTTCCACGCAACCACGAGGACCCGATGACCACGCTCGACTCCGACATCGCCGCCGACCCAACGCCGCCAGGAGCCAAGGCGTCATACGAGTGGTCCGGATTCCCCTGGTGGTTCGTCGGGATCCTGCTGGTCATCGCATACCCGGTCTTCAAGATCCTCACCGACGAGACGTGGGAAGAAGGCTTCCGCTTCATCATCGACGGCATCACCCTGACATTCATCACCACCATCGGCGGCTTCGTGATCTCGATGATCCTGGGGTTGATCGTGGCGCTCGGGCGTATGTCGCACAACGTCGTTGCGCGGAATCTGGCCATGTTCTACATCGAGCTGATTCGCGGCATCCCCGTCCTGGTCACCATCTTCTTCATCGGCCTCGTTGCGTGGCCTGCGATGCTCGATCTCCTCAACGTCTCGCCGCAGTCCTTCCTCGGCAAGCCGGCGGTGAAGACCACCTTCGCCCTCGGGCTCATCTACGGAGCGTTCATCGCCGAGGTCTTTCGTGCCGGGATCGAATCCGTCAGCGAGGGACAGCGAGAGGCAGGCAAGGCAGTCGGGCTCGGCAACGTCCAGGTGTTCCGCCTGATCGTGTGGCCCCAGGCGCTCAAGAACATCATGCCGGCGCTCGGCAACGACCTGATCGCACTTCTGAAGGATTCGTCGCTGGTCTCCATCCTGGCGGTCCGTGAATTGACGCAGATGACCAAGCTCTGGACCGGCGTGACCTTCCAGTTCTTCGCCGGCTACATGATCCTCGCGGCGCTCTATCTGACGTTGACGGTGTCACTGAGCTTCGTGCTCCAGTGGTACGAGCGGAGAATCAGCGTTCCGGGATGACCCGCCTCGTTCTCCCAATTCGCACCTTTGCGGGCATGACCAGACTCTCGGCCATCCTGGGTCCGGAGCAGCGCCGGAAACTGGCGATCAAGCTCGGCACGCGCATTGTCACCGCCGGCAGGGCGGCGGGTCTCGACGTGATCGTCGTCACGCCCGATCCTGGGGTCGGTCAGTGGGCATCAGACATCGGCGTGCGCGTGGCGCACGACCCCGGGTCCGGCCTCGACGACGCCTGCACGGCGACCGTTGCGTCCTCGACCGGTCCGTGGATCGTGGCGCATGCCGATCTCCCGCTCGTCACCGCGCAGTCGCTCACCACCGTGAACTCGGCGTTGGACAGTCAGCCCGTCCTCGCACCGAGCCGAGATGGCGGCACCAACGTCGTTGCCGGCAGAGGAGCCTTCCCGTTCGCCTACGGGCCGGGATCGTTCGCCCGCCATCTCTCACTCGTCCCTGACGCCGCCGTGATCGTGCGCCCCGAGCTGGCCATCGACCTCGACACCGAAGCGGAGTATCGTGCGCTCACATCGTCCGGCGTCCTGGTGGCGGCGTCGTGACCGCAATCCACACCCAACCCGGCCCTGCACCCCTCGACCCTCCCGAACGCGTCCTCGTCATCGGTGCGCATCCCGACGACGCAGAGTTCGGGGCGGGGGCCACGCTCGCACGGTGGGCGGATGCCGGAACGCACATCACCTTGTGCGTCGTGACTGACGGCTCGAAGGGATCGTGGGATCCGCATGAGTCGGCTTCGGACCTTGTTGCCCGCCGCAAGGAGGAGCAACGCGCTGCGGCGCGCGTCCTGGGGATCGCCAGGACCATTCACCTCGACCACGTCGACGGTGAGCTCGTCTACTCGATGGATCTGCGGACCGAGATCGCCATGCAGATCCGCATCCAGCAGCCTGACATCGTGCTCGGCCACGACCCATGGCAGCGGTATCAGCTCCATCCCGATCATCGCGCTTGCGGCCTCGCAACCGTCGACGGCGTCGTGACCGCTCGCGAGCCTCGATTCGAGCTCGCGTCCGGAGTGGACGCGCATCGCCCCGATGCGGTGCTGCTGTGGTCAGCCGACGAACCAGACCACGCGGAGCCGGTTGATCCAGCCAGCTTCGACCGCAAGGTCTCGGCGTTGCTCTGTCACCGATCGCAGGCAGAAACGACGATGGGTGATGCGGGATCCAGCCCCGATGCAACACGAGCATTCGAGAAGCAGCTCTCGGCGTGGCAGGATGAGGCCGGCGCCCGATTCAACGCCGGGCCCGCAGAGACGTTCAAACGCATCACACCATAGGAGGGAAACGCCGTGGCCAGCCTCGTTCTGGGAGCCGGAATCGTCGGTTCTGCAGCGACGTGGGACCTCCGGAGGCGTGGGCACGACGTCACCGTCGCCGATGCCGACGGCGACGCTGCAGATCGCGTCGGGAAGGCCTTCGGCGCAACGCCGGTCACCGTCGACGTCACCAGGGGCCGCGATCTCATGGAGCTGATCGGATTCCACGATCTCGTGATCTCCGCTGTTCCGTATCGATTTGGCTACGCCGTTGCGTCGGCTGCCCTCGCCACCGCCACGCACTACCTCGACTTCGGCGGGAACCCCTCCGTCGTCGCTGCGCAGAAGCGGATGCACGACGACGCAACCGACAACGGGATCATGGTGGTCCCGGACTGCGGCCTCGCCCCCGGGCTTGCGAACGTCATGGCCGAGGAACTGATCGAGCAGGCCGAGCCGGGCGTGATCAACTCGATCCAGATGCGTGTCGGCGCTTTGCCCCAACGGCCTATCGGAGCGCTGAAGTACCAACTGGCGTTCAGCCCGGAGGGGCTCATCAACGAGTACGCCGAGCCTTGCGAGGTCCTCGAGAACGGCCACCACGCCACGGTCGAGCCGCTGGCCCGGTTCGAGGACGTCTCGTGGGCTGAATGGGGCCCACTCGAGGCCTTCTCGACGGCGGGTGGTACATCGACCATGTGCATCACCCACGCCGATCGCGTTCAGAACCTCGAGTACAAGACCCTGCGGTACCCCGGGCATGGAGGCGCCTTCCGGGCCCTGTACGAGACCGGGATGTTCGACGAGTCACCACGGCCGGCAGGGAGCGGCATCGAGGTTGCGCCGCGCAGCGTCTTGATCAGAGCGCTCGATCGCACGCTGCCGAGGGATGAGCCGGACATCGTCTTGGTGCGCGTATGGCGCGACCAGCACGGGGAACGGACGATGCTCCAGCTCGAGGACCGCGCGCACGGCGCATTCTCGGCGTTGGCGCGAACCACGGCATTCCCCGCCAGTGCCCTCGCCGATTTGATCATCCGAGGCGAGGTGCTCCGGCCAGGGGTGTTGGCGATGCACGAAGCCGTACGCGGAAGTGAGCTCCTCCCGGAGCTCACTTCGGTTGGTATCGAGGTCGAGAGGGCCTAGGCCTTCGGCGAGTAGCCGATCTTCTCGGACGAGTCGACGTCGAAGAAGTGCAGCTTCGAGGTGTCGACGACCAGATCCACCTCGGTCCCGTCCGGCACCGGCACATCGGCGGAGACGCGTGCCGTGAACTGCGACTTGTCCCCGAGCGCCTCGGGCTCGGTTCCTTCGTCGGCGAGCAGCTCCTCGATGTCGGGAGTGATCACCGGCGGCGAGTCCAACATGAAGTGCACGTACGACTCTGAGCCGAGGAGCTCGTTGACATCGGTCATGACCCTGATCGTCCGATCGGCATGGTGTCCGCTGACGACTCTGGCATCCTCGAACGCGCCCGGCCGCATACCGATCACGATCTGCTTGCCGTAGTAGTCCTCGATCCCTGGATGGCCATCGATCGCAGCCTTCTCGACGTAGACGCGATGTCCGGCGAACGATGCGTGCACCCGGCCCTCACCGTCGGCAGACAGCTCGCCGTAGATCATGTTCATCGCAGGCGAGCCGATGAACCCAGCCACGAAGAGGTTCGCAGGGTTGTTGAACAGCTCCGTGGGAGGAGCCACCTGCTGGAGGTTGTACGGGCGCTTCTGGCTCACTGCCCGCAGCACGGCGACCCGATGGCCGAGCGTCATCGCCTCGACCTGGTCGTGGGTCACATACACCGTTGTGGTCTTCAGCCGCTGATGCAGCCGGCCCAGCTCCGTCCGCATCTGCACACGCAGCTTCGCGTCCAGGTTGGAGAGCGGCTCATCCATGAGGAAGGCAGCAGGTTCGCGCACGATGGCACGCCCCATGGCCACACGCTGGCGCTGACCACCGGACAGTGCCTTCGGCTTGCGGTCGAGGAATTCGGTGATCTCGAGGACCTCCGCAGCCTCCTTGACGCGACGATCGATTTCATCCTTGGGCATCTTGCGCAGCTTCAGCCCGAACGCCATGTTGTCGTACACCGTCATGTGCGGGTACAAGGCGTAGTTCTGGAACACCATTGCGATGTCGCGATCCTTGGGCGGGACGTCGTTGACGACGCGATCACCGATGGAGAGCTTCCCTTCGGAGATGTCTTCAAGGCCTGCGATCATGCGCAGCACGGTGGACTTGCCGCAGCCCGACGGGCCCACCAACACCAAGAACTCGCCGTCCTCAACGAACAGGTTCACCGACCCGACGGCTCGCGTCCCATCCGGATAGATCTTGCCAATGTCCTCGAGCGTGATAGACGCCATTCGGGCTCCTCCGTGGTCGACTCCGCCAGAACGTGGCCCAGCGTACCACGTGCCGCCGCTCCGGTCAGGCGCCGTACCACTCGTGACCGCAACTAGGGTGAGCGCCATGACCGAGACCAATGTCGCAGTGGTGCCGGGTGGAACGGGCTCGGTCGGCCGTGAGCTCGTTCCCAAGCTGATCGATCGTGGCTTCAAGGTCGCCACCACCTACCTGATCCCCGATGAGGCCACGGCGCTCGAAGAGCAGCTCGACCTCGACGAGGATCGCCTCATCCTTCGACGGGTCGACTGCACGGACGCAACAGCCGTCGACAGCTTCTTCGACGAAGCAGCGGACTCCTTCGGCCCGATCAACGTGATGGCATCGCTCGTCGGTGGTTGGGCCGGGGGACGCGATGTCGCCGAGACCGACGATGTACGGCTGGATCGCATGCTCGACCTGAATCTCCGAACGGCGTGGAACTGCGCTCGCGCTGCGATCCCGAAGATGGCCGACGACTGGGGACGGGTGGTGTTGATGGGATCCAAGCACGCCCAGGACTCCCCCGCCGGTCAAGCCGCCTACAACGTCGCCAAGGCTGGCGTGCTCGCCCTCGCCAAGTCGGTTGCGATCGAGCTCCTCGACACCAACACCACGTGCAATGCGTTGCTCCCGTCCGTGATCAACACGGATGCCACGAGAGCCGCATTGCCATACGCCGACTACGTCAACTGGCCCCAGCCCGCGGAGATCGCCGATGTGATCAACTTCCTCGCGAGCCGAGAGTCCAAGGTCGTGAACGGCGCCTTCCTCCCCGTGTGGGGCTCGGCCGTCATCTAGACGTGGCGAACGCCAACGATTTCGACGTCGTCGTCATCGGCTCTGGTTTCGGTGGCAGCGTCACTGCGCATCGCCTCACCGAGAAGGGCTATCGCGTGTGCGTGCTCGAGGCGGGTCGGCGGTGGGAGGCCGAAGACTTTCCCCGCACGAACTGGGCGGTGTGGAAGTCGCTCTGGTTCCCGAAGCTCGGGATGAAGGGCATTCAGCGGATCTCGTTGCTGCGCGACATCATGATCCTGTCGGGATCAGGCGTTGGAGG
>JASJCF010000127.1 GCA_030066265.1 Acidimicrobiia bacterium | reverse complement strand
TTGGCTGCGGGCTACTCGTCGAAGTGCAGTTGGCCCTCCACGAGCCACTCAGCCATCTTCTCGGGATCGGTGCGCCAGCCCCTGCCGCTGAATGACGCAACCTCGTCGCGTTCGAGTGCCTCTCCCGCAGACTCGGGAGGCCAGACGTCCTCGGCGGCGACCATCATCCTGGTCTTGATGTACTCCTTGGTGACGTTGAAGACCATGTCATCGGTCGCCAACACGAGCGGACCGTCGTACGTCGACTTGATGTCGTCACGGATCTCCGGAGCGGTGTCCCAATCGTTGAAGAAGTGGTAGCCGACAGCGAGCTTGGGGTTGGTCAACGAGAAGACCCTGCCGCAGTCCGCCGGCGACGTGTGCACCTTCGTACCGACTTCCCATGCGAGCTCTTCGGGGAATCCCTGCTTTTCGATGAGCTGGGGCACCGTCACGAACGACTCGTGGACCAACACATCGGCGTCCTGGCCGTACTCGATGAACCACTTGTTGGGATGGGTGTCGCCGGAGTAGACGAACGACATGCCCTCCCAATCGAGCCGGTACGACACCGGCCCATCCAGGATGTGGATCGCCGGAAACGCCGTGATCGTCACGCCGTTCTCCTCGTACACCACGCCCGGTTCTGAGAAGTCGAACTCCTCGACCACGATGTCTCCGGCCGAGGCGGGGAGACCGGCGACCTTGCGGCTCTCGATGTCCCACTTGTAGGCATCGCGGACCTTGTCCACGAAATGCTTGGTTCCCAACTCCGGTTTGCTGCCTGACGGCCCCCACACGTACAGCGGTATCTGGCGAGCAGCCACCCAGCCACCGATCCACAGCGCGGGGACATCGCCGCAATGGTCGGAGTGGAGGTGCGACAAGAAGACCTTGTTGGCGCGGTTGTAGGACACCATCGTCGAGGCGAAACCAGCAATGGAGCCCGTCCCGATGTCGAAGAAGAACGTGTCACCGTTCCCGAGCTCGACGAGCCACGCCGCAGATGCCTGCGATGGCCGGAGGTTCGGCATCCCCGTCCCGAGGGCGGTGATCCGCATCTCCTTGTCACCGAGGATCTCTGTCTTCGGGTAGTAGTGATCCCGATAGTCCTCAGGCTTGACAGGCCGGGTTGCAGTCTCGATCTTCTGCCGGGTGATGTCCTTGTTCTCCACGAGCCCCTCCGTCGCCTCGTCCTCACTCGACCCTACTCGTGCGGCCCTGCATCGGGGCCGTGGCGGTCGGCCCCGCTCGGCGCGATCCGGGGGCGGACCTTCCCCCGGTGGTCCGCCCCCGGTGCTGGGTGCACGCCGTGACTGTCCTGTGGCGGAACTCAGGCCCTCACCAAACCGGTTGCCGCCGTTAGCGGAATCATCAGGCATGCGGATCAACGCGCGCTCAATGCGCGTGATCCCGCGGCATCTTTGCGCGCGGGTCGCTGTTCGTGGACCTCAGAACGTGGTCGAGCGCACTGCGGAGCAGACCTCGTGGGCCCGAGCCACGGCTTCGTCCAGGCTCAGGCGCTCACCCTCGGCCCAGGCACGAGCAAGCTCCTCAGGGGAGAGATGAGCCGCCGCGGTCGTGCTCGCGGCAATCAACCCGAGCGTGTGGATCGGCATCCCGCCACCAGCAGCGTCACGGTGAGCAGCTGCGGCACCGGCGAGTTTGGTGGCATCGGCGGGAGCGACATCGGCCGTCAACGAGGCGACGATGTCGAGCAACCAGGCCGAGATGCCATCGTTGCGTGCCTCGGCTGCTTCGTCGACGGCGCGGAGTGCGACCGTGATCGCATCATCTCGGTCGCCGAGGTGGAACGCACACGCCGCCATCCCGGCCAGGAGGGTCGTGGCGAAGTGGCGATCGCCGAGGCGCTCCGCCGTTGCGTGGGCTTGGGCGTAGTCGTCGTACGCAAGGGCGTACTCGCCGCCACGAAGCCGCACGAAGCCACGGGCGACGTTCACCCTCGCACTGGCCCCGGGAACGTCGAGATCCGAGAACACCTCTCCAGCCTCGTCGGCCAGCTCAGATCCCCGTTCGAGATCCCCGCTCCATGTCGCCGTCAGGCTCATCGAGAACAGCGTCTCTGCCTCGCTGGAGCGATCTCCCAGGGAGCGATACAGACTCAGCGCTTGCTCGTAGCGCTCGAGCGCTTCGTCGTGATCCGCCTGCCAATAGGCGAGGCCGGCGAGTGCCGTCAACCCATTCGCTTGCGCTGCGGTCGACACGAGCGGGTGCGCCAGCAGCTGCTCCAACCAGCTCCGGCCCTCGGCCATGCGATCGGATCCCTGCCAGAACCGCCAGATGGAATACCCGAGTTCCAGACCCAGGTCGGGATCATCGATGTCGAGGGCGCATCGAAGCGCCGCTCGGATGTTGCCCACCTCGGCTTCGAGGAGTTGCCGTCCCTCAGCCGTTGCGAGCGTCGGCTCGGCCTCAGCCGCGAGTACGCCAAAGTACTCGGCGTGGCGTCGGCGCGCGTCGGCGGCCTCGCCCTCGGCGGACAACTCCTCGAGCGCGAACTCGCGGATCATCTCGAGAAGGCCATATCGTGCGCGTCCGAACTCCGCCGGCCGGTGGACGAGACTCATGGCGAGGAGGGAGTCCACACCCTCGATGACGGCACCATCATCATCGTCCCAAACCACCGCAGCAGCCTCCAGCGTGAATCCGCCGACGAACACACCGAGTCTGCGAAAGAGAGAGCGGTGGTGGGGTTCGAGGAGGCCGTAGCTCCAATCGATGGCGTCCCGCATCGTCCGGTGCCTCGTCTCGACGTCCGCTGGACCGCCGGTGAGGAACGCAAGCCGCTGCGTCAAGCGCTCGGCGAGCTCTCCTGGGGGCATCAGGGGGGTGCGCGCCGCTGCAAGCTCGATCGCAAGCGGGAGTCCGTCGAGCCGATCCGTGATCCGGGCGATTGCCGATCCGTTGTCGGAGGTGACGACGAATCCCGGTTCGACCGCACGGGCCCGTGCGATGAAGAGGGCCGCTGCGTCGTAGCTCGCGATCGCCTCTGGATCCTCGCCGAGACTTGCAGGCGGAACGCTGAGCGGAGGCACCGGGAAGACTTGCTCACCCGAGATCCCCAGCGCACCACGGCTCGTGACGATCACGGTCAGGTCGGGAGCTGCATCGAGCAGCCGACCGACCTGGGAACCCGCCGGGAGGAGGTGTTCGAAGCTGTCGAGGACCAACAGCATCGAACGACGCCGGAGGAACGCTGTGACCGTGTCGATGGTCGGCTGTTCCGGCACCTCGCGGAGCTGCAACGCCTGGGCGATGGACTCCATCATCAGGTGCGGCTCGCCAACGGATGTCAGCGGGACGAAGAGGGTCCCGTCACCGAAGCGGTCGGCGGCGTCCATCGCCAGCCTCAGCGCAAGGCGGGTCTTCCCCGTACCCGGGGGGCCGGTGAGCGTCAACAGCCGATGGGACTCGAGGAGGGCCATCGTCCGGGCGAGCTCCGCTCCCCTCCCGATGAAGCTCGTCCGCTGCAGCGGGAGCGAGGCCTGGATGGCATCGCTGTCGGCGCGCCGGGTCCATTCGATCTGCGGGTCTTGGGTGAGGATGCGCTCTTCCATCTCACGCATGGCGGGACCGGGCTCGATGCCGAGTTCGTCTCCGAGCACTCTTCGCGCCGTTTGGAACGTGCGAAGCGCATCTGCTTGTCGCCCGGACCGATACAGCGCCAGCATCCGCTGCTCCCAGAAGACCTCGCGGAACGGATAGTCGGAGGTCAGATCCCGGAGGTCCTCGATGACACCGTCGTGGTTGCCGCTCTCGAGCTCGGCCCACATGACCTGCTCGGTCACGTTGAGGCGAAGCTCATCCAGCCGAGTCGCCTCGATTCGGGCGAACTCGTCGTCGAGAAATTCGCACAGGGCGGGTCCTCGCCACATCGCGAGGGCCTCCGCCAACAGGCGGCGTCCGGTTTCGGAATCGCCGTCGGTGATGGCGGCGCGACCCTCGGCTGCCAGCATCTCGAACCGTGTGGCGTCCAATTCGGTGCTGTCGACGCGAAACGCGTATCCCGACGATCGATGCTCGAGGCGTGCGGAATCCTCGCCGAGCGCCTTGCGGATCCGTGAGACGTACACGTGCAGGGTGTGACGGGCACCGTCACCGGCATCATCCGGCCACAGATCGTCGACCAGCCGGTCGGCGCTCACGGCTTCGTTCGCCGAGACGAGCAAACGGGCCAGGAGTGCCCGTTGACGAGGTGAGCCAAGCTCGATCGGCTCTCCGCTCCGGAAGACCTCGAGCTCACCGAGGATCGCGAAGTCCATGCCCACTGGTTCCTGCTCCTCGATCATACCGAGCCGGGCCTGGCGTTGAGATGGCGTTGAGCACGCTTCGGGACGATGGAGGCGCATCAAGGAGGGGGAATGACGACTGCGTATCTGCCCACCGAGGCTCCATCGTTCACGACTCCGAGCCTGCAATCCCTTGCGACTTCCAGCGGGCTCGAGGAGGGACTTTCGCTCGACGACAGTTCGGTCCTCCATGTGTCGGGATCTTCAGGCTTGGCGGGTGACTACCAGGGACCCGACGCCATCGAGGCGTGGTTCCAGCGCATGGACGAGCTGACGTTCGGCAGTCTGCGAATCGAGGGTGAGCATGTCGTGGTGGCATCCGAAGGAGCGGTCGTCGTCGGAGCCCATCTCGATGCCACCAGGACGGGCAGGAGACTGCACACCGGTGTTCTGCTGATTCTCTCGATCGAGGACTCCGCTCTCAGGGAGGCGTGGATGTTCCACTCCGACCAGTCGAGGGTCGACGAGTTCTGGACCGTGCTCTGAGCGCGTCCCGCAGACGCGGTCGGTGCACCGGCCGGAGCTCAGCCGACGCCCCCGTAGGGGATTCCGGCGAGCGCAGCCATCTCGCGGTCGAACGTGGTGAGGTCGTCAGCGGTGAAGTCCGACAGCGACCGGTGGCCACATGCCCGAGCAAGAACCGACATGAGCTCGACTGTGGCTCCGAAGAACCGTGCGAGGCGCTCGGCGGCCTCGTCGACAGGGAGCCGGTCGCGGAGGTGATCCTTCTGCGTGGCGATCCCGACCGGACAATTGTCCGTGTTGCAGGCTCGCATGCCGAGGCACCCGATTGCCTGGATCGCCGCATTCGACACGGCAATTGCGTCGGCACCGAGCGCAAGGGCCTTCACAAAGTCCGGCGGAATGCGCAGTCCTCCCGTGATGACCAACGTGACGTCGCTGGCTCCCTCTCGGTCGAGGAAGCGCCGGGCACGTGCCAGTGCCGGGATGGTGGGCACCGAGATGTGGTTCCGGAACAGCAACGGCGCTGCGCCGGTCCCCCCTCCCCTTCCGTCGAGGATCACATAATCGACGCCGGCATCGAGCGCGGCGCCGAGGTCATCCTCGATGTGTTGGGCCGAGAGCTTGAACCCCACGGGGATCCCCCCTGTGCGGTCGCGCACCTCGTCAGCGAACGCTGCGAAGTCTGCTGGTTTGGTCCACTCGGGAAACCGGGCAGGAGAAACGGCTGGCTGACCGAGCGGCACGTTCCTCACGTCGGCGATCTTCTCGGTCACCTTCTCCCCCGGCAGGTGGCCGCCGGTGCCGGTCTTGGCGGCCTGCCCTCCCTTGAAGTGGAATGCTTGCACCCGCTCCAGCTTCTCCCACGAGAATCCGAACCGAGCCGAGGCCAACTCGTACAAGTACCGGCGGTTCTCTGCCTGCTCTTCAGGCAGCATCCCTCCCTCACCCGAACAGATGCCCGTACCCGCCAGTTCGGCACCCTTCGCCAGGGCGACCTTCGCTTCTGCGGAGAGCGACCCGAAGCTCATGTCCGACACGAAGATCGGGATGTCGAGAGCAAGAGGCTTCGAGGCCTTTGGTCCGATCACCACCGACGTCTCCACGGGCTCGTCGTCGAGAAGCGGAGGACGCGACAGCTGGGCGGTGAGGATCTGGATGTCGTCCCATGCCGGTAGCTTCGTCCGGCTCACCCCCATCGCGCCCATGGGACCGTGATGGCCGACGGATGAGAGACCGTTGGCTGCGTACTCGCGGATCAGCCCGACGTGTGGCTCGTCGGCGTTGCGGTGCGGGTCTTGGTATGCGCCTTGATACGCCTCACGATCCCACGGCTGAGGGGAACGCTCGGCGTATGCCGCCACCTCGTCGGCGTCGACATGGATGACGCCGTCCGCGATGAATGAGGCGAACTTGTGCAGCGCCTCCTCGGGGTTGTAGGAGGACACACCGGTGTCGTAGCGGTAGTCCCAACCATGAAGACCGCAGATCAGATCGTCGCCCCGCAGATGGCCGTCGGCCAGAAGTGCACCGCGGTGAACGCATCGGCCGTAGAGGACGCTGTGGCCCTCGCCGTCGGGCCAGCGAACGACCACCAGATCAACACCTTCCACGATCGCCGGCGCGAGACCACCCGGCTCGAGGTCATCGACGACCGCTATCGGCGT
>JASJCF010000126.1 GCA_030066265.1 Acidimicrobiia bacterium | reverse complement strand
GGCGCCAGGAGCAGATTCAGATAGTCCCATGTGGGGAGCTGGCGTTTCGTCATAGGAGATAGCTTGCCACAGTTCCTGCCCTGTGGTTCCAGGGCTTGGAGTGCGGAGTCCTTTGCCAAATCCAGAGTTCCGTACTAAGGTTCTCTGCAAGGCGACGGGTCACGACCACCGGGCGCTACGTGCGCCCAGACCGCAGAAGGGACCCGGGGACTGCAGTTGGGGCGGTACCCGGGTCCCTCTTCACATGGACAAGTCCCTTCCCATGGGGGAGAGGCACGATGGCGGTGAATTCGCGGTTTCCGGGCCGCAGGTTGCCACGGCTGGTACGATGCGGATTCATCGGAGAAGGCCGGCCAGTGCTCGACGAACGGGAAGCTCGTTCAGAAGAAGAGGTCCTCGAGCTCCAGTCGCGTATTCGCGACCTCGAGGATGAACGAACTCGGCTCGAGCGCGCCCTCCATCGCGACAGCCCGCTCAAGCCCTACCAGATCGAGCTTCTCAAGATGCAGCGCCATCTCGAGGCCCGCCAGATCCCGATGATGGTGCTCTTCGAGGGGCGCGATGCATCGGGGAAGGGCGGCACGATCCGGCGGATCACCCGCTACATGAACGAGAAGCGCTACCGGGTGGTCGCGCTCGGCAAGCCGACCGACGAGCAGCGCACGCAGTGGTACTTCCAGCGCTACGTCCAGAACTTCCCGACCGGCGGCGAGGTCGTGTTGTTCGACCGTTCGTGGTACAACCGCGCCATGGTCGAGCCCGTCTTCGGGTTCTGCACCAAGAAGCAGTATCGAGACTTCCTCCGAGGCGTCGTCGGGTTCGAGAAGGACCTCGTGCGGCAGGGAATGGTCCTCGTGAAGCTGTACTTCAGCGTCGACAAGTCGACCCAAGCGCAGCGATTCGAGCGCAGACGCAACGATCCCCTGCGGCAGTGGAAGCTGAGCGAGATCGACGTCCAGGCCCAGGAGTACTGGGACGACTTCACGGAGATGAAGCACCGCATGCTCGAGCGGACATCGACCGGCTCGGCCCCGTGGACGATCATCAAGTCGAACACCAAGTCCAAGGCGAGGCTGAATGCGATCAAGGTCATCCTGAACGCCGTGGACTATGCCGACCGGAATCCAGACCTCGATTTTCGGCCCGACTCGAAGATCGTGATCCCCGGCAAGGTGGAACTCGCGAGGATGGACGAGGAGCGGGACCAGCTCGGCCGGCCACGCGGGTGATCGACCTCCGGTCGCAAGCGGAGAGACACGACCGCCTCCTCCGTGATCGGCTCGACACCCTGCTCCCCGAGCTCCTCTCGGAAACGGGCATCGACTGCTGGGTCTTGGTCGGCAGGGAATACGCCGAAGACCCGGTGTTGGCGACCATGCTCCCGGCCACGTGGCTCTCGGCTCGGCGCCGGACGATCCTCGTGATGACTCCGGACGATCGCTTCGCCGTGTCCCGGTACCCCGTGGGTACGCACTTTCGGGCTGAGTGGAGCCCCGAGGAACAGCCGGATCAGTGGCGGCGGCTCGGAGAGCTGCTGAAAGACCTCGACCCAGGGACCATCGGAGTCGGAATATCCCCGGTGCAGGCACACGCCGACGGCCTCACGCATGCCGAGCATGAGGCGCTCGTGTCGGCGCTTCCCGACGATCTGCGTTCTCGGCTCGTGCCGGCGGGGACGCTCGGTGTGCGATGGCTCGAGACACGCCTGCCCGACGAGCGAGCGACCCTCGAGGAGGCAACCTCCGTGGCCCACGGCATGCTGCGGAGGGGGTTGAGTCGGGAGGGCGTGACGCCGGGAACCACGACGACGACGGACCTCGAGTGGTGGTATCGCCAGACCGTCCACGACGCAGGCCTCGAATCCTGGTTCCATCCAACGGTTTCGATTCAGCGGCCCGGCGACGACCCGTCGCCGGTGATCGTCGAAGGTGACCTCGTCCACGTCGACTTCGGCATCGTCTTCGGCGGCATGTGCACGGACCAGCAGGAGCACGCATACGTTGTCGCTGCGGGCGAGTCCTCTGCTCCTGAGGGCCTCGCTCACGGACTCTCGCAGGCGAACCGCATCCAGGACCTGCTCCTCGACCAGTTCGTCATTGGCGCCACCGGCAACGCGATCCTCGAACGCACGCTTGAGGCTTGTGAAGCCGAGAACCTCGAAGCAACGGTGTACACCCACTCGATCGGCCTGCACGGTCACGGCGCGGGCATGACCATCGGCTTGTGGGATCGCCAAGGCGGCGTCCCCGGTCCGGGCGATCATCCGCTTCACCCGAACACGGCCTACTCGATCGAGCTGATGGGGGTTTCACCCGTGCCGGAGTGGGATGACGTGCCCGTGCGCTTCATGCTCGAGCAGGATGCGTGGTTCGACGGAGAGCGCTGCACGTGGCTCGACGGTCGCCAGACCGAGCTGCACCTCATCTGACGGCTCAGCTCGAGCCGGGCTCAGCGGTTCGGGTTCAGGGATTCGGGCTCAGCTTCGCAGCCACCCATCGAGCGCTCTGGTGAGCGGTGGCATGAGGAACCAGGTGAGAACCACGACCCCGACGATGTTGGCGAACAACACCGCCGGTGCGAGCGCCAGATCGGGGAATGCCCACGATCGGAAGAGCGTGGCCGCAAGAGAGACCGGGAACAAGGCAGCGAGGATCACGAGCGCCTGCTTCCACTTCTTCACCTCGGCTTGGCCGTGGCCGGGAAACCAACCGGCGAATCCACCGACGACATTGGTGGTGAGCGATCCGACCGTCATGGCATCGAGCTCGCTCAGCAGCGTGGCTCGCTCGTCCGATTCGAGCCACGCTTGGAGATCCCTCGTGGTCTCGAAAGTCAGGATGACCACCGTCTCGTCTTGCACGCCGGGTACCGCGTCGAGGACGTCACGTGCAACGAAGCCGTCGAAGTGCGCAAGGGCGTCGAGCATCCGCTTGTGGAACATGAGGTGAGCCCCTTCGGCTCCATCAACCAGACGGTACGAGGACACGACGCGAGCCTCTCGATCCGACCCGACCCCGGCAAGTACCTGCTCCTTGGGATCCCCCTCGATGAGAGAGGCGCCTTCCTCGAGGAGTTCGGCACGGATGTCCGAGTGCAACCATCCTTCGAGCGACGCAGGATCGGCGAAGCGGTACACGACCGTCCACTCGGTCGGCTGGCCCACGGTCGGGCGCTGAACGAACGAATCGACGTAACCGGGCTGTCGATAGGCCTCATTGACGAGTCGGGCGATCCAGGAGCCGAAGGCGTCCTCGTTCTCCGGAAGCACCGATCGTGTCACGATCACGGTGGGGGAGGAGCGTTCCGGTTCCACCGCGCCATGCTACGAGGCACATCCTGGCGACAGCGAGTGCATTCCGGTCTCCGCCTCGAGGCGGAGACCGAGCTCAGACGCCGATCACACGCCTCGTCGTCTCCACCTGCGCAACGAAACCCTCGCCTCCGTCGTCGAGCCGGAGCCGATCGAGCGCAGCTCGGAGCTCGGACTCGCCTGCTCTGCCGGCAGCGAGCTCGGTCAACGCTGCGTATGCGAGTGAGAGATGGGCCTCGCCGGTGGCTCCTGCCTCGATGGCATGACGCTCAGCCTCGTCGAATGAGATCGCAGCGTTCTCGAGGTCTCCGGAGGTCAACAAGTGAGCGCCCAGGGTCCAGTGGGCGCGCGAGATCGCGAGGTCGCCCTTGTCGAGCGTGTACGCCATCGACAGGTTCGCACGCGCTGCGGCGTGGCCGGCGATCGCCAGCGATGCGTCGATGACGACGTCGGGCTCATCCCACCCGATCCAGGTGAAGGAGGCGAGGTCGTGCGTCAGGCCTTTCGCGGCAGAGCGGAGCTCGTACTCAGTCTCCTCGTCCACGGCAGGATCCGCTGCCGCTGCCAGCAGGCGGGAAACGCCCGAGTATGCGACTGCGACGACGACGTGCACGTCCTTGTCCTCCCAATAGGCCCTCCGCATCGTCTCGCGGTACGCATCGGCCGCATGCCTCACGTCGGCGACCTCGGCGAGGGTGGCGATCACGGCGAATGCGTCGGTGCCCTCGGCAACACGAGGGTCGTTCGTCATGATGTCGACCGATCCGAGTGCGGAAGCACCTCGATGACGTTCCCGTCGGGATCGGCCACGGCCCATCCTTCGCCCTCACCCAGCGAGGCCGCCCGCAGACCGCCCGCTGCTTCAAGCGATCGCACGGTGGCCTCCACGTCATCGACGAGCACATCGAAGCTGATCGTGACCATCGACTCGTACGGTGCGTCGGGAGCAGGGTCCTGGGCAAACGGCAAGAGGAGCACGAACGCCGCCCCGTCGCTCAACCTCACGGCATCACCCTCCCGACCGACCTCATGCAAACCGAGTGCGTCGCGGTAGAAGTCGAGGGACGAGTCGATGCTTCGACACATCACGTTGATCTCTCCGATCCGAACCGATCCCATGGGCAGAGCCTACGCGGGCTCGTTCAGCGACGGGGATCGGTGAGCACAGCCGGAATCTGGTTCAGGGCCGTGACGGTGTGCGAGATCGGCAGGTCGGAAGCGGGTGCGCGCCCATCACGGTTGAACCAGCACGTGTCGATCCCGTAGGCGATCCCCCCGGCCATGTCCGACGACAGGCTGTCCCCGATCATGAGGACGGAAGTCCGCTCAGGATGACCGAGCCGAGCAAACGTGCGATCGAAGATCTCCGCCCCCGGCTTGGCGACGCCCTCCTCGCCGCTGATGACGATCGCCGCGAAGTGACGCTCGAGGTCGAGCCGATCGATGCGGGCACGCTGCACCTCACCGATGCCATTCGTGACGAGTCCCATGGCACGGCCGGTGCCGACGTCTTCGAGCATGCCGCGCGCATCGGGATAGAGATCTCCGAAGGCGCCCATGCCGTACACGTACGCATCGGCTGCTGCGACGGGATCGGCGTCGATCGACAGCTGGTCGAAGAGCATCTCGAATCTCGTGGTTCGCACGTCGAGGGGCGTCAGCTCACCGCGCTCGACTGCCTTCCAGAGACCCCCGTTGATCTCCGCATACACCTCGACGATCTGGGTCGACCAGGGGACGTCCACATCAGCCAGGGCGTAGCGGAACGCCTGATCCTCGGACACGTCGGAGTCGAAGAGCGTGAAATCCAGATCGAAGAGGAGAGTCGAATAGGTCATGGGATCGATGAAGCCGCCGGTCGTGCGGCCATGCTATGGCGCCTCGGGGAACCAGCAGGCCACCGGGCCGGAGGAGCGGGTGAAGGGGTGGTAGTCGGTGGCGCTAGACACACAAGCCGGCGCCGTCCGCTCCCCGCCAGCACAGCGATGTCGCTTCCACGGCATAGAGCGCAAGGGGCCCTGATGCACCGTCGAGCTGGCCGAACACGGCGAGCCTGATACCGCGGACGGCATCATCCGGCTCAGCCGGCAGGACATCAACGACGATGTCACCGATGTCACCTGCGATACCGGGTGCCTGCACGATGATCACCTCGCCTTCGACGTCAGATGGCAGCCACATGGTCTCGATCACCTGCCGGGCGAGGTCGTCGAGGGAGTCGGCGCTCGGGATCGTGCCCGCCGCTTCGATGACGGCTGCCGTGGCATCCTCGGTCGATCCGGCCGCCGCCAGGTAGCGGGCGTTGACCCAGCCGCTCACCGGGTAGGTGACCCTCCACCAAATCGAGCGCTCCAGCAGCATCGCGTCCCCCGTCGCGACCACCCGCTCTTCCGTGGGTTCCAGCGTGCCCACCACCGCATGACCTGTACCGGGCGATGATCGGACGTTGAGGACGTCGTCGAACGGCACGGACACCACCATCCATTGCGTCTGAGGCGGTGGCCCGACCGTCGGTGTGGGGTCGATCGTCGTGGTCGTCGTACTTGTCGATGGCTCGGTGGAAGTTTCGGGATCTGACGTCGTCGACGATCCCGCAGGTGGGGGAGCAGCCGTGGTCGTTGCTGGCGTGGCACTCGTCGATGTGAGCAATGCCCCGTCATCGGTGTCCGCCAACGTGGTGACGGACGTCGACTCGTCGCTCGGATCGGACTCCTGGCTACCGCAGGCCGCAACAAGGAGCACACCAACGAGTGCGACAGCCCCGACCCGTGTCCACATCTCGATCCTCCTGATGTCCATGTTCTCACCGCCGTGGTGAGGGGACAAGCGAGCCTCGAATGCGGCTTTCCCTGGGGGCCCGGCTGGAGCAGGACATGCCTGAGTTGGGTCCGGGACCCAGGCGGGACTGAGCAGTGAGTCAGGAGATACCGGGCGGAGCCTGTCGGGCGGCAAGCTGGGAGCAGTGGGGGTGAGCACCCCCCGGGCAACATCGGGAGGGAGGTCGTCATGACACATGTTGCCGAACACCCAGCGAGAACCGCCCCGACGCG
>JASJCF010000018.1 GCA_030066265.1 Acidimicrobiia bacterium | reverse complement strand
GTCACGGCCGCGGCGATCGGCTGTTCCAGGGTCGTGTGTTTCGGCTCCTCCGCCGGCGGGTCGTCGGGCGGGTCAGGAGTCTCGGGACTCGGAGCGACCGGCCGCAACGCATCGAGATCGGAGACCTCGAGATCGAGCGCCGCTGCCAGATCTCCGACGATGGCTTTGGCCGGCGGGACCTCGCCCCGCTCCCACCGCCTGACCGAAGAGGACGATCGACCCACGGCGGCCGCCAGCTGGGCGAGCGACATCCCCTTTCGGAGGCGTGATTCCCTGATGAGTCGGCCGAGCTCGGCAGCGTCGTTCACCCCGTCCAGACTATCGGGACATCCTCGAATCGCTTGGTGTTGGCCGGTATAGAGTTGGACGCGCGACTCTCGAAAGGACCGGCATGTCGAGCGATGTGAAGACCCTCAACGAACTGTTCACCTACGCCGTCAACGCCTACGCCGAGAACACCCTGTTCGGCGTTCGGAGCGAGGACGGCGATTGGGACTGGATGACATACGCGGAGTTCGGCGAGGCCGTCGACGACGCTCGTGGCGGCCTTGCGACCCTCGGCGTCGGCGAAGGGGATCGTGTGGCGATCATCGCGGACAACCGGATCGAGTGGGCTGTCGGCGCCTATGCGACGTACACGCTCGGTGCGGTGTGGGTCCCGATGTACGAGGCACAGACGCAGAAGGACTGGAAGTACATCCTCAACGACAGCGGCTCGAAGGTCCTCTTCGCCGCTACCGACGGGATCCGGGCCCAGGTCGAGGAGATCCAGGGCGACCTGCCCGATCTCACGAAGATCGTCGTCATCGATGATCCCGCCGGCGGTGATGCCATCGACTACACGGAGCTGCTCGCACGCGGCCACGAGAGCCCGACGCCCGTCGCCGTGGCCGGCGATGACATGCTGGCCGGCCTCATCTACACATCGGGCACGACGGGCAACCCGAAGGGCGTCATGCTGTCGCACGGGAACCTCGCGTCCAATGTGGCGGCACTCGATGCGATCTTCCCGCTCGCTGAGGACGATCGGTCCGCATCCTTCCTCCCGTGGGCTCACGCATTCGGCCAGACCATCGAGCTCCACTACCTGATCTCGCAGGGTTGCTCCACTGGGCTGACGAGCGCCAAGACCCTCACGAGAGACATGCCCGAGATCAAGCCGACGATCCTCGTCAGCGTGCCGACGGTGTTCAACAAGGTGTACGACGGGCTCCAGAAGATGATGGAGGCCGAGGGCGGCGTGAAGAAGACCATGTTCGATGCGGCCATTGCCAACGCCAGGAAGCGCGAGGACCTGCGCAGGCGCGGCAAGCGAAGCCGCTGGGTCGACCTGCAGAACGACCTCTTCGACAGGCTCGTCTTCTCAAAGGTCAGAGACGCCTTCGGCGGACGCCTCAAGTGGGCGTTCTCGGGCGGAGCTGCCATCTCGACCGAGGTCGCCGAATTCATCTCGGCGGTGGGCATCACCGTGTACGAGGGCTACGGCCTCACCGAGACGAGCCCCGTGGCGACGGCGAATGTGCAGGGTGCCCGACGGATCGGCTCTGTCGGGAGGGCGATTCCCGAAGTCACGATCACGATCGACACCGACTCGACGGGTGATGCCGAGGTCGGCGAGATCATCATCCACGGCCCGAACGTGATGATGGGCTACTACAACCTGCCCGAAGAGGACGCCGCGGTGTTCACGGGTGATCGTGGGTTCCGCACCGGAGACCTCGGGCACCTGGACGAGGACGGCTACCTGTTCATTCGCGGCCGCATCAAGGAGCAGTACAAGCTCGAGAACGGCAAGTACGTGGTGCCGTCACCGATCGAGGAGCAGCTGCAGCTGTCGGGCTTCATCAGCCAGGTCATGGTGTACGGAGAGCAACGCCCATTCAACGTGGCACTCGTCGTCCCCGACTTCGAGTACCTGGACAAGTGGGCGGAGGAGAAGGGCCTGAACACGTCGGATCTCGAGACGTTGCTCCAGGACGCCGAGGTCCAAGAGCTGTTCAAGACCGAGATCACCCGGGCACAGTCGAAGATCAAGCACTACGAGCGGGTGCGCGACTTCACCCTCGAGACCGAGGAGTTCACGCCCGAGAACGGCATGCTCACACCGTCGCTCAAGATCAAGCGGCGAACGATCCTCGAGCGGTACGGCGACCAGATCAACGACATGTACGAAGCAGACGATCCGCTCATCGGCCGGGACGTCAGCCCCTGAACCGTTCTTGCGTAGACGGTGCCCGGACGTCAGGGCACCGTCTACGCAAGAACAGGTGAAGTGGCGGAGGCGGACGGGAATCGAACCCGCCAGGGAGCTTTCGCCCCCTCGTCGGTTTTGAAGACCGCGGTGCCCACCAGGCGCACGGACGCCTCCGCCGGCGATCGTACCGGGCGCAAGAAGGTAGGTGCCGGCCTCACTCGGCAGCGAGGGGCGGCAGCGTCACGCGCACGAGGGTTCCGGTCGCATCGGACTTCACGATCTCGAGCGTTCCACCGTGTGCCTGCACGAGATCCCTGCTGATCGTCAGCCCGAGCCCCGAGCCCTTCGAGGAGGGGCCCTTGTGGAACCGATCGAACACGGACTCGAGATCCGCGGAGCGTATTCCCCGGCCCGTGTCGGCAACTTCGATGACGGCGCCGCCGGCGACGTCCCGCGTCCGCAGAACCAAGCGTCCACCGTCAGGCATCGCATTGAGCGCGTTGACCACCAGGTTGGTGACCACCTCCCGGAGCCGCACGGGATCGATCCACTGGTCGGCCAGCGTATGGTCGAGTTCCGTGTCAATCTCGACACCGGATTGTCGGGCGACCCTGCGATACGTGTCTGCCACATCCGCAACGGTGCCGGACACGTCGGTCGGCTCCGGGTGCAGAGCGAGTGCCCCCGACTCGGCCAGGCTCAGCGTCCGGAGGTCGGCGAGGAGCCGCTCCATCACGGTGACCTCGTCGAGCAGCAGCTGGAGGTGTTCGGCATCGGCTTCGTGAACGCCGTCGATCATCGCTTCGATCTCGCCCCGCACGACCGTGAGCGGCGTCCGCAACTCATGGCCGAGGTCGGCGAGGAGCCGCCGGCGCTGCACGTCGGCCTGTTCGAGCTGGTCGGCCATGTCGTTGAACGACCTGACCACCGGCTGGATCACGGCTGATGACGTCGCCTCGGCCCGAGCCGAGAAGTCCCCATCGGCAACCGCTCCGGCGGCGGTGATCAAGCCGCGAATCGGCAAGAGCGTCCTTCGGACGAACGTGCTGACGAGGAGCGCGATCGCCCCCACGATGCCGACGATCAGGAACACGGCGACCACTGCGGCACCCAAGTCGACCGAGCTGAACGCCGCAGCCAGGAGGGCGCCGAGCGCGATGAGGCCGATGATCATGATCAGCGTGAAGGCGACGAACCTGGCGAACATGCGCCTGCCAAATCGCTGCCACGCCTGTCGGCCTTGTCCGGGCCCGTACGTGGGATCCCACGATCCCCACTGCCGATCAGGCATCGGTGAACCGGTAGCCGACCCCATAGACCGTGAGCACCAGCTCCGGGTTGCGGGGATCGCGCTCGATCTTGCGTCGGATGTTCTTGATGTGGGCATCGACGGAACGCTCATACGACTCGAAGGAGACACCGTGGACGCCATCGAGCAACTGGGCTCGCGTGTAGATGCGCCCCGGATGCCGCGCCAGGGTGAGCAGCAGGTCGAATTCCGTGGCCGTGAGCTCCACCGCCTCTCCGCGCACGGTCACGCGCCGCTTCGGGATGTCGAGCGTCACCTCGCCCGCTCTGATCAGCTCCCCTCCGCCCAGGGTGGAGTCTGCCCGGCGCAGGACCGCTCGCACGCGTGCGACGAGCTCCTTCGGGCTGAAGGGCTTGGTGAGGTAGTCGTCGGCGCCCAGCTCCAAGCCGACGATCCGGTCGGTCTCCTCCACCCGTGCGGTCACCATGATGATCGGAACCGATGAGGTCTCGCGGATGCGCCGTGTCACGTCGAGTCCGTCCATGCCCGGAAGGCCCAGGTCGAGCACGATCATGTCGGGGCGCTGCGATCGCACCAGCGAGATCGCTGCCTGCCCATCGCTTGCCTCGATGACCGCGAAACCTGCGCCTTCCAGGTAGTCGCGCATCAGCCGAGAGATCTTGAGCTCGTCTTCGACGACGAGGACGGTCTTCACGCCGGTCATTCTCGCGCACGTCAGTCGAGATCCTCGACCCAGGTGTCGACCTCGTCACGAGCGTGGGCGACCCGGTGCCACTCCTCGAAGAGGTCCTCCCGGGACTTCGTCGGCTCCTGAGGGCGACGGGACGGCCGGCGACGGTCCCACGGCGGCCGAGGAGGACCGTCCCCGTAGTTCCTCCAGAAGAACCCCCCGATCGCGCCGAAGAACAGCATGATCAGGAAGATCTTCCCGAGGAGGAACAGCGGCGCCAGTACGAGGAGGCTTGCTCCCTCGATGCCACTGGCGAGAATCGCCCCGAAGGCGATGAACGCCAGGGCTACGAATGCGAATCGGAACATCACGGACTCCTTTGTCTCGATGCCTGGCGTCACGATCGCTCGAGAATGCGGAGAGAATGTGAAGGCGCGACGGAGATTCGGCGCATATTGGTGCGTATGGCGCGAGAAGGCTGGGAAGCGCCCCGCAGTGTGTCCTCGGCTACGCCTGCTCGTAGGACAAGGCGCTCTGCGACGCGTCCTCCACTGAGGGGAATCCCACCTGAGTTGCGAACGCCTGATAGTCGGCGTCGTTCTGCTCGGCGTACTTCATGCCGAATTCGGCAACGGCTCTCGGGAAGACATCCCCCGAACCCATGTATCCGGCGATCATGTTGGTGCTCCCCGATCGCGCATGAGACTGCGCAAGCACCGCTGCACAGGCGTGCGCATACCTCCGCAGACGATTCGGACCCATGTCCTCCACCTCCACGGAGTACTTCATGTCCTTCAACTGCCGGACGTAGTACTGCGTCCCGTCGAAGCCCGTTGCCCAACCGAGGAAGATGTCGGTGCTCGACTGCATGAGCCGCTGCCCCTGCACGACGCGTTCTCCGGCGTGCTCGTACTGCGACGGCGGGAAGAACTCGGCGAGGGCGGAATCGCCGGCCTCCTTGACCTGCAGGAACAGGGGATCCTCTTGATCACGGCCCTGGAGCAGCCCGATGTAGCACCGCGTCCCGACACTGCCGACCCCGACGACCTTCAGGGCGAAGTCGAGCAGGTCGTAGCGACTCAGCAGGACCTCGAGGTGGTCCGGGACCGTGCTGGTGTAGTGATCGACCACGTCCTCGACGATCTCGCGCCGGCGACTCGGATCGAGATCGGGGGCCAGATCCTCCAAGCGGACGACGAAAGGAGGGTCGTTCTCGATCTGGTAGCGCCCGTCGACGAGCACGCCGAGCTTCTTCAGCGCATGTTCGCTGTCCTTGCTCCGAGCCTTCTTCTCCCCCTTCTGCATCTTCTTGACACGCTTCTTCTTCCCCATGCTCTCCAAGGTCGCATACAGCTTGTCCGAAGACAGATTCAGATACCAGACATCGAGGTATCCCTGCGCGGCGAACTGCCGCATCGCATCGCGGTACGCCCGAACGCTCTCAAACGCCGCCGCTTCCTGCTCGTCGGCGTCGAAGCCGTTGTTCTGGGCCGCAATGACGAACGAGGCCGCCATCCGCTTCACGTCCCATTCGAAGGATCCTGGAAGGGTCTCGTCGAAGTCGTTGGCGTCGAAGACGAGTTGCCGCTCGGGTGAGCCGAACCAACCGAAGTTCGACAGGTGGGCGTCACCACTCAGCTGCGCCATCAAGTTGGTCGTGGGCGTCGTCGACAGATCCGTCGCCATGAGTTTCGCGCCGGCCCGGTAGAAGGCGAACGGGTTCTCGCCCATGCGGGCGTGCCGAACGGGAACCAACGCCTGCAGGCGGCCCTCGTCCTGACCGGTCAGGATCTCGACCGGGTCGACATCCGGGGAACGGGTGAACTCCGAGTGCGAAGAGCGCGGAATCTGCGCCCGCAACGCCTTGCCCTGTTGATATCGCTCGTCCGCCGTCGTCACGCAACCTCCCGTCATCGGCCGAACCAGCCTACGCACTCGGAGCTCGCGTATGCTCGGCCCCACCGCAAGGAGGAGTCGAGGTCATGGACATCCAGATCGTGTTCGATGCCAACGACCCGGCGAACCTCGCCGACTTCTGGATCGAGGCGCTCGGGTACATCGTCCAGCCCCCTCCGGACGGGTTCGACTCATGGGACGACTGGGCAACGGCCATGGGCATCCCGGAGGAGAACTGGAACGACGCCAGGGCCATCGTCGATCCGGAGGGTGAGCGGCCGCGCATCTTCATCCAGAAGGTTCCGGAGCCGAAGACGGCGAAGAATCGGGTCCACTTGGACGTGAGTGTCGGAGGAGGACGAGAGACCCCGGAACACGAGCGTCGAGAACGCATTGCGGTGGCCGTGGCACGCCTGCAGGAGGCGGGAGGTTCGGTGGTCGGGTCGGTCGAGCAAAGGGACGAATACTGGGTGGTCATGCGAGACCCCGAGGGCAACGAGTTCTGCTTGCAGTAGACGCCTGATCACCCGCTGCCCCTCACTATGATCCAGGCAGCTACTCCCGAGTATGAGGACTGGACATGGCTGACCCGAGTCTGATGGTGTGGATCGACCAGGATCTGTGCACCGGTGACGGCATCTGCGAAGAGATCGCTCCCGACGTGTTTCAGGGCCGCGACGACGGGCTCTGGGTCGTCAAGGAGACCGCATCGAATTGGGGCGCCGAGATCGTGTTCGACGGCGAGCAGGCCCCCGACGGCGCCCGAGGCGTCGCACGGGTTCCCGAGGATCAGATCGACATCGTCGTCGAGTCCGCCGAGGAATGCCCTGGCGAGTGCATCATGATCGAGCCCTTCGACGCCGACACCTTCGCCAAGCGAGGGGCATAGCGCTCGCTTCGCTCGCAGTTGCGAGTCTCGAGTCTCGAGTCTCGAGAACACCCCGACAGGTCGCCGCGACTAGTTCCGTAGGCCCGAAACGAAGCCGATAGCCGCACGCGGCCGCATCGATCCCGACAAGACGACGCGCATCCGAGCGCTACTTCGAGCCTCGTTTGTCGGTTCTTGGTCCTTCTCGGAGGCCGCCCACGACGCTATTCCATCGTCGAAGACAGAACTCGCAACTCGAGACTCGCAACTCGGGACTCGAGACTCGCAACTCGGGACTCGGGACTCGCAACTCGGGACTCGGGACTCAGAACTCGAGACTCGAGACTCGAGACTCGGGACTCACCCGGTTATATATCCCTCGAGCTGGTCGATCATGAACTGCTGTTCGTCGATCACCGCTCGCACCACGTCGCCGATCGAGATGATGCCGACGACTTGGCCATCGACGACGGGTAGATGGCGGAAGCGGTTGTCCGTCATGAGCTGCATGCACTCCCCCGTCGTCGCCGATGGGGCGACGGTCACCGGGTCTCGCGACATGATCTCTGAGACCGCCGTTTCGCGCGAGCCGCGATCCATGAGGATCACCTTCCGGGCGTAGTCACGCTCCGACAGGATCCCCACGAGCACACCGTCATCGATCACCAAGAGCGCTCCCACGTTCTTGTCTGCCATCGATTCGAGGGCGGCGTACACCGTCACATCCGACCGGACGCTCCACACAGCGGGGTCCTTGGCCTCGAGCAACTGGGCAACGGTCCTGCGCATCGGATTCCAACCTACCAAGTGAGTCGGCGGCGTGCAGGGGCAAAGGCGGGAACGGTCGACGCGAGCCCGCTGGAACGCACCCCCCCTCCCTCGGGTAGATTGCCGCCACGGCGGACAAGGAAGGCCTGCTGGACGCACTCATCAGTCAGCTCGGCAACGGCATCGTGCTCGGCGCGGTGATCGCGTTGACAGCCGTGGGACTGTCGCTGATCTTCGGAGTCACGGGCATCGTCAACTTCGCCCATGGTGACCTCGTGACGCTCGGCGCCGTCATCGCCCTTGTGTTCGCACTGCCCGAGGGTGAGGTCTGGGGAGCCCAGGGACTGTCGATGTGGATCGCCGTGCCGCTCACCGTGCTCATCGGCTTCGCCGTCGGGGCTCTGCTCGAGCTTGCCCTGATCAGGCCGTTGCGTCGGCGGCAGGTCGGTACCGTGACCATGCTGGTGGTCACCATCGGACTCGGGTTCATCATCCGCTACGGGATCCTCATCTGGATCGGCGGGAGCCCCTACACGTACCCGGTCCCGATCGAGATCCAGGGCTCGTACCTCGGCTTCATCGACATGACGGCGACCGAGTTCCGCGCTGTCGTGCTGACGTTGCTGATCCTCGTCGGCGTGGGTCTGTTCCTCACGAAGACGCGACTGGGGACCGCCATGCGGGCGATCTCGGACAACGAAGATCTGGCCGAGTCATCGGGCATCGACGCAGCCGGCGTCTACGTCGCCACGTGGGCTCTCGGCATCGGTCTTGCGTTCTCCGGGGGCATCCTCCAGGGGATCGTCACGAACGTCACGTGGACCATGGGGTTCTTCCTGCTCCTCTTGATGTTCGCCGCCGTGATCGTCGGTGGGATCGGGAACCCATTCGGCGCCATGCTGGGGGGGTTCATCATCGGCCTGGTCATCACGCTCAGCACTGCGCTCCCGGTGATCAGCGACAACCCCGACCTTCGCTTCGCCGTGGCGCTCGGCGTGATGATCCTCGTGCTGCTCTTCAGGCCTCAAGGCATCCTCGGATCCAAGGAGCGCGTCTCATGACGATCGACGAGGCCCGCACCACCGACACCGAGGCGCCCGGCCGCGATTCGTCGAGCCAGCAGGCCATCGGGACCCTCATTGCCCTCCTGGCGCTGCTGTGGCTGTTCTGGTCCGCCGACTTCGCCTGGGTGATCGTGCTGGGTGTGCTGATCAAGGCTGCCGTCTACGCCGTCTCCGCCATGAGCCTGAACCTCGAGTTCGGCTATACCGGCCTCCTCAATTTCGGTCAGGTCGGCTTCATGCTGGTTGGGGCCTACACCTATGCCCTCCTCATCCCCCATGAGCTGGGCAGAGCTGGGACCGCTGGAGGCTCCTGGCCGCTGTGGGCGGCGGTGATCGCCGCAATGGTGGCCGGGGTGCTGCTCGGGCTTGTGCTCGGCGTTCCCACCGTGAGGCTCCGCGGCGACTACCTCGCGATCGTCACGATCGCCATCGCCGAGATTCTCCGCCTCGTCGTCCGGGCCCTGCCCGGTCTCGGCCAATCGTTCGGCGTCATCAAGTACAACGAGCCCTTCGACGACCTGATGCCCGGGTTCGTGGAGGACTGGGCGCAGGCCCTCGACGTTCCTCCAAACCAACTCTGGCTGTTCCTCGTCGCCTGGCTGACGGTCGTGGCGGTGCTGGGCGCCATGGCCCTGATGATCCGGTCGCCATGGGGCCGCGTGCTCAGAGGCGTTCGAGACGACGAGGATGCAGTTCGGGCCCTGGGCAAGAACGCGTTCTGGTACAAGCTCCAGTCGCTGATGATCGGCGGCGCGATCGCCGGCCTCGCCGGGGTGCTGTTCGCCATCGACCAGGGTCAGATCAGCCCGGCCAAGTTCCTGCCGTTGGTGACCTTCTACGCATGGACCGCATTGATCCTCGGAGGCGCCGGCAGTCTCGTCGGTCCGGTGGCAGGGTCCGTCATCTTCTGGGTGATCCTCACCCAGACCAGCTCGCTGGCCGGTGACCTGTTCCCGGAGTGGTCGTCGACGGCCGTGTCAGCGACCCGGTTCATCCTCATGGGAGCCCTCATCATGATCCTCATGGTCTTCCGACCGCAGGGGCTCTTCGGGAAGCGAGAGGAGCTGTCCCTTGAGATCCAATGACGTGAGATCCAGTGACACGAGATCCAATGACGTCATTCTCTCGTGCCGGGGTGTCCGGAAGCACTTCGGGGGCGTCGTCGCCGTCGAGGTCGCCGAGTTCGACGTCGAGCGCAACACCGTCACGGCGCTGATCGGCCCGAATGGGGCCGGCAAGACGACCCTGTTCGACCTCATCACGGGTTTCGTCGATCCCGACGGCGGCACGATCGTGTTCGAGGAGACCGACATCACCGACAAGCCTGCCCACGCCATCGCGCGCGACGGCCTGGTTCGAACGTTCCAGCTCACCAGGATCCTCAACAAGATGACGGTGCTCGAGAACATGATGTTGGCCGCTCGCCAGCAGCGTGGCGAGCGCGTCCAGAACACGTTCTTCCGCCGTCGTGACATCGCCCACCAGGAGGCCGAGATCAAGGTCCGGGCCCTGGCGCTGCTCGAGCGGTTCTCGCTCCTGCCCCTGGCATACGAGTACGCCGGAAGGCTCAGTGGTGGACAGAAGAAGCTCCTCGAGCTCGCCAGGGCCCTCATGACCGACCCCACGATGGTCCTCCTCGACGAGCCGATGGCAGGCGTCAACCCCGCCCTCGGGGAGCAGCTGCTCCGATACGTGCTCGAGCTTCGGGACGAGGGGATGACGTTCCTGTTCGTCGAGCACGACATGGACATCGTGATGCGGATCTCGGACCGTGTCGTGGTGATGGCCACGGGGGAGATCATCTCGGACGGAACCGCCGACGACGTCCGCTCAGACCCGGCCGTGCTCGCTGCGTACCTCGGCGATCACGCCCAGGAGGACATCGCCGAGGCCGAAGGGGAGCAACCGTGACAACGGAGCGGTTGATCGTCGTGACCGGCCTTCGTGCCGGATACACCAAGGAGGTGGAGATCCTCCGCGGCATCGACATCGAGCTCGACGATCACGAGGTGGTGACGATCATCGGGCCCAACGGTGCAGGGAAGTCGACGCTGATCAAGGCGATCTTCGGCCTCCTCACGCCCACAGCCGGATCCGTGCTCCTGCGCGGAGAGCAGGTCACCGGCAAGAAGGCACACGTCATGGTGGGCAAGGGCGTCGGATATGTCCCCCAGGTGAAGAACGTGTTCGAAACGCTCACGGTGGAGGAGAACCTCACGATGGGCGCCTATCTGAACCGCGCCAACACCGCGAGCCAACGCGATCGCCTTTTCGAGTGGTTCCCCATGCTCGCCGAACGTCGCACCACGAGGGCGGGCAAACTGTCCGGGGGACAGCGCCAACTGGTGGCGATGGCACGCGCCCTCATGGCCAACCCGTCGATCCTGCTGCTCGACGAGCCATCAGCCGGGCTTTCGCCATCGAACGTCGACGAGATCTTCAATCGGATCCGTGAGATCAAGGATCGCGGTGTCTCGATCCTGATGGTCGAGCAGAACGCCCGCCGAGCGCTCGCCCTCTCCGATCGCGGGTACGTGCTCGATCAGGGCACGAACGCCTACACCGGCACCGGCCGGGATCTGCTCCACGATCCCAAGATCGGCGACCTGTACCTCGGTGGCAGGTGATCACGCAGTGACGGACGAAACCGGGTGAAGACGCGACGTGGGGGCCCTCGATGGGCCCCCACTGTCTCGTTCGGGTTCGAGATCGCTCGTGCTACTCGATCTCGCTCGGGCTGTTCACGAGCTGGGTTCGCTCGGTCTCTCCGGTGTCGGTGTACGCCCACACCTGGAACAGCGCAGAACCGGGGTCTCCGCCGCTGTCCTTGAAGTCGATCTCGCCACTCGCACCGACGTAGTCGATGTCTGCGCTCGGATCGGCCTGGAGCAGCGCGAGGCACGCCTCGGCGATGCACTTCTCGCCGCCCTTGGACACGTCGACGATCGCACCCTGGATGCCGGCCGATGTTCCATCGCTCGCCTGTGCCGCGAGCATGATCAGCCATGCTGCGTCGTAGGTGTTCGGAGCGAACAGCGTGAACTCTGCGCCGAATGCATCCTGATAGCGGGTTGCGAACTGGGCCGCAGCGTCACCCTCGGGAGTACCGGGAGCCGTGCCCTCGAAGCCTGCGAACAACGCCGCATCGAGACCCGTCGACCCCACGAACGTCGGGTCGAGGAGCCCGTCGGTGTAGAACCACGGAATCGACTGGTCGGTCTTCAGCAGCTCCTGCTTGAAGGCCTCTTGATGGATGGGGACACCGGTCTCGGGGAAGCCGATGAACAACACGGCATCTGGGCCGGCGTTCACGACCTGCGTGACGACCGACGCCGCATCCAGCTCCTCCGGGTTGTAGGGAATCTCGATGGCGACGCCACCCGAGAAGGCCTCGACGAACGAGCCGCGGAGACCCTCGCCGTATGAGTCCTGGCGATAGATGATGGCGACGTTGTTGACGCCCCTCGCAGCAAGCAATGCCGCCGTGTACTCACCCTGCAGTGCATCAGAGGGAGCGGTCCGGAAGTAGAGGGGATCGAGACCCGTGAACTGCGGGCTCGTGTTCGATGGCGAAACCATGACCACGCCCGACCCGGTGAGCTTGTCGATCACGGAAAGCGAGACATCGCTCCCGGCTGCACCGACGATTGCCTGATTTCCTCCAGCGACGATCTCGTCCGCTGCGGGCTGCGCCACCTCGGCAGAGGTACCCGAGTCGAAGCCGTTGTAGGTCACCTGCGAGCCATTGACACCGCCGGCGGCGTTGGCCTCGTCGGCTGCCAGCTGGACGGAGTTGGCCATACCGGGACCGAACGCTGCGAGGTCACCGGTGAGCGGGAGCAGCGAGGCGAGGTTCAGCGGCTCGCCGACAGGCGCCGCCTCGGTCGTCGTCGTGGTCTCCTCGGCGCTACTCGTCGTGGTGGTTTCCTCGACCGTGGTCGTGGTGGTGTCTTCCGCCGCAGTGGTCGTCGTCGTATCCGCAGCCTCGTCGTCTCCACCGCTGTTCACAGCGATGATGATGATGACGATGATGGCGACGGCACCGACTGCGATCCACGGCAACCACCTTCTGAGGTTGTCGTTCACTTGTGCCTCCACGTAGTCATTGGGGGTCGCACGGCAAGCGTGCGACGGGCAAGAGTAACCACTCCCGCTCTCCGACAGCAAGGGTCCAGACTCCGGGAACCGGAGTAGCGTTCGCATGCATGGATGAACGCACCGACGCCCACGTAGCCCGACAACGCCAGCGGTTGACCGCTTCGGTCACCGATCTCGACGTCGAACGTCAGCGCGCCATGTTGATCGGACTGATCCGGTCATCGGGGGAACGGCTTCGCGGCGAGCAGAGCCTCGCCGAGCTCTCGCTTCTCACGGACACCGCCGGATCGGATCCCGTGGTGGCGGAGCTGGTCCGCCGGGAACGGCCCGATCCTGCAACCTTCATCGGGAAGGGGAAGCTGAGCGAGTTGGTCGGCCTCTCCAAGGTCGAAGACATCGACGTCGTGGTCTTCGACAACGAGCTCAGCCCCGCTCAGCAGCGCAACCTCCAGACCGCCTTCGAGTGCGACGTGGTCGACCGCGTCGCTCTCATCCTGGACATCTTCGCTCAGCACGCCCACACCCGACAGGGGATGCTCCAAGTCGAGCTCGCCCAGCATCGGTACCGGCTGCCGAGACTTCGGGGCAAGGGAACGGAGCTCTCACGCCTGGGTGCGGGCATCGGAACGAGGGGGCCGGGCGAGACAAAACTCGAGACCGACCGGAGGCGGATTCTCGATCGCGTGCGGAAGATCGAACGCGAACTGAAGGACACCAAGCGCTCGAGACAGACCCAGAGCAAGCAACGACGCGCTTCGGGTGAGCCGGTGGTGGCGATCGTGGGATACACCAACGCAGGCAAGTCGACGCTGTTCAATCGCCTCACCGATGCGGGCGTGCTCGTCGAGGATCGCCTGTTCGCCACGCTTGACTCGACCGTGCGCAAGCTCGAGTTGCCGCACGGGCATACGGCGCTGGTGTCTGACACGGTCGGGTTCGTCCGCGACCTGCCCCACGAGCTCGTCGAGGCCTTTCGATCGACCCTCGAAGAGGCCGCCGATGCCGACCTGCTCGTGCATCTCGTCGATGCATCGGACTCCTCCCCCGACCACCAGGTGGCATCGGTACGAGAGGTCCTCTCCGAGATCGGGGCCGCCGAGGTCGACGAGGTCGTCGTCTACAACAAGATGGACGCCGTCACGCCGGAGACGGCGGCACGGCTGCGGGAGCTGCACCCGGCGGGTGAGTTCATCTCCGCCCGCAACGGAGACGGAGTCGACGGGCTCCTGGCCGCGATCGTCGATCGCCTCGACGCCAAGACGGTCGAACTCGATCTGCTCATTCCCTACGACCGCGGCGACGTGCTCGCCGAGGTTCACGGTGCCGGTGACGTGATGGGCCTCGAGCACGGCCATGCCGGAACCGAGGTGTCCGTGCGGCTTCCCCATGACGAGGCGCACCGTTTCCGGGCATTCGTCGCAAGCTGAGCAGGGCGCCGATCAGCTTCCGATCCGCATCAGCATGTCGCGGATTCGTCGCTCCCCCCGCTCGAACAGGGCGGGAGCTTCATCCCTCCACTCGGGCACGATCACGACGTCGTTCGCCATCACCAGCGTCCTGCCGGCGATGAACGTGTCGACCTGGGCGCCGGGATCCGGCCACGGTGCGACCGTCTCGTAGCCCGTGCGGAAGTGATCACACAGGTCGTCGAAGTCGTCTCGCGACCACAGGTAGTAGAGCGCAGTGCCGATGTCTTGCACGGGCCAGCCCCACAGCATGTCCTCGAAGTCGAACACGCCCACGCGGCCTCGATGGATCTTCGCATTCCAGACGTGGAGATCGGCATGCGTGATGCGCATCGGTTCGCTGCGCTCGAGATCGCGGATCGCGGCGTCGACCACCGTGAACGCCTCTTGGAACAACGCACGGCGGGCCTGCGGGAGGAGGTCGTCGCCGACGGTCTCGAACAGGACGAACGGGTCGTCATACGGATAGACGCTGTCGAACGAGCTCGCCGTGAACGAGGCCGATGGCTGAAAGGACAGCGCCTGCTCATGGAGATGCGCCATGGCTGCCCCGTACGCCTCCATGGATCGTCGGTCGATTCGGTCGGCGAGGATCGGCCCGTCGAGCCAGGTGTAGATGGAGCAGGGTCGCTCGTTCGGCACTCCCTCGGCCGATTCGACGACCACGTACTCGCCGTCGACGGTGGGCACCGGGTCCGGCACGGGCACGGACGACTGCTCCGCAAGGGCGTGCAGCCACTCGGCCTCGGATCTCGTCTCGTCAGGCGTGTGACCGATCGGCGGGCCGAGACTGACGCGCATCGCAAACCGGTCCCCATCCGTCGTATCGAGGCGGAAGACGCCGTTGGTGGCATCGGACATCGCCCGCATGCTCGTCACGTCGAATGGCCAGCGTTCGAGCGCCTTCCAGGCGATGGCACGCATGCGGTTGCGTCGGCCGCGTTCGGTGAGGTCGTAGTAGTCCTTCACGGGCTCACAGCAGATCCAGGACGCCGGCCGTCGGTTCGGCCTCGCCGGGAGGCTCGTCGACCACCGGGGCCGCGCGCACGCTCTCGGGGACCAGCACCAGCGACACGTAGGCGACCTGGATGACGAGCGCGAGCACTCCCGCCGACGAAAGGCCGAGCTCCGTGGGCCAGAACGGCACGACGGGAATGAGGGCGCCCATCACCCACGCGATCTGGAACATCGTCTCGGAGTTGGTGAACGCCCGGCCGCGGTGCACGGCGGGGACCGACACGTGCATCATCCCGTCGAATGCGAACTTGGCCGTGCCCCAGGCGAACCCCGCCGCCAAGGCGAGCACCGAAGCAGCGAGCAGGCTGAGCACTTGGGCACCGATGAACGCGGCTATCGCCATCACCGCAAGGGCGCCGACCACCATCGGCTCCTCACGGACGTATCGCCCGATGGTGGGAGCCAGCCAGGCGGCCACGAAGTACCCGAGTCCGGCAGCAGCCAGCAACGTCGCAAGGCTCGCGATGCCGGCGTCGACGTCGCGCAGGGCAAAGGCGACGAGCAACACGAGATACCCGTTGAGGAACCGAACCCCGGCGGTCGCGAAACGGGCGAGACGGATCTGCCTGGGCAGCGTGTACTTGGCGGGCGTATCCGCTCTCACCACCGTGACCGGGGGCAGCTGCGTCGCAGCGATCGTGGACACGAGGTAGAGGATCGCCGCACCGACCAGCGGCGCCCACACACCGAAGAGCCAGGCTCCCCCGGCGCCGAGCGGCACCACCAAGGCGGCGGCGATGACCCCGGCGCGGGCGAGTCGGGCATTGGCATCGATGAGCTCGTCGGTGTTGCGAACCACCACCGGAAGCACGCTCGAACGGGAGATCCCGAAGAACCGGGACAACACGAGCAGCCCGAAGGCCAGCGGGAACACCCAGATGGCGTCGACAGCGAAGCCGATCATGATGGCGATCACGACACGACCCGCAGACGAGAGGATCAGACCGGCCCGATACGTGCCGGGGGCGCGGTCGTACGCACGCCCGAGCAGCGGGCCGATGAGAGCGAACGGCGCGAGGGTCAACAGGAGATACAGCGCGACGTTCTGCCTCGCATCGGTGGACGGGACCGAGAAGAAGAGCGTTCCGGCGAGAGCCACGCCGACCAGGGCATCTCCCGCAACGGAGGACGCATGGGATTGGGCGAGCCGCCGATAGCCCCGCCCCCAGCCCGTGAACACCGATGACACGCTGGCCGCCAACGACTTCGCAACAGCCCGTGGCGTCAGCTGCGCATCCACATCGTGCGATGCCACTGGTTCCATGACCCGACGCTACCGGGGCGCTCGATCAACGCTGGTAATGGCCTGCCCCTGATCGTGATCGGCCGGGCAGCCGCCGATCAGAGAAGCTGGGTTGCGAGCTCGGCGAGCGGGCTCCGCACCGTCCGCTCCATGGTCATGTGCCCGAACATCGGGTTGCCCTTGAACTTCTCGATCAGGGCTGCCATGCCGCCGAATGGGGACACGTAGGGGTTGTCCACCTGCGTGAGGTCGCCACAGAAGATCACCTTCGAGTTCGACGCCATCCGCGTGAGGATCACCTTCAGGGTCGGAAGCTCGAGATTCTGCGCCTCGTCAACGATCACGATCTCACCCGTGATCGATCGCCCTCGCAAGTAGGTGACTGCGGCCATCTCGAGCACGTCACGCTCGAAGAGCTCTTCGACAGCATCTCGCGGGTTGGCATCGTCGCCGCCGAACAGAGCGAAGAGGTTGTCATGGACGGCGGCCATCCACGGCTCGAGCTTCTCACTGAGGTCTCCCGGCAGGAACCCGACCTCCTGCCGTCCCACGGCGATCAAAGGGCGGTAGACCGAGACTCGGCGATATCGACCGAGCTCGATCACCTGTTCGAGCGCCGCCGCCAGGGACAAGAAGGTCTTGCCCGTTCCCGCCATGCCCATCAGGCTCACGGCCGTGACGGCGGGATCGAGCAGCAGATCGGTGGCGAAAGCCTGCCGGAGGTTCTTGGTCTCCACGCCGAACATGTGGCGAGACCCCGAGACGCGCACAGCCACCGGATCCGGGCCCTCCTCGGCGGTCCGAGCGAGTGCCGATGCCGAGCCGGGGCCCTTCAGGATCAGATACTGATTGATGATCCCCTCGTGCTCGGGGACCACGGCCTTCCCGGAGTCGTAGAGATCCTCGATCACGTCGGGATCCACCTCCACCTCCACGACGCCCGAGTACGACTCGTCCACCTGCACCGTGTCCCCTCGGTAGTCCTCAACGGCGACGTCGAGCTGTGCACCCTTGATGCGAAGCGCTGCATCTTTGGTCACCAGCACGGACTCCTGACCCTCATCGCGCAGGTTCAGGCACGTCGACAGAATCCGGTGATCGGGGGTCGATGGATCCAGCACCTCGGGAAGCCGGTTGCTGTGGATCCCGTTCAGCTCGATGCGGATGGTCCCACCAGCGGGGAGCTCGTGCGGTGCCGAGAGGCCACCCGCGCGCGACGCCCCCATCTCTTCGAGGAGGCGGATCGCGGCGCGAGCGTTTGCACCGACCTCGTCCATTCGCGTCTTCTGGCGATCGAGCTCCTCCACCACCACGAGGGGCAGCACCACATCGTGTTCGTCGAAGCGGAGAATCGCCTGTGGATCGGCGAGCAGGACGCACGTATCGAGAACGTAGGACTTGGAACCGGGAGCAGAGAGGCCGTTCCGCAGAGTCACGAGGAGAAGCTTGGTCGTGGTCGTTGCGAATTGCAAGCATGGTATTCGATCGACCTGCATGCACCAGATCCGATCAGTGGATGTGCGTACGATGAAGCCGTGAGAGCGAGGAGGAGGGCACCCCATGCGGTACGCGGTCATCGGGGCGGGTTCGTGGGGAACGGCGGTCGCCGCGATGTTGGCGCCCAGACACGACACGGTCATTTGGGCTCGCCGCCCGGAGGTGGCTGACGAGATCGCGTCGTCGCACCGCAACGGCTCCTATCTGGGGGATGCAGAGCTCCCCCCGGGGTTGGCGGCGACGAACGAACTCCCCGAGGCGGTCGGAGGCGCCGATGTCATCGTCATGGCGGTTCCGTCGCACGGATTCCGGGCCGTACTGACCGAGGCACGAGGGCAGATCCCGGCGACGGTCCCGATCGTGTCTCTCAGCAAGGGCATCGAGCAAGAGACGCTGATGCGGATGACCGAGGTGGCCGAAGACGTGCTGGCCGACCACGATCACTCCGTGATCGGTGTGCTGACCGGCCCGAACCTGGCCAAGGAGATCGTCGGTGGGCAACCCGCAGCGACCGTGATCGCAATGGAGGACCTCTCCGTCGCCGCCGAGCTGCAATCGGCCTTCATGGGACCGCGCTTTCGCGTCTATACCCACGCCGATGTCGTCGGGTCCGAGACGGCTGGAGCCACCAAGAACGTCATGGCCATTGCAGCAGGCATGGCCGACGGCATGGGATTCGGGGACAACACACTTGCGACGCTGGTCACGCGCGCACTCGTCGAGATGACCCGTCTCGGTGTCGCCCTCGGTGGCGACGTGCGCACGTTCTCAGGGCTTGCGGGCCTCGGTGACCTCGTCGCCACCTGCAACTCGACCCAGTCGCGCAACCACAAGGTCGGAGTCGGGCTCGGTGAGGGCCGCAGCCTCGACGAGATCATCGGCGAGATGAACATGGTGGCGGAGGGCGTGAAGTCGACCAGCGGCGTCTTGAAACTCGCGGACCGTGCCGGCGTGGAGATGCCCATCGCCACCCAGGTGGGTCGCGTCCTCTACGAAGGTGTTCCCCCACTCGATGCGATCAACACGCTCATGACGAGGGAGGCCAAGAGCGAATACGGGTCGTGACCGGCTCCCTCAGCGACCTCGATGTCAGCCGGGGATTCGGAACGCCGCTCTCGCCTCGAGCGCGAGCTCACGCGCATGGCACCCGTCGAGATGATCGTTCACGAGGCCCATCGCCTGCATGAAGGCGTACGCCGTCGTGGGCCCGACGAAGCGCCAGCCACGCCCCTTGAGGTCCTTCGAGAGCTCGACCGACTCCGGCGTGGTGGCGACGAAGTCGCCCGGTGGCTCGGGCCGGTCGAGTTCGAACGACCAGAAGTAGCTCGCAAGGGATCCTTCTCGGTCGACCATCTCGGCAGCCCTCTGTGCGTTGTTGATCGTCGCCTCGATCTTGCCCCGATGGCGGATGATCCCCGCATCCCCCAACAGTCGATCCACATCGGCCTCGTCGAATCCCGCAACGGTCTCGAAGTCGAAGCCGGCGAACGCAAACCGGAAGCTGTCTCGCTTCCGCAGGATCGTGAGCCAGCTCAAGCCGGACTGGAATCCTTCGAGGCAGATCTTCTCGAAGAGTCGCCGATCGTCACCCTGGGGGAACCCCCATTCGGTGTCGTGGTACCAGGCGTAGTCGTCGTAGCCCGATCCCCAGCCACACCGCGCCAGACCATCGTCGCCATGAACCAGCTCGATAGTCACGACGGTGCATCGTGATTGGCGTCCGCTCTCTTGCGCTGAGCAGCCCTCGAGTGGCGCAGGACCACGTTCATGAGCTCTTCGACGTAGTCCGGGTCGAGGTCGTAGCGAACGGCATCCGCTCGGAACTTCTCGAGGAGCTGCGCCTCACGCTCGTGCGAGTACAGGGGCAGGCCGTGCTCGGCCTTGATCGCTCCGATGGCGAGGGACACCTGTTGGCGCTCTGCGATCAACTCGAGCAGGCGCTCGTTGATCTCGTCGATGTCAGATCGGAGTTCGTCGATGCGGTGGACGGCCATGCGGTGAGCGTAGCGGCGGGCCCGGTTGGTCCGTTGCCCCGTCGTCACCGCCCGATCAGCCGCCTGGCTGAAGCGGCGAGGAGCGGTGCAAGCGGTTCGAAGGACGCAAATCGCTCGTCGGTGGTCTGGCCGGCGACGTACCGCGCATAGATCTGCTCAACGATGACGGCGATGCGGAACAGTGCCAAGGCTTCGTAGAAGTCGATCTCTGCGAGATCGAGGCCGGAGTGCTCCGCATAGATGGCCGTCACCTCCGACTTGTCCACATGGGCTCCGATCGCAACGGCGTTGGCGCCGAACACGGCGTAGGTGGGATCGTCGGGCTGCGCCCAGTAGGCCAGCATGGTTCCCACATCGACCAAGGGATCACCGAGGGTGGCCATGTCCCAATCGAAGATGGCCACCACGCGACCGCTGCGGTCGATCATGGCGTTGTCCAACTTGTAGTCGTTGTGCAGGATCACCGCTCGCTGCGGTTCGGGGATGCCCGCTGCCAACGCTTCCCCGACGGCGTCCATGTCGGGAACCGGTCGCGTCGCCGCGGCCGACCAACGGCGCGACCAGCCTGCGATCTGACGCTCGACGAACCCTCGGGGACGCCCCAACTCGCCGAGGCCGACAGCGTCGGGATCCACATCATGGAGATCGGCGAGCGCCGCAACGAGCGACACCCCGGCCGTACGCATGCGAGCCTCGTCTCCGGCGAACACGTCCGGCCATCGGTCCCGCACCACGTATCCCTCCCTCCGCTCCATGACGAAGAAGGGCTTCCCCATCACGGTGGCATCGTCGCAGTAGGCATAGGCCCTCGGTGCCAGCGGATACTCCCTCCACAACCGTGACAGCACCCGGTACTCGCGTGCCATGTCGTGGCTCCCCTCGGCCACACGACCAAGCGGTGCACGGCGTAGGACCAGCTCGGTGCCGTCTGCCGTGACCGCACGGTAGGTGAGATTGGCGGCACCGCCAGGGAACTGATCGAAAGAAACCTGTCCGTCTGCGACAAGCGACGGCAGTTCGCTTTGGAGGTAGCGAGCAACGGCGGTCTCGTCGAAACGTTCCTCCACCCGGATCGGGGCCGTGTCCTCCACCATGTCGGTCTCCCGTCAGGACGCCATCCATACCGCAATGACGAGCCCGGCTCCGAACGCCATCGTGACGCCCACCTCGAGGGCATGGCGGGTGGGCGAGATTCCCTCGGCACGCATGCCGGGCCGTCGTTCGACGGCGGCCACCATGCCGAGGCCGAGCACTGTGACCGCCGATCCGAGCACCAGCCATGCCGTGCGTCCGACGGCGAAGTCGTCGATGACCACCTTGTCCACGAGCATGGCGAGGAAGACGCCTGCGAGGTAGACGTTGGTGAAGCCGAAGTATCGCATCGCAACCGATCGGTCGCCGTGCACGCGCAGGGCATAGGCGATGAGACCGGCGCCCAGCACGAGTGCTGTCGTCACGTAGATGGCGCTCATGCCGGCTGCGGGGATGAGCAACACCGAGACGCCGAAGGTCACGATCGAGTACGAGAGGATTTCGTCGAGCGTCGAACGCTCACCGACCACCACCGGGAGCATCGGCACGCCGGCGGCTCGATAGTCGGATTCGTACTTCAGCGAGAGCGCCCAGAAGTGGGGTGGCGTCCAGTAGAAGATGATCCCGAACATGACCCAGGCTCCCAGCCCGAGATCTCCGGTGACTGCCGCCCATCCGATGAGCGCAGGCATGGCACCTGCGGCTCCGCCGATCACGATGTTCTGGGTGCTCGAACGCTTCAACGTCATCGTGTAGACGAACACGTAGAAGAGGTACGCCACGACGGAGAGGATGCCCGCAAGCACTGTCGTGCCGACAGCAAGCACCACGAAGCCGCCGATCCCCAAAGCGACACCGAAGACGGTCGCAGCCCGCTTCGACACACGGTCCGTCGGAAGGGGACGCTGCTCGGTCCGGCGCATCAGACGGTCGATGTCGTCGTCGTAGACCTGGTTGATCACGTTCGCGCCACCAGCGGACAGTGCACCGCCGATCAGCGTGATCACGACGAGGCCCAGCCCCGGCCATCCATCTGCGGCAACGGCCATGGCCGGAATGGTCGTGATGAGCAGGAGCTCGATGATGCGAGGCTTCGTCAGCTCGAGATAGGTGCGAGCCACAGACCAGGGGCGCGTCGACGTGTCCCTTGTCACACCGGGACCGTTGCCTCAGCTCGACTTCGCGCAGGCTCGCCAAGCCACGAGGCGGCGAAGATGACATATGCGATCCACAGCGCATCGGCGACGACGAGATGGATCACCTGAAGCGACAGGGGGGTCAGGAAGTAGATGTTCGCAATGCCGATGAACATCTGACTGAGCACGATCAGCGTCACGGCGGATGCTGCGCGACGGGTCATCTCGGATCCCGACCTCGCCTGACCGGATGCGATCCACGCCACGATCATCCCGGCGACGACCGCAACGAGGGGGTGAACCAGCCGCAGGCGCGAGAGCAGGGGTGCCGTCGGACCGAACTTGTCGGCGAGGTCTCCGGCCACGGAGTCGGCGGGGAAGATGGTGTCGGCGAGGGCATTGAGCGCGCCGGTGGCTCCGATCACGACGATCAAGATGGCACCGACGACGATCCACCGCCCAGACGCCGACGACAGCGTTCGTCGAGGAAGCGCACGGCCACTGCCCCACCATGCCGTCAGCGTGAGGGCACCCAGCAGGAAGAACGTGTTCGCCAAGTGGAGCGGGACCACGATCGTCCGTCCGAGTGACACATCGTCGTCCACCCATCCGAACAGCACCAGGGCCGCTCCGAGCAGGGCCTCGAGCACGAGGAAGATGCCCGACCATGTCGCCGCCTTTCGCACGAGGTGACCTCTCGGGAACACCCACAAGGCGAGGAAGAACACGATGGCGACGCCGATGCCGGCGAGGAACGACGAAGCACGATGGGAGAACTCGATGAGCGTTTCGACGGTCGGGTTCGGAGGTATGAACTGGTCTCCGCACTTGGGCCAGCTCTCACCGCATCCATCACCGGATCCCGTTGCCCGAACAACTGTCCCTCCCAAGATCACGAGGACGGTGAAGCTGAGGGTCGCCCAGGCAGTGGCGGCGAACAAGAGCCGTCGGGAGGACGAGACCGCCGTGTCTGACGGGGAATCAGGCATGCCGACAGGGTACCGGCGTGCCGGAAGACGGGACCGGAGCGGCGTCCGCTCCCGAGGGTCTGGCCACCCGATCGCAGTAGCATCGTGGCCATGAAGAAGCTCATCTTCGTTGCGGCGATCGTCGTGATCGCCGCCGTGATCTACAAGGTCCTGACGACCGAGATCCCCATCGACGAGTAGACCCACATGCTCCACGTCCGGCGGTTCGGCGCAGGGGAGCAGCTCCTGGCCCTCCACGGCTTCAGCCTGACCGGCAGCCAGTTCGAGGATCTGGCTTCGTCGCTCGATTGGAGCCTGATCGCTCCGGATCTGCCTGGCCACGGCGGCAGTGCCAGCCAGGATGCCGATGTCGACAGCGTGGTCGGCTCAATCGTGGACCTCGCAGAGGTCCTCGAACACCCACTCCCCTCGATGGGCTACAGCCAGGGTGGCCGCATGGCGCTCCTCGCCGCTCTTGCGCGCCCTGATCTGTTCAACGCCCTGGTCCTGGTTTCGGCGAATGCCGGCATCGAGATCGAACAGGACCGGAGGAATCGGCTGACCCAGGACGATGCACGAGCTGCTCGGATCGAGTTGCTCGGCCTCGACCGCTTCCTCGACGAGTGGACGACCACGGGCATCACGGCGACATCGCATCGATCCGATCAGGATCGACAGAGGGATCGAGCGCTCCGCGCGGAGAACACATCCGCCGGACTCGCGGCCGCCCTCCGGGGATACGGGCAGGGATCCCAGCCCGTCGTGTGGTCTCGGCTCGGCGAGATCAGCATGCCCGTGCTCGTCCTGGCGGGAGAGAAGGACGCTGTCTATACGGGGATCGCCGAGCGTCTCGCCGACGCCATGCCGGCCGCCGAGATGGTGATCGTTCCGGGGACAGGCCACAATCCGCTCCAAGACGACCCCGTCGTGACGGCCGAGGCGATCGAGAGCTTTCTCGATCGGGTGATCTGACACCAGCGCACACTGCTGGGTGTCGACGATCATTCCCTCCGCGTTTGGGCTTCACCGACCCCCGAAACGTCCGGCGGATCGTCTTCG
>JASJCF010000017.1 GCA_030066265.1 Acidimicrobiia bacterium | reverse complement strand
CTCTATTTGAGGATCTTGGTGACTCGCCCAGCACCCACCGTGCGGCCACCCTCCCGGATCGCAAACCGCAACCCCTCATCCATCGCAATCGGCTTCCCCAACACCACCGTCATCTCCGTGTTATCACCCGGCATCACCATCTCAGTACCACCCGGCAACTTCACCTCACCCGTCACATCCGTCGTCCGGAAATAGAACTGAGGCCGATACCCATCAAAGAACGGATTGTGCCGACCACCCTCATCCTTGGTCAACACATACACATTCGCCTCAAAATCCGTATGCGGGGTGATCGAACCCGGATCCGCAACCACCTGGCCACGCTCCACATCATCCTTCCCAATCCCCCGCAACAACAACCCGACATTGTCCCCAGCACGACCCTCATCCAACAACTTCCGGAACATCTCAATCCCCGTCACCGTCGTCGTCTGCAAATCACGCAACCCAACAATCTCGACCTGATCACCAACCTCGAGCGTCCCCTGCTCAATCCGGCCCGTCACCACCGTCCCCCGACCCGTAATCGAGAACACATCCTCAATCGGCATCGCAAACGGCTTCTCCGTCTCCCGCTCAGGCTCCGGGACATACGAATCAACCTCATTCATGAGCTCCATGATCTGAGCCGCCGCATCCGCATCCCCCTCAAGCGCATTCAACGCAGACCCACGAACCACCGGAATGTCATCACCCGGGAACTCATACTCATTCAACAAATCACGAACCTCGAGCTCCACCAGATCCAACAACTCATCATCATCAACCTGATCAACCTTGTTCATGAACACCACAATCGCCGGCACACCCACCTGACGCGCCAACAACACATGCTCACGCGTCTGAGGCATCGGACCATCCGCAGCAGACACCACCAAAATCGCGCCATCCACCTGCGCAGCACCCGTAATCATGTTCTTCACATAATCCGCATGCCCCGGCATATCCACATGCGCGTAATGACGGTTATCCGTCTCATACTCCACATGCGCAATCGCAATCGTGATCCCCCGCTCACGCTCCTCAGGCGCCTTATCAATATCATCAAACGCCGTGAACTCCGACGCACCAACACCAGCCTCAGCCAACGTCTTCGTGATCGCCGCCGTCAACGTCGTCTTCCCATGATCAATATGACCCATCGTCCCGATATTCACATGCGGCTTCGTCCGCTCAAACTTCTCTTTCGCCATCGTGTGGTCTCCTATTCGCCTCTGACCTTGGCCACGATTTCTTGAGCGGCCGCTGTCGGAACTTCCTGATATGAATGGAACTGCATCGTGTAGGTGGCACGTCCCTGGGTACGAGATCGCAGGTCGGTCGCGTAGCCGAACATCTCGGCGAGCGGGACCAGCGCGTTGATCACCCTGGCCTGGCCGCGAGTGTCCATGGACTCGACCTTGCCGCGTCGTGAGGACAGATCGCCGATCACATCGCCCATGTAGTCCTCGGGTGTCACCACCTCGAGCTCCATGACCGGTTCGAGCAGCTTGACCCCTGCGGTCTTGGCCGCTTCCTGAAGCGCCATCGACCCGGCGATCTTGAACGCCATCTCGTTCGAGTCGACGTTGTGGCTCGACCCGTCGATGAGCCGGGCCTTCAGGTCGACGAGCGGGTAGCCGGCGATGATGCCTCCGTCGAGGGCCTCTCGGATGCCCTTCTCGACTGCCGGGATGTACTCGCGTGGGACGTTTCCGCCCTTCACGGCGTCCTCGAACTCGAATCCGGTACCGGGCTCGAGTGGCTCGATGTCGATCACCACGTGCCCGTACATGCCGGAGCCGCCGGTCTGGCGCTTGAACTTCGCGTCGACCTTGCTCGCAGGCTTCTTGATCGTCTCGCGGTACGCGACCTGGGGCCTGCCGACATTGGCTTCGACCTTGAACTCGCGGAAGAGGCGATCGACGATGACCTCGAGGTGCAACTCGCCCATGCCGGCGATGATCGTCTGCCCTGTCTCGTCATCGGTGCGGACGGTGAAGGTGGGGTCTTCTTCTGCAAGGCGCGAGAGGCCGTTGCCCAGTTTGTCCTGGTCTCCCTTGGTCCTGGGCTCGATGGCCACCGAGATCACGGGATCCGGGAACGTCATCGACTCGAGCTGGATGGGATGGCTCGAGTCCGACAGGGTGTCGCCGGTCTTCGTGTGCTTGAGGCCCACTGCGGCGACGATGTCGCCGGTCTGGATCTCGTCGATGTCCTCCTGCTTGGCGGCGTGCATCCGCAGCAGGCGACCGAAGCGCTCCTTCTTGCCGTCCGTGGTGTTGATGACGGCATCGCCCTTGTTCGCCTTGCCCGAGTAGACCCGGAAGTACGTGAGCTTGCCGACGTACGGATCGGACATGATCTTGAAGGCGAGCGCCGAGAACGGCTCGTCATCGGTGGGCTTTCGCTCCATCGCCTCGTCTTCGTTGCCGGGCTTGAACCCGACCATCGGGGGCAGGTCGACGGGGCTGGGCAGGTAGGCGACAACGGCGTCGAGCAGAGGCTGGACGCCCTTGTTCTTGAAGGCGCTCCCGAGCATCACCGGTACGAAGTCGCGATTGATCGTGCCCATGCGGATGACCGTGCGGATCTCGTCGGGATCCAGGTCCTCCTCCATGAGGTACTTCTCCATCAGGGTCTCGTCCTCGGAGGCCACGACGTCGAGCATCTTGTGATGCCAGTCGTTGGCTTCCTCGCGGTACTCCTCCGGGATGTCAGTGACTTCCCGCTCCTTGCCTTCCTCGTCGTGCCACAAGATGGCCTTCATCTCGACGAGGTCGATGACGCCGCGGAAGTCGGACTCGGCACCGATGGGAATCTGGATGGCGACGGGGTTGCCCCCGAGCCGATCGACGATGGATTGCGTCGCTGCGTAGAAGTCCGCGCCGATCCGGTCCATCTTGTTGATGAAGCAGATCCGAGGGACGCCGTACTTGTCCGCCTGCCTCCACACCGTCTCCGACTGCGGTTCGACGCCCGACACGGCATCGAACACGGCGACGGCGCCGTCGAGCACACGGAGCGAGCGCTCGACCTCGACCGTGAAGTCGACGTGGCCGGGTGTGTCGATGATGTTGATCGTGTGCCCATCCCATTCGCAGGTGGTGGCAGCGGATGTGATGGTGATGCCGCGCTCTTGCTCCTGCTCCATCCAGTCCATGACGGCCGCGCCCTCATGGACTTCACCCATCTTGTAGGTGCGTCCCGTGTAGTAGAGGATCCGCTCCGTCGTCGTGGTCTTGCCCGCGTCGATGTGGGCCATGATTCCGATGTTGCGGATGGTTTCGAGTGGGATGAGTCGTGCCATGATCTGCTACCAGCGATAGTGGGCGAAGGCCTTGTTGGACTCCGCCATCTTGTGGACGTCTTCGCGGCGCTTGGCTGCAGCGCCGGTGCGGTTGGCTGCATCCAAGATCTCGTTCGCAAGGCGCTCGGCCATCGTTCGCTCACGCCGCTTGCGGGCGAATTCGACGAGCCAGCGGACGGCCAGGGTTTGGGCGCGTCGGGGCCGGACCTCGACCGGGACCTGGTACGTGGATCCGCCGACACGGCGACTCCGCACCTCGAGGGTGGGCCGCACGTTGTCGATCGCACGCTTGAGCGTGGGAAGCGGGTCCGAGCCGGTCCGCTGCTCGACGATGTCCATTGCGGTGTAGACGATGCGGCGAGCGGCGCCCTTCTTGCCCTTGAGGAGCACCTTGTTGATGATCTGGGTCACCAGCACCGATTGGTAGATCGGGTCCGGATTGAGCTTGCGTACTTCAGCGGGAGCGCGACGCATGGGTCAGGACTCCTTCTTCGTGCCGTAGCGAGAACGGGACTGCTTTCGGCCTTCGACGCCGGCGGCGTCGAGGGCGCCTCGAATGACCTTGTAACGCACACCCGGGAGGTCCTTCACACGGCCGCCACGCACGAGGACGATCGAGTGCTCCTGGAGGTTGTGCCCCTCACCGGGGATGTAGGCGGTCACCTCCATCTGCGATGACAGTCGGACACGGGCGACCTTGCGAAGCGCTGAGTTCGGCTTCTTCGGTGTGACGGTGTACACGCGCGTGCACACCCCGCGTCGCTGCGGGGAACCAGCGAGGCCGACGGTTCGCTGCTTCTTCGGCTTCGGCTTCCGGCCCTGGCGGACCAGCTGCTGTACGGTTGGCACCTGTTGCTCTAGCTCTCTCTTCGACACACCTCGACCCGATACTCGGGTATCGAGGCCCTCTGACGAACGAAAATCGGCCTCGTTGCGACGTGCACAACGGGACCGAGCCCTTGTGTGAACCGCTTCCGGCACAACAGCGTGCATGCACGCCTCCGGGTACCGGCGGGTTCGGCTGGGAAAAACCAGACGGGAGTATATCCAGCCCGATTCCTAACGCGCAAGAACGGGCCGGCATCCCGGCCGGGAGGCGACCCTATCACACGGTGTGCCTGATCGGTGGCACCAGCAAGGACGCTCTCAGACGATCGAGGTGACGATCGCTCGAATGTGGGCCGAGAACTTGATACGGTTGGGTGAGAGGATTTCTGGGGGGCCTTCAGTGTGGGTTCGGCTCGTGGGAGCGGTGCAACCCCTGTTTCCCGACGCGGGTGACATCGAGCCAAGTGGGCTGGATGCAGGCCACCGAGATTCGCCCGGCGTCCTCGCCCCGGAAGGGTCTCGGCCCTCGGCACCGCTCGCAGGCGAGGACCTGATGGTGACGGCGCTCGGCACGCTCACGGTGACTCGCGAGGGCCAGGACGTGCCGATCGCCAAGTCCAAGGCCCGGGCCGTGCTGGCCGCCCTGCTCATTCATCGAGAATCGCTGGTACCCGCCGACATCCTCATCGAGGAAGTCTGGGGGGCGCGGCCGCCAGATTCCGCGAGACACGGCCTCCACGTCGCGATCTCGTCACTACGGAGCGTCTTCGGGTGCCACCGAGGAGACGGCGCATGCCGGCTCGTCTCCACGCCCGCCGGCTACCACCTCGACCTCGAGACAGACGAGTTCGACGTTGCGATCGCCGAGGGTCTCGTCCGCATCGCCAGAGCCGAGGCCATGAACGACCACCTCGTGGCATCGGAGTCGACGTTCCTCGCCGCTGAGAGTTGGTTCCGCAATCCGCCGTATGCCGAGTTCACCTACGACGAATTCGCCCAGCCCGAGATCCGGCGCATCACTGAGCTGCACTGGGGTGCCAGAGAAGATCGGATCGCCGTCCAGATCGGGCTCGGTCGCCATCAGGAGATCATCCCGGAGCTCGAAGGTCTCGTCGCCAAGCATCCGACGCGCGAACGGCTCCTCCGCCAGCTCATGCTCGCCCTGTGCCGGTCCGGTAGGCCGGCCGACGCGCTCGGGGCGTTCGAGGAGACGAGGCGGACCCTCGATGCGGAGTACGGCTGCCCTCCGGGGCGCGAGACCGTCGATCTCGCCGAACGGATCCGACGCTCCGGCACCGCCGTCTCCTGAGCCTTCATTGCGGGCGAACGCCTCGATCCGCTCGATTCGTGCAGAGACCCGGTCTCACCCTGGAACCCTCAGCTCGTCGAACCTTCAGCTCGTTGAACCCTCGGCTCGCTGACCGTCAGATCGGGAATTCAGGGGTATCCGGTCGGCGCGCGTGATCACCGTCGTCGGAGGGCGATCGTTGCGGCGGTCGGTCCGCCGATGGTGGCGACGACGAGGACGGGGGAGATTGGACGTCATCGGGGATCACCACGCCGCGTGCTCGGGCATCCTCCCGATCCTTCGCCTTCTGTGCCTCGACCTTGGCCCGATAGTCCCGAATGCCCGCAAGGGCGAAGAGCACCACCAGGATCGCTGCGAACTGCTGACCATTGACCAGGGCGAGGGGCACGACGATGGCGACTGCAACCCAGGTCACGATCTGGCCGATCAGCGGAGCCCTTCGCTCGTTGACCATCGCAGCGAGGCTCTCGACCATGTGGCCGCCGTCGAGAGGGACGATGGGGACCCAGTTGAGCACCCCCCACACCAACGCAGCGAAGACGAACGACTCGAGGAACACCTCCACCTCGGGGGACACGCCCGAGAAGGCACCGTTCCTGCCGAGCAGCCAGACGGCCCCACCGAGCACGATGCCGACGAACGACCCGGCGGCGGACACGAAGAAGGATCTGCCGTGGGTCATCCCGTTCGCTCCGTGCCGATACGTCGTGACGCCGCCGAGCCCGTACAGCGTGACGCTGACGTCCTTCGCATCGAAGGCCCGGGCAGTCAGGGCATGACCCATCTCGTGGGCCAGGATCGCCAGGAAGACGGCCACGGTCCAGAGGGCGATGTCGAACCCCCGATACGCCGTAGCACCCAGGAGCGCGATGAACAGGAAGGTCACATGGACGCCCACCGGTATGCCGAACAGCCGAAACCGAAGCATGCCAGGAGGCTATCGCCTCACGGACGATCCGCTCCCACGGCTCACCGCGAACAGCACCTCGAATCGGGGCACGAGACTCGAGACTCGGGACTCGGGACTCGAAGTTCAACTCACCTGCGATGTGTAGGTGGTCAGGATCTTCATGTAGTTCGCACGGACGAACGCATCCGGGTTCGCCGACGAGCCGATGGCCATCGACCCCTTCATCTGCTCGATCGAGTCGTACTCGTGCTCGTCGAGCCACTGCTGGATCTCGCCGAGCATGGTCGACACCACATCTGCGCCGCCGCGAAGCAGCGCAGACGCCATCATCGCCACATCTGCCCCCACGAGAATCGCCTTGAGCGCGTCCTCGGCGGTGTGCACGCCGGAGGTGATCCCGAAGCTCGCTTGGACCTGTCCGCAGAGGATGCCCGTCCATCGGAGCGGGAGGAGCAGGGCCGACCTGGGCGACAAGCTCACCCTCGGCACCACCTCGAGTGACTCGAGGTCGATGTCTGGCTGGAAGAACCGATTGAACAACACCAACCCGTCGGCTCCGGCATCCACCAGCTCTCTCGCCATGTTCGGCAGCGATGAGAAGTAGGGGCCGATCTTGACGGCGAGGGGGATCGACACCTCGGCCCGGACCGCCGACACGAGATCGAGGTATCGCTTCTCGACATCACGCCCACTTGCGTACGGATCCGTGGGGATCAGGTAGACGTTGAGCTCCAGCGCGTCGGCGCCTGCCTCCTCGATCTTCTTCGCGTAGTGAGTCCATCCTCCTCGCGTCGTGCCGTTGAGGGAGGCGATGACCGGGATCTCCAGAGCCTGCTTCGCCTCCACCAGGTGAGCGAGGTACGACTCCGTCCTCGTCGCGTAGTCCTGGTACTCAGGGAAGTAGCCCGAAAGGGATTCGGCGAACGAATCCGCAGTGACCTCGTAGAGGCGCTGCATCTCCATGGCCTCGTGCTCGATCTGCTCCTCCCACAGCGACGGGAGCACCACGCCCCCGATGCCCGATTCCTGGAGCGCAAGCAGTGCGTCCATGGACTCGGTCATCGGCGACGAGGATGCAACGATCGGGTTCGCGAACGTCATCCCGAGGTAGCTCGTGGACAGGTCGGCCGTCATTCTTCGCCCTCCTCGTCGATCTGGATCCGATCGATCTCCGTGAAGCCCTCGTACAGGCCCCACCGATCCTCGATGTCCTGCTGTGCGAGATCCATCAGATGAGCGTGACCCTCAGGGTTCGTCTTCGACAGCACCGCGTATCTCGCTTCCTTCAACGCAACCTCGGCGAACGGCCGACTCGGTGGCCGGCTGTCCAGCCGGAACGGCTGCTTGCCCTCGTCGACCAACCGCGGGTCGTAGCGATACAGCGGCCAATAGCCCGTGTCGACGAGGTCCTTCTGATGACCCATCGAGGTCGCCATGTCGATGCCGTGGGCGATGCAGGTCGAGTATGCGATCACCAGCGAAGGCCCGTCGTAGGACTCGGCCTCGGCGATCGCCTTGACGGCCTGCATGTTGTTCGCCCCCATGGCGATCTGGGCGACGTACACCTGCCCGTAGGACATGGCGATCTGCCCGAGGTCCTTCTTGCCGGTCGGCTTGCCCCCGGCGGCGAACTTCGCAACGGCGCCCCTCGGCGTCGCCTTGGACGCTTGGCCACCGGTGTTCGAGTAGACCTCGGTGTCCATCACCAGGATGTTGACGTTGAGGCCGGAAGCCATGGCGTGGTCGAGCCCTCCGAATCCGATGTCGTAGGCCCAGCCATCGCCACCCATGATCCACACGCTCTTGCGGGCGAGAGAACCGGCAACGGCCTCGAGGCGCCTGGCACGCTCGTCATCGACGCTTGCGAGCACGTCGAGGAGGAGTGCGACCCGACGTCGCTGCTCTTCGATGTCGGCGTCCGACAGCTGATGCGCGCCGAGCAACTCGGCTGCGAGGTCGTCGCCGACCTCGTGAGCGAGTTCGCTGACGAGCCGACGCGCCTCCTGGATCTCCCCATCGAGAGCGAGCCGCATGCCCATGCCGAACTCGGCGTTGTCCTCGAAGAGGGAGTTCGCCCACACGGGCCCTCGGCCCTCCGCGTTGGTCGTCCACGGCGTCGTCGGAAGGTTCCCCCCGTAGATCGAGGAGCAACCCGTTGCGTTGGCGACGAGGAGACGATCGCCGACGATCTGGCTGATCAGCTTGACGTATGGCGTCTCACCGCACCCGGAGCATGCTCCGGAGAACTCGAAGAGCGGTTCCATCGCCTGGGATCCCTTGATGGTGTCCGGGCGGACCACTTCCGGCGGAGACTCGGGGATCGACAGGAAGAAGTCCCAGTTCTCACGCTCGGCTGCGAGGTGATCGGACTTCGGCTCCATGTTGATCGCCTTGTGCTTGACCTCCGTCTTGGACTTCGCCGGGCACACGTCGACGCACACCGAGCATCCCGTGCAGTCATCCGGCGCAACCTGGATGGTCATCAGGGCGTCGGTGACCTCCCGGCTCCGGAAGGTGCGGTACTTGAAGCTCTCCGGTGCGCCGTCGAGCGCCGACTCGTCGAAGACCTTGAGCCTGATGGCGGCGTGCGGGCAGACCAATGCGCACTTGGCGCACTCGATGCAGATCTCGGGGTCGAAGATCGGGATGTCGAGCGCGATGCTCCGCTTCTCGTACTTGGTCGTCCCTGTCGGGAACGTGCCATCGACGGGCATCGCCGACACCGGGAGCAGGTCGCCCTGATCCGCCATCATCATGGACGTCACCCGCTGGACGAAGTCAGGTGCCTCGTCAGGGACGAGCGATCGCATCGAGAACGTCGAGTCTGCCTCGTCGGGAATCGGCACCTTGTGGAGCGCCGAGATCGCACCATCGACCGCGGCGTTGTTGCGAGCGATCACGACTTCACCGAACTTGGCGTACGACTTGTCGATCGCTCGCTTGATGGCGCTGATCGCATCGTCGATCGGTATGACGTCCGCGAGGGCGAAGAAGCAGGTCTGGAGCACGGTGTTGATGCGCTGACCCAGGCCTGCCTCGCGAGCCACTGCGCTCGCATCGATGACGTGGAAGTCGAGGCGCTTGTCGATGATCTGACGCTGGACTTCCAACGGGAGCCGGCTCCACACCTCGTCGGGGCCGTACGGGCTGTTGAGCAGGAAGACCGCACCGTCGTGTGCCTTGTCCAGGACATCGACCTTCGAGAGGAACTCGAACTGATGGCATGCCACGAAGTTCGCATCGTCGATCAGGTAGGACGCTTCGATGGGTTGTTCGTCGAACCTGACGTGCGACGTGGTCATGGCGCCGGACTTCTTGGAGTCGTAGACGAAGTAGCCCTGTGCGTACATCGGCGTCTCATCACCGATGATCTTCACCGTGTTCTTGTTGGCGCCGACGGTGCCGTCGGCACCGAGGCCGTAGAACAGGGCACGGATCTTCTTCTTCGGTCCGGAGTCGAAGTCCTTGTCGTAGTCGATCGAGAGCCCGGTCACGTCGTCGACGATGCCCACGGTGAACCGCCGCTTCGGCTCTTCCTTGGCGACCTCGGCGAAGACGCCGGCCGCCATGGCGGGGGTGAACTCCTTGGAGGAGAGCCCGTATCTGCCGCCGATGATCCTCGGGACGACCGGCCACGAAGTCCGGCCCGTCTGGGTTCCCTCCAGCACGGAGGTCATCACATCTTGCAGCAGCGGCTCGCCGACGGCACCGGGCTCCTTCGTGCGGTCGAGAACGGCGATGTTGTGCACGGTCGACGGGAGGGCGGCGATGAGCGCTTCCGGCGAGAACGGCCGGAACAGCCGGACCTTGAGCAGACCGACCTTCTCACCCCGTTCGACGAGGGCGTTGACGGTGTGCTCGGCCGTTGTCGCCCCCGATCCCATCATGATGATCACATCGGTTGCGTCTGGCGCCCCGACGTAGTCGAAGAGTCGATAGCTGCGCCCGGTGTGCTCGCCGAAGCGATCCATCACCGATTGGACGATGTCGGGAACCGCCTCGTAGTACGGGTTGCACGCCTCGCGGGCCTGGAAGAAGACATCGGGATTCTGGGCCGTGCCGCGGATCACCGGCCGATCGGGATCGAGCCTGCGCGACCGATGGGCCAGGACGCCGTCGATCGGGATCAACGCTCGGATGTCGTCGTCGGAGAGCTGCTCGATCATGTTGACCTCGTGCGAGGTCCGGAATCCATCGAAGAAGTGCACGAACGGGACGCGGCTCTCGAGTGTCGCGGCCTGGGCGATGAGCGCCATGTCGTGCGCTTCCTGGACCGAGTTGGAAGCCAGCATCGCCCAGCCCGTCTGCCGGGTTGCCATGACATCGCTGTGATCCCCGAAGATCGACAGCGCGTGAGTCGCAACCGAGCGAGCCGCGACGTGGAAGACGGACGGCAGCAGCTCACCTGCGATCTTGTACATGTTCGGGATCATCAGCAGCAGCCCTTGGGAGGCCGTGAACGTCGACGTCAAGGCGCCACCTTGGAGGGCTCCATGAACGGCCCCTGCGGCTCCCGCCTCGCTCTGCATCTCGACCACATCGGGGATGTTGCCCCAGACGTTCGGCTGCTCCAGGTTCGCCCATGCGTCCGACAACTCGCCCATGGGCGACGACGGGGTGATGGGGTAGATCGCCAGGACCTCGTTGGTCCGATACGCCACAGACGCAGCGGCCTCGTTCCCGTCGACGGCCCGGAGCGTGCGTGTTGGAGCCTCGATCAGCGTCATGGTCCTTCCCTTTCACGACAAGATGCTTACATCTTAACTAAGGAACTAAGCATTGAGAACCTTGCCCCCCATCCAACACCGATGAGGTCGCCGAATCCAGGGTGAGATGACCGACGCCTCGACACCGCCCCAGACCGAGTCGGTCTGGGACTATCCCCGTCCGCCGAAACTCGACCGCGACAACCGTCTCGTGACGGTCGAGTTCGGCGGGCGGACCATCGCTCGCACGTCACGTGCGCTGCGCGTCCTCGAGACGTCCCATCCCCCGACCTTCTATGTCCCGATCGCCGACATCGATCGCGACGTGCTGTCTCCCACCAACCGCTCGACCGTGTGCGAGTTCAAGGGGCTCGCCAGCTACTGGGACGTCGTCGTCGGCGAGACGATCGCCGAAAACGCAGCCTGGGGGTACGCCGCACCGCGCACCGGCTACGAGGCCCTCACCGACCACGTAGCGTTCTACCCGGGACGGATGGATCGGTGCACGGTCGGAGGCGAGGTGGTGAAGGCGCAGCCCGGCGACTTCTACGGCGGCTGGATCACCACTGAGATCGAAGGCCCATTCAAAGGCGGCCCTGGCACGCTCGGCTGGTGACACTGCGAATCGGCTGCCGTGGCTCGGAGAAGCCCTCCCCAACGAGACCGCACACGTGAACACGACGACCGCCCGAACGCTGCGCTGGCCCTCAACTATCGTCGACCCGATGCAGACGGACGATCGACTCGGCACATTCGATGATGTGGTGGCCCTTTCGCAGGGTGTCGTCCGTGACCTGCTCATCGAGATGCGTTCCGAGATCATCGCGCTCCACCCCGAGACCGTGGAGGTCCCGAGACCGGGAGAGCGCAGCGTTGCCTACGGCCACGGCCCGAAGAAGATGAGTGAGGCGTATGTCTATCTCATGCCCCACACCCGACACCTGAATCTCGGCTTCTACCACGGCGCCGGGTTGCCCGATCCCGATGGGTTGCTCGAGGGCTCCGGCAAGTCGCTGCGTCATGTGAAGCTGGCATCGTCCGAGGACGCCGCAGACCCAGCCATTCGCGCTCTGATCCGGGAGGCGATCACGGAGCGCCGCGTGGCGCTCGGCGGCTGAACTCCCATCCGGCGCAACAGACCATTCCGTCGAGTTTCCCCCAACGGCGGAGAGCGAACCAAATGGGGCCCCCTCCGTCCAGCGCTGCTCGACGGCGACATCCACGGCAGCTGGATCGCCACTGAGATCGAACGCCCATTCAAGGGGGCCCTGGCACGCTCGGGTGGTGAGACAGGTCCGCCGGGGATCCTGAGAAGTACGAAGGGGCACCCCAGCACAAAGGGGCACCCATTCGGGCGCCCCTTCACACATGGCCTTCGCCGGTGGCGATCAGCTCTCCTCGAGCACTTCCTCCGCCGTCGAAACGTCGGCGGTCGAAGCTCCCAACGAAGCGAGCCACTCGGCTGGATCCTGCGGAAGCGCATCGTCAGCCGCCTCGAGATCCACCTCGCCGAACAAACTCGCCGCCGTGGGCACGGCAGCATCAGGCAGCATCGGCTCGATCGACTGGTAGGTGTCCGAGCCCGTCCCAGCAGGGATGAGCTTGCCGATGATCACGTTCTCCTTGAGCCCACGCATGTAGTCGGACTTGGAGTTGAGCGATGCCTCGGTGAGCACCCGGGTCGTCTCCTGGAATGACGCAGCGGACAGCCACGAATCCGTGGCCAGCGACGCCTTCGTGATTCCCATGAGCTCCGGGCGGCCCTCGGCGGGCTGCTTGCCGTCCTCGACCAGTTCACGGTTGACGTCCCGGAATTCCTGGGAGTCCACCAACTCGGCGGGCAGCCAGGGCCCGTCGCCGGGATTGACGATCCGTACCCGCCGGAGCATCTGCCGCACGATCAGCTCGATGTGCTTGTCGTGGATGTCGACGCCCTGGGACCGGTAGACCTCCTGGACCTGATCGACGAGGTACCGCTGCGCAGCCCGGACACCCTGGATGTTGAGGACCTCCTTGGGATCCAATGGACCCTCCGTCAGCTGCGTGCCCGGTTCGATGATGTCGCCTTCGGAGACCCTGAGTCGTGCCCGCACCGGCAGGAGATACCTGATCTCGTCGTCGCCATCGACGACCACGACGTAGCGGTCGCCGTTCTCGGGATCCTCGTCGAACTTCACGGCGCCGCCCGCCTCGGACAAGATGGCGACACCCTTCGGCGTGCGGGCTTCGAACAGCTCCTGCACACGAGGGAGACCGTGCGTGATGTCCTCACCGGCGATACCGCCCGTGTGGAACGTACGCATGGTCAGCTGCGTCCCCGGCTCACCGATCGACTGTGCGGCCATGATGCCCACGGCCGTGCCTGGCTCGACCATGCCGCCCGTGGCGAGGTCGATGCCGTACGACTGCATCGAGATACCGTGGCGGCTGGTGTCCGTGAGCGGTGAGCGCACCCTGATCTCGTCGACCTCGTCGAGTTCGGTGATGCCGTTCACGGCCTCACGGTCGAGCACGAATCCAGCCTTGAGCTTCCTCCCGTCGGGGAGTTCCGCCACCGCACGGCCCACCTTGACATCATCCGCGAGCACGCGCCCGAAGATGTGGTTGCGCAGGTGCCGAACCGGCTGGCCGTTGTCACGGACCTTCATCACGAGGCCAGGATCATCCGACTCGTCGTCGTGGATGATGATCTCCTGGGCGACGTCGACGAGGCGCCTGGTCAGATACCCCGAGTCGGCCGTGCGCAGGGCGGTGTCGGCGAGACCCTTTCGGGCACCGTGCGTCGAGATGAAGTACTCGAGCACCGACAGCCCCTCGCGGAAGTTCGACTTGATGGGCTGCGGGATGATGTCGCCCTTCGGGTTGGCCACCAGGCCACGCATGCCTGCGATCTGACGCAGCTGCATGATGTTCCCGCGAGCACCGGAGCGAACCATCATGTCCATCGGGTTGAACGGATCCGCCTGGAGCGTCTCTTGCATCGCGTCCTTGACCTGGTCGGTTGCGACGGTCCAGATCTCGATCAGCTCCGAACGCCGCTCGTCGTCGGTGATGACACCACGCTGGTAGAGACTCTCCACCTTGGCCGCCTGCTCCTCGAAGTCGGAGAGGATGGTCTCCTTCTCGTCGGGCGTCTTCACGTCCTGGAGTCCGATGGTGAGGCCCGCCCGGGTTGCGAAGTGGAATCCGAGCTCCTTGATGGCATCGAGCGTCGACGCGACGTCCGGCTTGTCGTAGGCGTGGATGACCTCTTCGACCAGCGTGCGGATGTCCGACTTCAACAACACGGCGTTCACGTACGGGAAGCCCGGGGGGAACGCATCGTTGAGCACGGCGCGCCCGAGCGTGGTCTCGGTGAGGCCATTCGGGTCGACGGGCTCATCTGCGATGAGGTCGCCGAGCAGCGGCTTGAGCTGTGCGTGCACCTCCGGATCACCCGCCAGAGCACCGACGCGGAGCTTGATGGGAGCGTGGAGGGACACATCGCCGAGCTCATACGCCATCACGGCTTCTTCGACCGTGGCGAAGGCACGACCTGCACCCAGGGCGTCTTCCACCAGGGCGGACAGGTAGTACATCCCGATGATCATGTCCTGGGAGGGGGTCACGATGGGGCGACCATCGGCAGGCGACAGCACGTTGTTCGATGACAGCATCAGCACGCGTGCCTCGGCTTGGGCTTCTGCCGACAGCGGCAGGTGAACAGCCATCTGATCCCCGTCGAAGTCGGCGTTGAATGCCTCGCACACGAGTGGATGCAGCTGAATCGCCTTGCCCTCGATCAGCACCGGTTCGAAGGCCTGGATGCCGAGACGGTGCAAGGTCGGTGCACGGTTCAACAGCACCGGGTGCTCCTGGATGACGTCGGCGAGCACGTCCCACACCTGGGGTCGCCGCCGCTCCACCATGCGCTTTGCGGCCTTGATGTTCTGTGCGATGTCGAGATCGACGAGGCGCTTCATCACGAACGGCTTGAACAGCTCCAGGGCCATCACCTTCGGGAGTCCGGCCTGGTGGAGCTTGAGCTGGGGACCCACCACGATCACGGAACGACCGGAGTAGTCGACGCGCTTGCCGAGCAGATTCTGGCGGAATCGGCCCTGCTTGCCCTTCAGCATGTCCGAGAGCGACTTGAGCGGTCGATTCCCGGGGCCCGTCACGGCTCGCCCTCGACGTCCGTTGTCGAACAAGGCGTCGACGGCTTCCTGGAGCATCCGCTTCTCGTTGTTGACGATGATCTCGGGAGCACCGAGGTCGATCAGCCGCTTGAGACGGTTGTTGCGGTTGATCACCCGGCGATACAGATCGTTCATGTCCGACGTCGCGAAGCGTCCACCGTCGAGCTGGACCATCGGTCGCAGATCCGGGGGGATCACCGGAATCGCTTCGAGGATCATGCCCTGGGGATCGTTCTTGCCGTCGGCGAAGGGCTGAACGACCTTCAGGCGCTTCATCGCCCGCTGACGTCGTTGCTGGCTGTTCGCCTCGAGATCCTCCCGAAGCCTGTCGACCTCGTCGTTGAGGTCGGTGCGGGAGATGAGATCCTTCACGTACTCGGCACCCATGCCACCGATGTAGTACTCGCCGTAGCGATCGACGATCTCACGCCAGAGCTGCTCGGACTCGATCAGGTCGCGCGGCTTGAGCGCCTTGAACGTGTCGAACGCCTCATCGAGCAGCTCGACCTCGACCGTCGCCCGGTCCTCGCGGTCCTTGATCTCGCGCTCGACTTCCTTCTTGCGAGCGTTGACCTCGTTCGGCTTGGCGCCGGCGTCCTCCATCTGGGCGAGCTCGCCCTCGAGGCGCTCGAGCCGGGCTTCCTTCCACTCCTCGAACTCCTCGAGGATGAGGAGCCGCTCGTGGCGAGCCGCCTCCTCGAGATCGGGGAGATCGTTCTGACGCTTCTCGTCGTCGACGTCCGTCACCAGGTAGGCGGCGAAGTAGATGACCTTCTCCAGCTCCTTCGGCGACATGTCGAGCAAATAGCCGAGGCGGCTCGGCACGCCCTTGAAGAACCAGATGTGCGTCACCGGCGCAGCGAGCTCGATATGGCCCATGCGCTCGCGGCGCACCTTTGCCCGAGTCACCTCGACGCCGCACCGCTCGCAGATGATCCCGCGAAAGCGCACGCGCTTGTACTTGCCGCAGTAGCACTCCCAGTCACGGGTCGGTCCGAAGATGCGCTCGTCGAAGAGGCCGTCCTTCTCCGGCTTGAGGGTGCGGTAGTTGATGGTTTCCGGCTTCTTCACCTCGCCGTAGGACCACGAACGGATCTGGTCGGATGATGCGAGCCCGATTTTCAGTTCATCGAAGAGTTGTGCCACCTATTGCTCCCGTATCAGTTCTCGTTCGTGCTTCAACCGACTTCGACGTCGGGACGTTCCGGTCGTGAGATGTCGATTCCGAGCGAAGCCGCCGTCCGGAAGACGTCGTCTTCGAGATCCTTGAGCTCCACTTCCTCACCGGCCGAGAGCATCTCGACATTGAGGCACAGCGATTGCATCTCCTTGACGAGCACCTTGAAGGACTCGGGGATGCCAGGCTCCGGGATGTTCTCGCCCTTGACGATGGCCTCGTAGACCTTCACGCGTCCGCGCACATCGTCCGACTTGATGGTGAGCAGCTCCTGGAGGGCGTAGGCGGCGCCGTACGCCTCGAGTGCCCACACCTCCATCTCGCCGAACCGCTGCCCACCGAACTGGGCCTTCCCGCCGAGGGGCTGCTGCGTGATCATCGAGTATGGCCCCGTCGACCGTGCGTGGATCTTGTGGTCCACGAGGTGGACGAGTTTGAGGATGTACATGTAGCCGACGGTGATCGGCGAGTCGAAGGGCTCACCGTTGCGGCCGTCATAGAGGGTCGCCTTGCCGTCCGCATTGATCAGCTGAACGCCGTCACGGTTGGGCAGCGACTTCTCGAGGACTTTCAGCACCTCGTCTTCTTGGGCACCATCGAAGACCGGCGTTGCGATCTTCGTCCACGGGCCGGCACCCCCCGCAGCCGGGCTCTCGAGGTCGTCGAAAGCCTCCCAGCCGCTTGCAGCTGCCCAGCCGAGGTGCGTCTCGAGCACCTGGCCGAGGTTCATGCGTGACGGGACGCCGAGTGGCGAGAGGATGATGTCGACGGGGGTCCCGTCCTCGAAGAAGGGCATGTCCTCTTCGGGCAGGATCTTGGCGATGACACCCTTGTTGCCGTGACGACCGGCGAGCTTGTCACCGGCTGAGATCTTCCGCTGCTTGGCCACGTACACCCGGACGAGCTCGTTCATGCCCGGCGGGAGGTCGTAGCCGTCCTCGCGGCTGAACTCCTTGACGGCGATCGCCTTGCCGGACTCCCCGTGGGGAACCTTCAGTGAGACGTCGCGCACTTCCCGTGCCTTCTCACCGAAGATCGCACGGAGCAGACGCTCCTCGGGAGTGAGCTCGGTTTCCCCCTTCGGGGTCACCTTGCCGACCAGGTAGTCGCCAGGGCCCACCTCGGCCCCGATGCGGATGATCCCGCGCTCGTCGAGATCCATGAGGACCTCTTCGGCGACGTTGGGGATGTCCCTGGTGATCTCCTCGGCGCCGAGCTTGGTGTCCCGTGCCTCGATCTCGTGCTCCTCGATGTGAATCGAGGTCAGCACGTCGTCCTTCACGAGCCGCTCCGAGATGATGATGGCGTCCTCGAAGTTGTGACCCTCCCACGGCATGAAGGCCACCAGGAGGTTCCTTCCGAGCGCCAGCTCACCGTCCTCGGTGGAGGCACCGTCTGCGAGGGCATCGCCCGCCTTCACCTTGTCGCCCACCTCGACGATGGGCTTCTGGTTGATGCACGTTCCCTGGTTCGAGCGCTCGAACTTCTTCAACGGGAACCGGTGCTTGCGATTGGCCCCGGCTTCCTTGATGACGATGTCATCACCCGTCACCGACACGACCTCGCCGTCCACCGGCGAGACCACGACCTCGCCGCTGTCAGCAGCCGCCCGCTCCTCCATGCCCGTGCCGACGAGAGGCGCATCCGAGGTCACCAACGGAACCGCCTGCCGCTGCATGTTCGAACCCATGAGAGCTCGGTTTGCGTCGTCGTGCTCGAGGAACGGAATGAGCGCCGTGGCAACCGATACGACCTGCTTGGGCGACACGTCCATGTAGTCGACCTGATCAGGCGTGACCGTGTCCACCTCTCCGCCGGTCTTGCGAACCAACACCCGCTCGGCTGCGAACGAACCGTCTGCGTCGAGGGGCGCATTGGCCTGTGCGATGACGTGCCCCTCTTCCTCGGAGGCTGTCAGATAGTCGACACGGCGGGTGACCTTGCCGTCGACGACCCTGCGATACGGCGTCTCGATGAAGCCGAAGCGATTGACACGCGCATAGGAAGCAAGCGAGCCGATCAAACCGATGTTCGGGCCCTCGGGCGTCTCGATCGGGCACATGCGGCCGTAGTGCGACGGGTGCACGTCTCGGACCTCGAATCCCGCGCGTTCACGGCTCAGCCCGCCCGGACCGAGCGCCGACAAGCGACGGCGATGTGTGATCGAAGCCAGCGGGTTCGGCTGGTCCATGAACTGGCTCAGCTGCGAGGTGCCGAAGAACTCTTTGATGGAGGCGACGACCGGCCGGATGTTGATGAGAGTCTGCGGTGTGATCGACTCCGGATCCTGCGTCGTCATGCGCTCCCGAACCACCCGCTCGAGCCTGGTCAGGCCGACACGGATCTGGTTCTGGATCAACTCACCGACCGTGCGGATCCGCCGGTTCTGGAAGTTGTCGATGTCGTCGACGCGGTGGCCTTCCTCACCCCGATGGAGACCGGTGAGGTACGTGATCGTGTTGACGATGTCCTCGTCCGTGATGAGACCCTGCTCGTCGGCGCGATAGCTGTCGAGCATGTGCACGGTGGCGTCGCCGCCGAGCTTCTGGTTCACCTTGTAGCGGCCGACCCTCGTGAGGTCATATCGCTTGGCGGTGCGGAAGAGGGTCTTGATGAGGCTGCGAGCCGATTCCACCGTGGTCAGCTCACCGGGCCTGAGTTTCCGATACAGATCGAGAAGAGCCTCGTCCTTGGTCGAGGTGGGGTCCTTCTCGAGCGTGTTGCGAACGAGCTCGTTGTCTCCGAGCACCTCGAGGATCTCCTCGTCGGTCTCCGCGATTCCGAGCGCACGCAGGAACGTGGTGACGTACTGGCGCCGCTTGCGGTCCACGCGTACGCCGATGGTGTCCTTCTTGTCGATGTCGAACTCGAGCCATGCACCACGCCCGGGGATGATCTTCGCCGAGTAGACCGACCTGCCGGATGTCTTGTCCCGCGTCTCGTCGAAATACACGCCGGGGCTCCGTACCAGCTGACTCACGACGACTCGTTCGGTGCCGTTGATGATGAACGTCCCGTTGTCGGTCATCATCGGGAAGTCACCCAGGAAGACCTGCTGCTCTTTGATCTCACCCGTTTCCTTGTTGAGGAAGCGAGCCGTCACGAACAGAGGTCGCGAGAAGTTGGCATCCCGGTCCTTCGCCTCCTCGATGGTGAGGGGTGGTTCGTCGAACCGATGGTCGGTCAACTCGAGGGCGAGGTTCCCGGTGAAGTCCTCGATGGGAGAGACCTCCTCGAACATCTGCTTGAGACCGGTCTCGAGAAAGGCGTCGAAGGACTCTCTCTGGATGCCGAGCAGGTCGGGGAGTTCCTGGACTTCAGGGATCTTGGCGAACGACAGACGGGAACGCGCACGGGCCAACGCGGATCCTCCTCATTTAGGCGTCCAGCAAGCTGAGCGAACTGAGCGAAGCTGGGCAGGTGGTACGGGCGGGTGGCAGAGAATAGCACAAATCCGGGCTAGCACGCAGCTAACCCGGCTCTACCTTGGGCGAGTCGTCGAAACCTCTTCAACTGTTGGCAAAACGATACAACGGATCAATTCAACGGTCAAGGATGCGATCGACCTATTCGTGCAACGTCCGGTCGCCGCAGGTATTCCCCAACCCCACGTGCGTGGCGAATCGTGGCCTCGTGCCGCTCGAAGAAGGGTCGGACAATGGGTCGGTCGGAAGCACCGAGCCCATCGGCGTCATCAGGTCGTTCCCGTCTCCCCCGGCCGCTCCGCGGGCCTTGCGTGGCCCGGTGCCCGGGCGATCAGGAGCATGTGCGGCCCGATTCCCATGAGCGTCGGCTCGGTCTCGACCGATCGGATCACCCCGAGCAGGACCTCTCGCTTCTCCGGGTTGCTCCACCACCGATCATTCTGGGCTGAGGCCATGACCGGGCCCTCCACGGCGAAGACCGTGGTGTCCTCGAGGCCTGCTTCGATGGCCTCTGCGATCAACTCGTCGGGGTGATGGAAGAACGCCGTCGTGAAGTAGTCGCGACCCTCGACGTTGCGATGCTGGCCGGTGGCGACGTCGGCTTCGACGATCGCCTGGAACTCGGGCACGAAGATCTCTCCTTCCTGGAGCCCGGCGAACAGGGAGGCGAATCTCGTGATCGCCGCTGCAACGACGAAGCCACCCGGCTTGGTCACGCGGAGCGCCTCCTCGAACACCGTGATCCGGTCGGGTCGCTGGGTCAGGTGGTAGAGAGGGCCGAGAAGGAGCGCGGCGTCGACACTGTGGTCATCGAGAGGAAGCGCTCGGGCGTCGCCGAGCATGGACCGGAATCCGGGCGCCGCCCCCAGACGGTCATCCGCCTGCTCGATGTGGAGCGGGACGGGATCGATGAGCGTGACTTCGTTGCCATCCTGGAGCAGCCACTCGGCGTGGATGCCAGAGCCCCCGCCGATGTCGGCGACAGCCATGCGAGTTCCCGCGAGATGACGCCGGATCAGCTCCTGGGTGCGAATGAGTTCGAGCTCGTTGAGGCCGCTTCGCAGCCGGGCGTCCTCATCCCACTCCGCCGAGTAGTACGCGAGGATCTCCGGTTCGAGCTCGTCCATGCAGTCAGCCTACGCCGAGCCTTCCGGCGCGAAGAAGGGGCGGCCGTCCGGCCACCCCTTCTCCAGGAACCAGGTACTAGCTACCGGGTACCGCGAGCTCGAGCTCGCTACTTCAGTTCGACGGCACCGCCGGCGCCCTCGAGGGCCTCCTTGGCCTTGTCGGCTGTCTCCTTGTCCACGCCTTCGAGGATGGGAGAGGGAGCGCCATCGACGAGCTCCTTCGCCTCCTTGAGGCCGAGGCTCGTCAACCCACGAACCTCCTTGATGACCTGGATCTTCTTGTCGCCCGCTGCGGTGAGGACGACATCGAACTCGTCCTTCTCCTCCTCGGCGGCTCCACCACCATCGGCGGCACCGCCGGCGACGGCGACGGCAGCCACCGGCGCCGCTGCGGTCACGTCGAACCTCTCCTCGAATGCCTTGAGGAACTCGGAGAGCTCCAGGACACTCATCTCCTCGAACGTCTCGAGCAACTTCTCAGTCGTCGTCTTGGCCATGTCACTTCTCCTCGGACTCTGCATCGGCAGAGGATTCGTCGTCTTCGTCTTCGGTGTCGTCGGCCTGCGCCTCGGCGGAGGCCTCCTCGGTCGCTTCGGATCCGGTCTCGGTCTCGTCAGCTTCATCGGTCTCGTCGGCCTCATCGGCCTCGGCTGCCGGTGCATCGGCCTCGGCGGCCGCAGCATCCTCGGCCGGTGCCTCTTCGGCCGCTTCGTCAGCGTCGGCGGCGGCCGTCTCCTCAGCCTGGGCCTCGGGCGCCGCATCTGCGTCGTCGCCGGCGTCCGATGGCGATGACTCTGCGTCAGCCTCGGGCTGATCCGCCGAGTCCCCGGCAGCCTCCTTCTGATCGAGCAGCTGCTGGAGCACCGAGGCGGTGTTGCGAGGCAACGCCGCCAACAATCCGGCCATGTTCGCAAGCGGAGCCTTCATGGCGCCGGCGATCTTGGCCAGCAATACGTCCCTCGGCTCGATGTCTGCGAGATCGGAGATGCGCTCGGGCGTCAGGAACTCGGCACCGAGCAGACCACCCTTGACCACGAAGACCTCGTGGTCCTTCGAGAAGTCCTTGAGCACCTTGGCGGCGCTCACGGGATCGCCGTCGGCGAACGTCAACCCGGTGGGCCCGAGCAGCAATTCGTCGAGGCTGTCGATGTCGAGGTCGTCCGCAGCCCGCCTCGCCAGGGTCATCTTCACGACCTTGAACTCGGCTCCGTTGGCGCGGAGTGCCCGTCGCAGCTCCTGCTGTTCATTGACCGAAAGACCGGCGTACTCGGCGAGGAACACCGCTTGGGCCTCCTCGATACGCTCTTTGATCTCGGCGACGGCCTGGACCTTCTCGGGTCGTGGCATGTGTCGTCCTCCTCACGGACTTTCGTGTTCGCCCCATGTGGGCCCTGAAACGACACGGCCCCCGACGCGAGACGAGCGGGGGCTTCGAGAGAAGTCCGGCCTGCGCTGGCGACGATGCTTCTGCCCGGATCAGGGCACCAACGGTCTCGGGTCGGTATGAGGTTGTGGCGGCAGTGTATCGGGCTGTGCCGGCTACGAGCGGTGAGCTATCCGCTGTCAGCTATCAGCTCTCCGCCATCAGCGAGGACACTCCAAGAACGGTGCGAGAGCTGAGAGCTGAGAGCTGAGAGCCGAGGACCAATGTGATCGATTGCCGGACTTGCGGTTCTGCCACTGACCACTCTGCTCGCCACGGCTGAGCATCCGCAACGACGCTACCTGGCCGCAGATCCGTCCATGTGCCTGTCGAGCGCTTCGATCACCGCGTCTGGCTGCTCGAAGTGCGGAAGGCCCCGAGTGCCGGCGATCCTCACAGCCGACACCTTCGCCCCGTGCTCAACGAGGTCGGGCAGACGGGCGAAGTCCGTGTACGGATCCTCGTCATAGAGGACCAACGTTGGGCAGGTCACTCTCAGGTACAGGTCTGTGAGTGCGTCCGGCGTGAACAACACCCCGCTGAGGAAAGCCGCCGGGGCGTGTTCGGCTCCCGCTTGGTGGGCCGTTGCGTAGGCGTACTCCACGAGACCAGGATCCGGGCCGCCTGTGAAGCTCTTCGCGAGGAACCAGCGGATGGACACCTTCGTGGCGAGCAAATCGAACACAGCACGCCCGAGCACCGGCAACCCGAACATGCGCTCCACCCACGGGGCGTTCGGGGTGCGGCCTGGCGATGACAAGCCGGTCGGTGAGATCAGGGTGAGGGACCGCACGAGATCCGGATGATCGACGGCGGCACGTGCGGCGAACTCGCCACCGAGCGACAGCCCGATCACGTGGGCGGGTCCGGTCATCCGAAGGACCGCCACGACCGCTTCGGTCATGGTGACGGCCGAATGCCCCACCGGCCCTCGACTGCTGTGCCCGTAGCCAGGTAGGTCGAAGGCATACGTCGGCCGACGGATGGCGTATGCCTCGAACAACGGTCGAAGCTCGTATGCGGACGCCGCAGCGTTCACCGAGTGGACGAAGACCACGGGTTCCGCATCGAGATCAGTGCCGGCGGCGTACACGGCGATGTCTCCGTGGGGCCCGGCGATGGTCGAGGATTCATCGACCGGTACCGGCAGATCGAGTTCGTGATCGTGGTCGACGACGAATCTCGACCACGCCCCCATCGCCGCGACTCCGATCGCCGTCCCGGCAAGCGCCTTGGTGATGGATGCCATGGCACCACGGTACTGCCGCCGCTGCGTGCCGAGCGCACGACGCGTGGAGGAGCTGAGGAGCTGAGGAGCTGAGGAGCTGAGGAGCTGAGGAGCTGAGGAGCTGAGGAGCT
>JASJCF010000125.1 GCA_030066265.1 Acidimicrobiia bacterium | reverse complement strand
GGCGACGTGCTCAAGGTGGGTCGCACCGTGTACGTGGGGATCGGTGAAAGGACGACAGCGTCTGCGGTCGCTCAACTTGAGACGCTTCTCTCTTCTCGGGGTTGGCTCGTGCGCCCCGTGCCCGTGCGCCAGGTGCTTCATCTCAAGTCCGCCGTGACGGCGTTGCCTGATGGCACCATCATCGGATACCCCGACCTCGTTGACGAGGTCGCCACCTACGAGAAGTTCATGGCGATGCCCGAACCCGAAGGCGGCCACGTCGTGTTGCTCGGCGACGACCAAGTGCTGATGTCATCATCGGCGCCGAAGTCCGCCGCCCGCTTGTCGGCGTTGGGGTATCGGCCGGTGCAGGTCGACATATCTGAGTTCGAGAAGCTCGAGGGCTGCGTCACCTGCCTGTCGGTGCGGATCCGCCACCCACTCATCGGTCAGGGCCTGCGTAGCAGCTAGCTGCGGTACCACCAGATGCCCCCCATCCGGGATGTCCCTCGGCCCTCTGATCGGTCGAACAGAACGGGCAATGCGCGCCGGTTCCGCTCAGATGTTCTCCGCCTCGAATGCGACTACGACCGGCGGCCAGACGTACCCGGTCGGGTACAGCTAGAAATCCGCGTTTCGCGGGGTTCTGGGGAAGGGGATGACATCACGGATGTTCTGCATGCCCGTGCAGAACTGGACGACCCGCTCGAGACCGAGCCCGAAACCCGCGTGGGGTGCGGTGCCAAACCGGCGAAGATCGAGGTACCACCAGTAGTGGTCTTCATCCATGCCCTTGATGCGCATCGAGTCCACGAGCACGTCGAGCCGTTCCTCACGCTGGCTTCCGCCGATGATCTCCCCGACACCGGGAACGAGCACGTCCATGGCGGCCACGGTCTTCCCGTCGTCGTTGCGCCGCATGTAGAACGCCTTGAAGTCGAAGGGGAAATCGGTGACCGTGACGGGACGGTTGAAGACCTGCTCGGTCAGGTAGCGCTCGTGCTCGGATTGGAGATCTGAGCCCCACCGCACCGGGTACTCGAACGACTCGCCGGAAGCCTCGAGCACCTCGACCGCTTCCGTGTAGGTGATGCGCTCGAACTCGCTGTCAGCCACGAATGCGAGGTGATCGATGATCCCCTCCTCGACCCACTTGTTGAAGAAGGCGAGGTCGTCCTCGCAGTGGTCCAGCACGTAGCGCACGAGATACTGGACGTACTCCTCGGCGAGATCGGCGTTGTCGTTGAGATCGGCGAACGCCATCTCCGGCTCGATCATCCAGAACTCGGCCAGATGTCGGCGCGTGTTGGAGTTCTCCGCACGGAAGGTCGGCCCGAAGGTGTACACCCGATCCAATGCCAGCGCATAGGACTCGGCGTTCAACTGCCCACTCACCGTCAGGAACGTCGGCCTGCCGAAGAAGTCCTGACCATGGTCGATGCCTTCTCCGTCTCGGGGCACCGAGTCGAGGTCGAGCGTCGAGACTCGGAACATCTCGCCGGCTCCCTCGGCGTCACTGGCGGTGATGATCGGGGCGTGCAGGTACAGGAAGTCGCGATCCTGGAAGTACCGATGGGTGGCGTATGAGAGTGCATTGCGGACCCGGGCGACTGCGCCCAGGGTGTTGGTCCGTGCCCTCAGGTGTGCGATCTCCCGGAGATGCTCGAAGGAGACCCGCTTCTTCTGGAGGGGGTAGCCCTCCGGATCGGCGAAGCCGACCGGCTCCACCTCGGTGGCTTTGATCTCGACTGCCTGGCCCTTGCCCGGCGATTCGGCCAACACCCCCGTCACCCGTACCGAGCTGCCGATGGTGAGCCGGAGCACGTCCGTTTCGTAGTTTGGGAGGGAGCCGTCGGCGATCACCTGGATGCTGTCGAAGACCGAACCGTCGTGCAGCTCGATGAACGAGAAGCCACCCTTGGAGTCCCGGCGGGTCCTGACCCAACCGGCCACCGTGACCTCGGCGCCGTAGTCCTCACGATCCAACACGTACTTGATCAGCTGTCGGTCCATACCTCTCCTCGATCAGCCGTCACGCTAGGCATGATCTATCGGGCATTCAGCCCGGATGCCCGTCATCGACACCAGTGCTCACCTTGCGCGTCGGTAGTTGCGCTGGCCTGGCATCGAGCGGAGCGGGGTGCGTCGAATACGATGGACATCGAGAGCTTCATCACGGCCGAGGGCGAAGGTCTTCCAGCAGAGCACGGCTCGATCGATGGGGAGGCCCACCAACGACATGCAACTGAACGCGGCGACACCTGGCAATCTTCTCATCGACGGCCACTGGCAACCGGCGTCGGATGGCGCACGCTTCGATGTCACCGACCCCGCCAATGGCGAGGTCATCACGAACGTGGCCTCGGCATCCGTCGACGACGGGCTCGCTGCCGTCGAAGCGGCACATCGGGCCTTCCGGCCCTGGTCGGCCACTCCTCCAAGGGTCCGAGGTGAAGTCCTCCGTGGCGCATACGAGCTGATGGTCGAACGCGGAGAAGAGATCGCCGAGCTGATCGTGCGGGAGAACGGCAAGACGCTGGCCGATGCAAGGGGGGAGACGGCGTATGCGGCCGAGTTCTTCCGCTGGTATGCCGAGGAGGCCGTGCGAGCCCTGGGCTCGGTCGTGACGGCTCCCGCTGGCGGGAACAAGATCATCGTCCAGCAGCAACCTGTCGGCGTGGCCGTGCTCGTGACGCCCTGGAACTTCCCCGCGGCGATGGCCACCCGGAAGATCGGGCCTGCCTTGGCGGCAGGGTGCTCCGTGGTGCTGAAGCCAGCGTCTGACGCTCCGCTGACATCGCTCCTGATCGCCGACGTCCTGGAAGAGGCAGGGGCTCCGCCGGGCGTGGTGAACGTCCTGCCGTCTCGCCGTTCGGGAGCCGTCGTCGGTGCGATGGTCCACGATCCGCGGGTGCGGAAGCTGTCGTTCACAGGCTCCACGCAGGTCGGGAGGATCCTCCTTCACGAGGCGGCGGACTCCGTCGTCAACGTGTCGATGGAGCTCGGAGGGAACGCCCCGTTCGTGGTGTTCGACGATGCCGACCTCGACGCGGCCGTGGATGGCGCCATGGTCGCCAAGATGCGCAATGGAGGCGAAGCGTGCACCGCAGCCAACCGGTTCTACGTGCAGAACACGGTTGCGGAGGACTTCAGCCAGCGGCTCACGGAGAGGATGGCGGCGCTGCGGGTCGGGTCGGGTATGGATCCTGAGGTCGAGCTGGGCCCCCTCATCAACGAGGAGGCGGTCCTCGAAGTCGATCGGCTCGTTCAGATGGCGCTCACCGACGGTGCCACCGTGACAACCGGCGGGGAGCGGTTGGACGATGAGGGCTGCTTCTACCCACCGACCGTGCTCACCGATGTTCCTGCCGACTCCGAGATCCTCGACCACGAGATCTTCGGGCCGGTCGCTCCCATCGTGAGCTTCGATACCGAAGCCGAGGCAATCGATCTGGCCAACGGAACCGAGTACGGGCTCGTCGCATATGTCTACACGTCAGATCTCGCTCGCGGCCTCCGAGTGAGCGAGCGGATCGAGGCAGGCATGGTCGGGCTCAACCGGGGTCTCGTATCGGACCCCGCAGCACCATTCGGCGGCGTGAAGCAGAGCGGGATCGGTCGTGAAGGCGGCCACGAGGGGCTCCTGGAGTACCTCGAGTCGAAGTACATCGCAGCGGACTGGTAGGTCAGGCGTATCACGCGGTCTCCGACGTGTCTCATTCGCCAACCACCACGCATGCAGCGCGGCCAAGGTTCGGATGGGTGTGCCTGGTTACGTGGACTCGCTTCTCACGATCCTTCGGAACCCGAGATGACTCATCCCTGTGTCGATCGTTTGTGGCTGCCGGGCAGCCGGCCGGTAGCGGTAGCAGTACTGCGGCGTGCACAGGTGGCTTCCACCCTTGACGACCTTGCGTGGTATGCCAGCGACTGGGTCGTAGCTGCCCGCTTCGGTGCCGCCTCGGGGGTCGGCCGGTGCACAGCAAGAACTGGTCTCGACAGGTGCTGCCCGACTCGAGGAGTACCAGTCGTCGGTCCACTCCCAGACGTTGCCGGTCATGTCGTACAGCCCGTATCCGTTCGGGGGATACGACCCAACCGGTGAGGTCCGCGTCCAGCCATCAAGCTCTGTGTTCTCCACGGGGAAGACCCCCTGCCAGGTGTTGGCGAGTGGCGTGGTCTCCTGTGGGTCGTCATCACCCCATGCGAAGGTCGCACCCTCGAGGCCTCCCCGGGCCGCGTACTCCCACTCGGCCTCCGTCGGGAGTGTCCCCCCTGCCCAGGCACAGAACGCAGCTGCGTCGTCATAGCTGACATGAACGACCGGGTGCTGATCGAGACCCTCGAGGGACGACCCCGGTCCAAGCGGGTGTCGCCACGATGCGCCGGGTGTCCACCGCCACCATTGCCGATAGTCGTCCAACCGCACCCTCCTCGTGGTCATGGTGAAGACGACTGCGCCTGGCACGAGGTCCTCGGGAGCGGCGCCCGGATACAGCTCGGGATCCGGTACCCGCTCTGCGACCGTCACGTATCCGGTGTCGGCGACGAACTCCCCGAAGCGCTCGTTGGTCACCGGGTGGGGATCGATCCAGAACCCGCCCACCGCAATCCGCCGAACGGGCGCCTCATCGGGGTAGAAGTCGTCGGATCCCATGGCGAACTCGCCGCCTTCGATCCAGATCGGCTCCATCTCGTCCACGCTCGCGCCTCCCGATGGTCTACAACCTACCGAGCGCCTTCGGCACCTGACGCGTGGTCACCTGAGCACTCGAGATCCACGGCTCGACGTCGGTGCGCCCACGGACCCGGTGCTAGCGTCGCTGGAGAGGATCCCGACACGCAAAGGAAGACGTCATGCCCGAAGCCACCCCGGGTCCGGTTGTCCACGATGCCGAGTATTACGTCCTGTTCGACCAGCACGGCGACTCGTGGGCTGTCGAGGACGCCGAGCTCGACGCCAAGCTCGCCGAACTCGAGACGAAGTTCGGCACGAAGCCCAACATCGTGCACATCATGTGGGACGACATGGCGTTCGGGGACGCGGGAATCCCGGCGCTCAACAAGATCCGCGGCTTCGACACTCCCAACAGCAATCGGATGGCAGCCGAAGGTGCGCTCTTCACGCGCTACTACACCGAGGCCGCGTGCACTCCCAGTCGCGCGGCAGTGATGACGGGGCGGTATGCGGTCCGCTCAGGGATGTACAACGTCGCATTCCCCATCGAAGCATCCGGACTGGCCGGAGAGGAAGTCACCATCGCGAAGGTGCTGTCTGGCGCCGGCTACGCCACCGCCTTCTACGGCAAGTGGCATCTCGGAGACATCGAAGAGAGCTACCCGACGAATCACGGTTTCGATGAGACGCTCTTCACTCCGTACAACCAAGTCTTGAGCCTGTGGAACCAGATGGGTGAAGGAGCAAACGCGGTCCAAGGTGTCGTGAAGGAGATGCTGGTCGACGACCCGTACGCCGTCGACAAGAACTTCGGCCCTTCCGACTGGATCATGTCCATGGAAGGCACCAAGGGCGGCGACATGCTCGAGTGGAAGTCCAGCGACCTCCAGGACTACAACGCCATCGATCCCGAGTGCCAACAGCGATCGCTCGAGTTCATTCGACGCAACGCCGAGAGCGACACCCCGTTCTACCTCGCGTACTGGCCGCTCTTGACCGCCTTCATCCCCAATCCACGGAAGACCACCGTCGCACGCGGACTCCTCGCAGAGGGATACGCCAACGTCGATGCCTATCTCGGTGCTGTGATGGATCAGCTGAAGGAGCTGGGGATCGCGGAGAACACCGTCGTCGTGGCCCATGCCGACAACGGGCCGATGGTACACGATCCGCCCCCCGGCCTCGGTATGAACGAGACGGTGTTCCGCGGTGGCAAGAGCGACTACTGGGAAGGCGGCATCCGCGTTGCTGCGTTTGCCTGGTGGCCTGGCATGATCGAAGCAGGCTCCATCTTCGGGGACATGTTCCACGAAGTCGATCTCTACACGACCTTTGCGCGCCTCGCCGGTGCAACCGAAGGGATCCCCACGGATCGCATCATCGACGGCATCGACCAGACCGCCCTCCTCGTCAACGGGGACACGCGGGGCCGACGCGACTACAACTTCGTGTACACCGGGAACATCCTCGCTGCGACCACGAAGGGCAGGTACAAGCGAGTGTGGGTGGCGGATCACCCCGGCCTACCGGGTGCCGCGTTCTACGACCTGTACAACGATCCGAGGGAAGTCAATCCGGCACTCGTTCCCTTCCTGGGAACGAGCAGCTCGTTCACCACGATGCGAAAACGCCACGAGCTCTGGAAGCAGAAGTACCCGGACCGGCCCACCAAGCGGGGGGCTCCGTTCACCGGGATCGCCAACGCCCGCGAGGCCACCAAGCAGCTCGCCGACCCGCCGGTCGATCTCGACAAGCTTCCGTTCGATCCGCTCGAGTACATCGACTTCGACCTTCCGTGGGACGGGCTCGACGCAGACTGAGCGGGACAAGCCCTGCGGCAGTTTGCCACCTGCGAGGCTGTGCCAGGGGCAGCGAAGCTGGACGTTCACTGACGTGTGCGACGAGCCGTCCCTCGGGTACTGAGTGATGTCGTCGAAGGGCTGACTGTCGGCAGCGCTGCAACTGGTCAACCCAACCTTGCGTCCTCATCCTCAGTATCGAGGTCGTCTTCGGCTCGGGCAAGCCTGAACGTGCATACGCTTCGCCCGCCGGCAGCGATCGCCGATTGAGGCCGGGCGCATCAAGGGCGCACCCGTGGTCCGGCCGACGCCACACATCGACTGACAGCCGAGGTAGGCGCCGCCGATGCCGAAGGCCAGGAACCCGACGGAGCGATGACGAACCCGAACGACGATCCAATGGCCGCCCAAACGCCGCCCTCCCCGTTTCGAGGGGCAGGTGGCGCGTCCTCGCCATGGCGGCCACGATCGCATTGGCTGTCGCCGGCTGTTCGACCGGCGGAGAGGCGACCTCGACGACCGGTGCCGCTCCGAGCGAAACCACGGCAGCGTCGACGACCAGCACGACGGCGGCCCC
>JASJCF010000124.1 GCA_030066265.1 Acidimicrobiia bacterium | reverse complement strand
CTGCGGCGGAGCCTGGGCGATGCCGTGGGACCCGCCGGGGAGGATCGCCAGGTGACCGTGGGGACCGAACGGGATCTCCTCGCCACCGGGTCGGTCAGCCTCGGGGTGGCGGCCGATATCGACGCAGTGGCGCTTGCCCCGAACTATCGGGCCCAGGAGGATGCGCTCCGGCTGCTCGTTCGGCTCGCCCAGCTGATCCCCAAGGGCCGGGGCAATCGATGTCTCGTCGAGACGTCGGAACCCGATCAACCGGCGATCGAGGCATTTCGATCCGGCCGATTCGATGCATTCGCCGACGAGCAGCTCCTTCTGCGACGTCGCTCGGGCCTTCCCCCTGCCGGTTCGGTGATTGCGATCGAGATCGAAACTGAGGGGTCAGCCGACGAATGGGTCGACGCGATCAGGCAGCACGCCGACGTCATCGGACCCGCTCCGGTCGGGAAGCGGCTGCGATGGCTGATCCAGGGCAGGGATCTCGAGGCGACGAGAATCGCCCTCCGGCCGGTGGTGGGCCGACTGCGGGACGGGGGGGCACGCGTGCGGGTCGACGTCGATCCGATCGACCTGTGACGGGGACGACCTATGAGGGGAAGCGATTCTCGCCTGGGCTGTGACCGGCGGTCGCTGCGGCTTCGGGCACGCGAGCGATCACCCTGTCCCGATGTCTCGGCGACAGCCGTGGCAGATTCCGACGCAGTAGCCTGCCCGGCACATGGCGATCTATCCCATTCGAACCTTCCCCGATCCCGTCTTGACGCTGAAAGCGGGCACCGTCCGGACGTTCGATGACGATCTGCAGCGGCTCGTCGATGACATGCTCGAGACGATGTACGACGCACCCGGTGTGGGCCTCGCGGCACCCCAGATCGGGATCTCCAAGCGGGTCTTCGTCGCCGATGCCGGTGACGGCCCGTTCGCGATGGTCAACCCCGAGGTCGTCGAGACGCAGGGGAAGTGGAAGTTCGAGGAGGGCTGCCTGTCGGTCCCCGGCCGGTACTGGACCATCAAACGTGCGGACTTCGTGCGTGCGGAGGGCTTGGACCTCGATGGAAATCCCGTGGCCTACGAAGGTGACGAGTTGCTCGGTCGGGTCCTTCAGCATGAGATCGACCATCTGAACGGGGTCCTGCTCCTCGAGCGCCTCTCAGCTCGTACGCGACGCGCAGCCCTCTCGGACCTGCGATCCGAGGCGCTCGGGCGCCCGGGCGGTCCTGCATGAGGGCCGTGTTCCTCGGCACGCCCGCGGCCGCAGTTCCGAGCCTGTGTGCCCTCGCCGATGTCGCCGACGTCGACCTCGTCATCACCCGGCCGGATCGGCCAGCCGGCAGGAAGCGGGTGCCGATGGCCAGCGCCGTCAGCGGTGCCGCCGAGCAGTTCGGGTTTGCGATTGCGAAGCCGTCGTCAAAGGCGGAGCTTCTCGATGTGCTTGCGGAGACCTCGGTCGATTTCGGGCTCGTCGTCGCGTACGGGGCGATATTGACGCGCGAGATGCTCGACACGATGCCTCGCGGATTCCTCAATGTGCACTTCTCACTGTTGCCCCGGTGGCGAGGGGCGGCCCCGGTGGAGCGCGCAATCGCCGCGGGAGATGAGCGAACCGGGGTGACCCTCATGAAGATCGATGAAGGACTCGACACCGGGCCCGTCATCGGGGAAGTCGCAACGCCGATCGAGCCCGACGAGACCGGCGGCAGTCTCACGGCCCGACTTGCGTTCCTCGGGGCCGCCCTCGTGGATGCGACCTTGCCGGACTACCTGAGTGGGCGGAGGACGCCGGTGTCACAGATCGACGCAGGAACCACGTATGCGGGAACGCTCGGTCGCCAGGACGGCCTGCTGCGGCCGACGATGAGCGCGCGCAACGCCGAGCGAGCGGTTCGTGCATACAGCCCGCGCCCTGGTGCATGGGTGGACACTCCGCAGGGCTCGCTCGGAATCCACCGATCCGACCTGTCGGACGCTCGTGTGGAGGCAGGTGCCATCGTCTGGTCAGAGGGCACGGTCGTCGCGGGGTTCGCCGATGGCGCTCTGGCCCTGCGTGTCGTTCAACCCGAGGGACGGGGCAGACAACACGCCGAATCCTGGATGCACGGCCGGCGGGGTGAGCCGACGACGTTCTCCGTCGAACCGGCGTGAAGGCGTCCGCACGGGTCCAGGCAACCATCAGCGTCGACCGCATCCTCAACCGTGGTGCCTATTCGAACGTGCTGACGGCAGCCACCGTCGTCCAGCCACCGAGTGACCATCCGTTCTACCAGCGACTCGTCTACACCACGATCCGTCACCTTCCCTTCATCGATGCAGCGATCGAGGCGTCCTCGAGCCGTCCGATCGCCGACATGGACACGACGGTGTCGTCGGTGCTGCGCATTGCCGGAGCAGAACTGGTCTACCTGGGAACGAAGCCACACGCGGCGGTCCACGAAGCGGTGGAGACCACGAGGACCCTGGGTCGCTCGCGAGCTTCAGGCTTCGTCAACGCGGTCCTCCGGTCGCTCGTCGAGCTCGATCCCCGACCGGCGGGAACGGTCGATGAGAGCTATCCCGAGGCTGTGGTCGACGCCGTGAATCGGGCAATGGGTCCGATCGACGGAGCGGCCTTCCTCGATGCGAGCAACTCCCCGGCGCCCACGGGTGTGCGGGTACGGAGCGAGCGACCCGCCCACGCCAGATATCTCGACCACGACGAACGACTCGAATCGCTGTTGGCGACCGGGACGGTCGACGTCATCGATCCGGCATCAGCAGCGGTTGTCGCTGCGTTGGATCCGCAGCCGGGGGAGCTGATCTTGGACATGGCCGCGGCACCGGGTGGCAAGACTCGAGCGATCGCCGATACGGCACCGGGGGCGATGGTGATCGCCGTCGACAGGCATCGACGGCGACTCGTCGACGCAGCGAGGCGGTCGTCTGACATCCGAGCCATCTCGTGGGTCGTGGCAGACGGGCGGACGATGCCGTTCCGGAGCCACTCGTTCGATCGCGTCCTGATCGATGCTCCGTGCACGGGGCTGGGCGTCATGCGTCGCCGACCCGAGATACGCCATCGCTTCACCGCGCAAGCCGCACGAGATGCCTCCGGTCTCCAATCGCTGCTCGTCGAGCGCGCACTCGAGATGGTGCGGCCAGGGGGAACCGTCGTGTACAGCGCATGCACGGTGACTCCTGACGAGACCTCGGAGGTCGTGCGGGGCTGCGGGTTCCACGCACCCGGGGGTATCGATGGCCGGCCATGGGGGGATGGTGTCCTGCTCGCACCGCACATCACCGGCACGGACGGCATGTTCATCGCCGTGCACGGCACGTGAAACGGAGTCACGGCCGGTGACACGGGAAACATCAACGCCCGAAGGGGTGCGTACACTCGCACCGATGAGGAGCTCAGCGCTGATCGCACCTTCGATTCTCGCCGCGGACTTCGCACATCTCGGAGATGAAATCGACCGTGTCGCATCCGTCGTCGACCTCCTCCACATCGACGTCATGGATGGCCACTTCGTGCCGAACATCTCGCTCGGCCCGCCCGTGATCGCGTCCGTGCGCAAACAAACGGACCTGTTCCTCGACTGCCACTGCATGATCACGGACCCGCTTCGTTACGTGGACGCCATACGGGAAGCCGGAGCGGACGGTATGACGGCGCACATCGAGGCGGTGCCGGATCCCATTCCCTTCCTCGACTCAGCCCTCGACGTCGGTCTGGAGCCGGGCTTGGTGATCAACCCTCCGACGCCGGTGGAGGCCGTCGTGCCGTACCTCGACCGGTGTAGCAAGGTCGTGGTGATGAGCGTGCACCCCGGATTCGGGGGCCAGGCGTTCCTGCCGGAGTCGATTCGCAAGATCGCCGAGCTGAGAGAAATCATTGATTCGGGCGGACTGCGGACCGATATAGAGGTCGATGGAGGCGTCGACCTCCAGACCGCAAAGCCAGCCAGAGATGCTGGGGCCGATATTCTCGTCGCCGGCACGGCCGTGTTCGGGGCGGTGGATCCGCCGACCACGGTGGGGGACATGCGAACGAAACTCGAAAGCAGCGAACGACCATGAGTGAGCGGATCCTCGTCGTCGACGACGACCCGGACATCCTCCAATTCGTACGTCTCAACCTCGAGCTCGACGGCTTCCAGGTCGACCTCGCAGGAGGAGGGAAGGAGGCGCTCGAGCGCGCCGCGGATTCGCCTCCGGACCTCATGTTGCTCGACGTGATGATGCCCGAGATCGACGGTCTCACCGTGCTTCGCAGGCTGAGGAGTGATCCGGGAACCTCGAGCATCCCCGTGATCGTCCTCACCGCAAGGAGCTTGGCCGAGGACCGAGTCAAGGGGCTCGATCTCGGCGCGGACGACTACATCACCAAGCCCTTCGACCTCGAAGAGCTGATCGCTCGCGTGCGCACCGTCCTCAGACGCTCACAGCAGATGCGGGATCTGTCACCGCTCACGGGCCTTCCCGGGAACTTCCGGATCACGGCGAAGCTCGAGGAATGTATCGATCGCGGCCTCGAGGTCGCCGTGGTGCATGCCGACCTGGACAACTTCAAGGCATTCAACGACCACTACGGCTTCATGCGCGGTGATTCGGTGATCAAGTTCACGGCGAAGGTGCTCCTGGACGCAGCCGAGAAGGTCGACGACCCGATCGGGTTCATCGGCCACGTCGGCGGTGACGATTTCGTCGCCATCGTGTCGTCGGAGAACATGAAGCCCTTCTGCGACGAGGTCGTCGTCAGGTTCGACGACGGTGTCCTCGACCACTACGACACCGCTGACGCGCTCCAGGGCTACATCGAAGTCACCGACCGCCGGGGGGAGCGCCACGCCTTCCCGATCTGCTCGCTCTCGATGGGTGTGGCGACGTCGGAGCGACGCAAGCTGACCTCCGAGTGGGAGGCATCCTCGGTCGCCTCGGAGATGAAGGAAGTCGCCAAGCGGGTCGGTGGCACCAACTACCAGGTCGACCGACGCACCTGACCGACGACCGCAGAGACGGAGTCGTCCCGCGGATCCCGGATCCGGACGTGGCGAGATCACCGTAGAATCAACTGAAACCTCTTTCAGGGCAGGGTGCAATTCCCGACCGGCGGTGAGAGGCCGCGACCCCCGAGCGATCGGGGCTGATCCGGTGGAATCCCGGACCCGACGGTGACAGTCCGGATGGGAGAAAGGGGACGCTTCGTGCGTCGTTTGGCCAGTGACACACTGCCTGCGATCGACGCGGAGGGATTGGTGCGTGATGCCCTCGCCTTGACGGCCGGGACCCATCCGCACCCGAATCCCCGTGTCGGCGCAGTCATCGTGGACCCAGAAGGTGTCGTCGTGTCCGGCGGTGCCCATCAGGAGGTCGGGACTCCACACGCTGAACGCGTTGCGATCGGTGATCGTCGATACCCCGGACACACCATGGTGGTCACGCTCGAACCGTGCGATCACACGGGGAGAACGCCGCCGTGTACCCAGGCGATCCTCGAGGCCGGCATCGACACCGTGGTCGTGGGGGCCACGGACCCCGATGAGCGGGTGTCCGGGCGGGGAATCGCCCGACTGCGAGAGGCCGGTGTGCGGGTTCTGCCGGATGTGGCACCGGATCTGGTCGAGGCGAACGATCCGGCCTACTTCCACCACCGCCGAACGGGTCGCGCCCGGGTGACCCTCAAGATCGCGTCCACCCTCGACGGCAACGTGGCCGCTGTCGATGGGACGTCCCGTTGGATCACGGGACCCGAAGCCCGCGCTGACGTTCACCGTCTCCGTGGCGAGTCCGACGCAGTCATGGTCGGCGCCGGGACGATCATCGCCGACGACCCCGAGCTGACCGTACGCCTCGACGGCTGGACGGGACCTCAGCCCACGCCGGTGCTCATCCTGGGGGAGCGGGAGATTCCCCGCGACCGCGCAGTGATGGCGCGTGAGCCCCTCTGCTACGTCGACGCCGATGGAGTTGATCTCGATGCCGTTCTCTCGGAGCTGCCCGATCACGGCATCCTCTCAGTGCTGGTCGAAGGAGGCCCGACGTTGGCTGGGTCCGTGGTGCGGGCGGGCCTCGTCGACGAGGTGGTGTGGTACGTGGCAGGTGCCCTCGGCGTCGGGCGCGGCCGCGAGCCCTTCGCAGGGACGTTCACCACCATCAGCGACCTGAGGACCCTCGCGGTCTCCGACGTGACACCAATCGGGAACGACGTCCGGGTCACCGGTCACTTCGAAGGCGGGGTCTGAGTGTTCACCGGAATCGTGACCGAGTTGGGATCCGTGCACACCGTCGATCGATCGGCTGACGTGGTGCGAATCCGCATCGACGCTCCGGGAACCGTGGACGGGTTGACCCTCGGTGACAGCGTCGCGGTGAACGGCGTCTGCCTGACCGTCGTGGACATGGGCGACGGCGCCTTCTCGGTCGAAGCCGTCCCCGAGACGATGCGCAGGTCGTCACTCGGTGTCCTCGAGCCTGGTTCACCGGTGAATCTCGAGCGCCCGATGGCTGGAGACGGGCGCTTCGACGGACACATCGTGCAAGGTCACGTCGATGCGGCAGGTCGCATTGCGTCGGTCACGGACGACGGTGGTTCGCTCCGATTCCGGATCGCCTTCCCCCAGGAGTTCGCCCGCTATGTCGTGGAGAAGGGCTCGATCTGCGTGGACGGAGTCTCCCTCACCGTCACCGGGGTGTCGCCGACCGATGCGGCAGATGCCTGGTTCGAGTTCGTGGTGATCCCGCACACCGCCCGCGTGACGGTGCTCGGGAGCAAAGGACCGGATGATCCGGTCAATCTCGAGGTCGATGTCATCGCCAAGTACGTCGAGCGGCTGATGGAGGAGCGATCGTGACCATCGCATCGATCGAGCAGGCCGTGGAAGCCATGCGGGACGGGCAGTTCGTCGTGGTCGCCGACGACGAGAACCGAGAGAACGAGGGTGACCTCATCCTGGC
>JASJCF010000123.1 GCA_030066265.1 Acidimicrobiia bacterium | reverse complement strand
GCAGCGGTCGCCGGCATCCCGGTGATTGCAGGCGTATCGGGCGCGTCGTCTCTTGCGGTCGAGCTGGGCGAGGAACTGGGCATGACGGTGATCGGGTTCGTGCGGGACGACCGGTTCAACGTCTACACGGGAGCCGATCGCTTCAGTTGACGTCCCCGATCGAGGCATAGTCAGACGGCGTATTGATATCGACCAGGGAACCGTCGTCGATGTCGATGAGAGTCAGATGCGGGACGCACTGGAGGAACCCGAATACCGACCGGTCGTCGGTTGCCAGACGCCCGAGCATGGCCGACAACAGGTCCAACGGGTAGCAGCCGGTGAGCGGATGGATCCTTCCCGCCACCCTGGCCACCCGGACCTGCCCTGCCAGCAGTTGACGACCGCTCAGATGCCCGATCCCCTCATCGGAGAGGAGGGGCGTATCGACCGCCATCACGAAGATGTCTTCGCCGGCGTACTCGAGCGCAGCGGCGATGCCTGCAAGCGGGCCCAGTCCGGGCTGCGCGTCGGCGACGAGGACCGACGACTCGGGGGCATGATCGCCACCGGCAACCAGCACCGTCGAGAAGTGCCGGCCGAGCTTGCCGACCACCCGGTCGAGGAACGTCTCGCCTCCGATCGTCAGGTCGGCCTTGTCGGAGCCCATCCGCTGCGATGCGCCACCGGCGAGCACCACACCGACGTCGACCGCCACGACACACCCTCCGTTTGTACGCCGACTGCTGGCAGCTACATTATCCGCCGATGTCGACCCCCCAACCTGACACCTCCCCCCAGGGGATGCTCACCCGGCTCCGGACTCGGTTCTGGTTGCCGCCACGGGCACACGGCGACGTCATCGAGGACCGCTCAGTCAGCTTCCTCGAGCTCTTCTACGACCTCGTCTACGTGGTGGTCATCGCCCAGGCGACCCACACCTTGGCTGATGACCCAACCTGGCAAACCGGTGGCCAGTTCGTCATCATCTTCTCGCTGATTTGGATCGCCTGGCTCAACGGCACCCTCTACTACGACCTTCACGGACGCGAAGACGGCAGGACGCGTGTCTTCGTCTTCGTCCAGATGGGCCTGCTTGCGCTCCTCGCCGTGTTCACCGGCCATGCGGCAGACGAAACGGGATCCGAGTTCGCCATCGTCTACACGCTGTTCCTGGCGGTCGTCGCCTACTTGTGGTGGACGGTCCGGAGGGTCGACAGCGAGGAGTACAACCGGCTGACCGGTCAGTACCTCGCTGCCAACGGAGTTGCCATCGTCGTGATGGGGACGAGCGCATTCCTCGACGATCAAGCACGCATGACCGTGTGGACCGTCTTCGTGGTCGGGTACCTCATCGCATCCATCGGCATCAACACACGCTCCGAGATCCTCGCCGACATCACCGACTCGACCGTCGAACGATTCGGCCTGTTCACCATCATCGTCCTCGGTGAGGTGGTGGTCGGCGTGGTCGACGGGTTGTCCGAAGTCGAGATCGACGCACTCGCCATCGTCACGGCTCTGCTGGGGCTGTCCATCGGCTTCGCCCTCTGGTGGACGTACTTCGACTTCGCCGGCCGTCGGCTCCCCCGCCGCACGAGCCTCTCGCAGGTGCAGTGGATCCTCGGACATCTCCCCTTCACGATGGCGATCGCCGTCGTGGGAGGCTCCATGGTGAGCCTCATCGAGCACGCCCACGATGCGTCGACACCGCAGACGACGTCATGGCTGCTGGCCGGTGCCGTCGCACTCGGGTTGCTGGCGACCATCGTGATCATGACGTCGCTTGCGGACTACGACCGGGTCGGCGAGATCTACGGACCACTCACGGTCGCCATGCTCGGTGCCATCGTGCTGACGCTCGCCATCGGAGCCATCTCTCCAGCACCGTGGCTGCTGGCGCTCTCGCTCGTCGTGATCCTCTCTGCGGTGTGGATCTTCGCCGCCGACCGGTGGCTGCGGATGGACGATCCGGAGAAGGCCCTCCCACCGGCCTAGGCCGACGCGACCCGTTGGCTTGGGGTCGAACGAGCGGATCGCAAGGCGAACGGGCCGATCGCGATGCGAACGGGCCGATTGCAGAGCAATCGGTTAGCGTCGAGCGCATGAAGACCGATCTCGAAATCGCCAGGGACGTCGAGCTACGACCGATCGTCGACGTCGCCGCAGACATGGGCATCCCACCCCAGTACGTGGAGATGCGGGGCCATGGAATCGCCAAGGTGAAGATGCAGGCTCTCGAGGCGATGGGACCCCCGCGAGCCAAGTACGTGCTGGTCACGGCCGTGAACCCCACGCCGTTCGGCGAAGGCAAGACCACCGTGTCGGTCGGCCTGGCGCAGGGATTCCAGCTCCTCGACAAGCAGGCCGTCTTGACGCTGCGGCAGCCCTCACTCGGTCCCACCTTCGGCATCAAGGGTGGTGCCGCAGGTGGCGGCTACTCCCAGGTCGTCCCGATGGAGGAGATGAACCTCCACCTCACCGGAGACTTCCACGCCGTCACGGCTGCCAACAACCTGCTGGCGGCCCTGATCGACAATCACATCTACCAGGGCAATCAGCTGTCGCTCAACGTGAAGCGGGTCACGTGGAAACGCGTGATGGATGTGAACGACCGAACCCTTCGCCACATCGTCGTCGGCTTGGGAACCACCCTCGACGGCGTTCCGCGGGAGGACGGCTTCGACATCACGGCAGCGTCCGAACTCATGGCGGTCCTCGGATTGGCGACCAGCCTGCACGACCTGCGCGAGCGCGTCGGGCGGATCGTTGTCGGATACGACCGGCATCGCGAGCCAGTCACCGCCGAGCAGATCAAGGCCGCCGGTGCCATGACGGTGCTCCTCAAGGATGCCCTCAACCCGAACCTCATGCAGACCTTGACGGGAACACCGGCCCTCATCCACACGGGCCCGTTCGCCAACATCGCCCACGGCAACTCCTCGATCGTGGCCGACCAGGTGGGCGTCCGCGGCGGCGACTATCTCATCACGGAGGCTGGCTTCGGCTCCGACGTCGGTGCCGAGAAGTTCTTCAACCTCAAGTGCACGGCGTCCGGGATGGCGCCTGACGCCGCCGTGATCGTCGCCACGGTGCGAGCACTCAAGCTGAACTCCGCCAAGTTCAACGTCCGTGCAGGGAAGCCGCTGCCGGACGAGATGGTCGCCGAGAGTCCCGACGACGTCATGGCGGGCGCTGCAAACCTGCGTCGTCACATCGCCAATGTCCGCCAGCACGGCGTGACGCCCGTCGTGGCGGTGAACGCCTTCCCCACCGATCACCCGTCCGAACATGCCGCCATCGGGGCGATCGCCGACGAAGAGGGAGTTGCCTGGGCGGTCGCCGAGCCGTACACCAGGGGCGGTGAGGGCATGATCGAGTTGGCGGAGCGGGTTCGAGCAGCGACGGAGGACGACTCTCAGTTCCGGCCGCTGTACGCCCCGGACATGAGCCTCCACACCAAGATCGAACGGATCGCAACCGAGGTCTACGGGGCCGATGGGGTCGAGTACGACATCAAGGCTCGGCGTCAACTCGACTCGTACGAGTCCCACGGCTACGGAGACCTGCCGATCTGCATGGCCAAGACGCAGTACTCGTTCAGTCACGACCCCAGCAAGCTCGGCGCTCCGTCGGGGTGGATCCTCCCGATCCGCGAAGTCCAGCTTGTCGCAGGCGCCGGCTTCATCCTGCCCCTGACTGGCTCGATCAACCGCATGCCGGGCTTGGGCCTGCACCCGGCCGCCCATGCGATCGACATCGATGACGACGGCAATGTGATCGGCCTCAGCTGAGGGGATTTCGTCCCGGCACCTGGCCCCTCTGACCTGGTACCTGGACCGAACGAAACGACGGCGCCGTTCGCCCCACCGGGTATACGCCCGATTCGTCGAGGACGATGAGATCGCCGGATTACGGTTCACTGATGGAGACGCGATCGCGGCCACGCCTGTCGAGACGTCAGACGAACCTCGCATTGCTCGTGTTGGTGCCGCTCGCCGCCCTGACCGGGCTCTTCTCCAACACGATCGGGACCCGGTGGGCGATCGCGCCCGCTGCGATCCACGGCGTCGTTGCGTTCGCCGTGCTGGTGGTGATGCCGTGGAAGTCGATCGTCATCCGCAGAGGTCTATCGCAACAGCGGTTGTCGATGCTGGTGTCGATTGCGCTCTTCGCCACCGTGCTCGTGACCTTCGCAACCGGCGTGGCGCACGTGATAGGACATCGCGCCGACATCGTCGGCATCTCGATCATGCAGATCCATGTCGCCGGCGGGATCGTCGCCGTGGTCCTCGTCATCGCGCACTACCGATCCCACCCCATCCGTGTCCGGCGAGCCGATCTCGACCGCCGAGCCTTCCTGCGCACCGCGGCCGTCGGAGGAGCGGCGGCAGCCGCCTGGTTTGCCACCGAAGGAACCGTTCGTGCGGTCGGGTGGGCGGGCGCCGAACGCCGCTTCACCGGCTCGCACGAAGTCTCGCCGCTCGATCCCAAAGGCGTCCCCGTCACCCAATGGCTCGACGACTCGGTGCAGCAGATCGATCCATCGACGTGGAGTCTCGCTCTGCCGAACGGCACGCTCGGTTTCGATGACCTGGCGGCGTTTCCCCTCGAGCGCTTCGAGGCCACGCTCGACTGCACCGGCGGCTGGCACTCCCCGCAGATCTGGACGGGGGTTCGTCTCGATCAGCTGCTCGATCCTGGTGACCGTCGCTCCATCGACGTCACGTCCGCCACCGGGTACGGCCGGCGATTCCCGGCTCGTGACCTCGACCGGCTCTGGCTGGCCACGCACATGGGGGACGAGCCCCTCACGGCCGGGCACGGATCCCCGGCTCGCCTCGTCGCACCCGACCGCCGCGGCTTCTGGTGGGTCAAATGGGTCGTGGCCATCCACCCCAGCGACGTCCCCTGGTGGATCCAGCTCCCCTTCCCCGCCACCTGACATCGGGTCGCACAAGCTGAAAGCCGAGAGCTGAAAGCCGAGTGCTCAGGGCTCAAGGCTCAAAGCTCGAACCTGTGCTTCCAGGTACGAGGTACCAGGTACCAGGTACTCGATACATTGCGCCCCGAAGGCGCAATGTATCGAATCGATATAGACATATATATCGAATCGATATATGATGCCGTCGTCATGTTGGACTTCGCCATTCTCGGACTGCTCATGGAGGGCCCGCGCCACGGGTACGAACTCAAGCGCGCCCTCGGAGAGCTCGGCTTCTGGAAGGTCTCGTTCGGATCCCTCTACCCGGCGCTCAAGCGGCTGGAGAAGCGCGGCGCCATCGAAGCGTCGGCGGGAACCGGTCGGCGGAAGTCCTACGAGATCACGGACCAAGGACGTGAGATCTTCGACACCTTGCTCGCCACCGATCCCGAGGCATCGGAAACCGATCGGGCCTTTCAGGTCCGGCTGGCATTCCTCACGCACCTGCCGCACGAGCGCCGTGTGCGCGTGCTCGAGGATCGTCGGAAGCGGCTGAGCACCCAACTCAAGGCGGCGCGGGACACCCTCATCGAGGCCCGCACCGCTGCACAGAACCCGGACCGCTATCGCCTTGCGCTCATGGAGCACGCGATGCGGTCCACCGAGGCGGACATCGCATGGCTCGACGGGCTCGTCGCAGCCGAGCGCCGTCCGGCCTCAACGACCTAGGAAGACAGGAGGACTTCATGTCCACGGTACGCGTAGCCATCGCAGGGCTCGGAAACTGCGCGAACTCCCTCATCCAGGGGGTGGAGTACTACAAGGATGCCGACCCGGATCTCAACGTCCCCGGCCTCATGCACATCGACTTGGGCGGTTACCACGTCGGTGACGTCGAGTTCGTGGCGGCTTTCGACGTGGATGCCTCCAAGGTCGGCCAGGACATCGCCAAGGCGATGTGGGCGGGCCAGAACAACACGATCCAGTTCGCCGACGTGACCGATCTCGGGATCGAGGTGCTCCGCGGACCGACCCTCGACGGCTTGGGCCACTACTACGTAGATCAGATCGACGAGTCGCCCGCCGCACCGGTGGACGTGGTCCAGGCGCTGCGCGACGCCGAGGCGGACGTCCTCGTGTCCTACCTCCCCGTCGGGTCCGAGGATGCGACGAAGTTCTACGCACAGGCTGCTCTCGACGCCGGTGTTGCGTTCGTGAACGCGATCCCCGTGTTCATCGCATCGGATCCTGAGTGGGCACAGAAGTTCGTGGACGCCGGCCTGCCGATCATCGGTGACGACATCAAGTCACAGGTCGGTGCAACGATCACCCACCGGCAGCTCGCCCGCCTCTTCGAGGACCGCGGCGTGAAGATCGACAACACGTACCAGCTGAACTTCGGCGGCAACATGGACTTCATGAACATGTTGGAGCGCAACCGCCTCCAGTCGAAGAAGATCAGCAAGACGCAGTCCGTGACGTCGATGATCGATCAAGGGATCACGAACGAGTCGGTGCACATCGGCCCTTCGGATCACGTGCCGTGGCTCACCGACCGCAAGTGGGCGTACATCCGTCTCGAGGGCACCTCGTTCGGTGACGTTCCGCTCAACGTGGAGCTGAAGCTCGAAGTGTGGGACTCGCCGAACTCGGCCGGCGTCATCATCGATGCCGTCCGCTGCGCCAAGCTCGGTCTCGACCGCGGCATGGCGGGTCCGCTGCTCGCACCGTCGTCCTACTTCATGAAGTCGCCGTCGGTCCAGTACGTCGACAGCGTCGCCCATGACAACGTCGAAGCGTTCATCGTCGACGACGATCGCACGGCTTCCGATCTCGAAGCCTTCCTCGACAGCTGACGACCACTTCCTAGGTCGAAGCAGAAGGGGCGGCCATCCGGCCGCCCC
>JASJCF010000122.1 GCA_030066265.1 Acidimicrobiia bacterium | reverse complement strand
CTCTCACGGTCACCGCGCGTTCGTCGATGCCCATCGGCTCGATGTCCGGAACTGGCGCCGAGTAGGTGTCCTCTCCCGCCTCGAAGAGGTGGAGATGGCTGTCGTTCCAGCCCATTGCGTTGACCAATACGAGATACAGATCGAACAGCGATGCATCGGCGTCGACCCGGACCCGTCGTTCGATGGCGGGCTCGACCTCCTCGAGCCGCACGTGCAACACCCGATACTCCGCCATGACCTCACTCCGAGCCGATGATCCTGCATCGTACGGTCCGGGCGCTGACCATGCCCGACCTCGGTGCACCGCAGCGGTGCCCACGATCCTGCGTCAGTATGCCGTCGTGCGGATGATGGGTTGAAAGAGATCGACGCGTTGCGCGCACACCAATGCGGCCGGGCATTCGTCGCAGCGGGGATCCTCCTGCTCGACACACACCCTTCGAGCATTGCTGAAGAAGAACCCGTCGACGGCGGCTTGCGTGAGTCCACTCAACTCGACGAGCGTCTGGATCGCATCGAAAGACGCCTGGCGGATCTCCTCCTCCTCGGCCTCGTCCACCCACGTGCGCTGCTCGACCCGATTCCGCAGGTCGTCGTCGACGATCTCGACGCATCCCGTGCGCAGGCAGCTGCGCATCAGGTGGTAGTCGACGATCGGGGTGATCGACTCGGGATCCCGCAGGTCGAGGAACCGTTCGGGGCGGTTGGCGAGGATGATCGCCAACAGGTTGGCCTTCTTGGCGAGCGGGTCCTCGGCGTAGCCGGGAAGGGTGGCAAGACGCTCCAGCAGGGCGGCTCCCGGTTGGTCGGAGCGGTTGGCCGCTTCGAGGATCTCTGTGAAGCCTCCCGTTCCTGACAGCGCCTCTCCGTACCGTTGCTGCAAGGCCCGGTGCGACTCGACCGCCGGGACAGGGCACGTCCCAGAGTCGTCCGTGCAGATCAGGTCGAACAGCATCGGTTCGGACGCGGACCGGACGGGGTCGAGCACCGAAGGATCCTCTTCGCTCGCCCGGGTGAACGCCTGCCAGATGAAGTCGGAGCCCTTGAAGCGGCGGCCACCGGCGACGCCGTACATCGGCTCGACCCAACCATCGATGTCCGCGTACCAGAACCCGTATTGGTGGAGTGTCGCCATCGCGAACATCTCCACCGCCCACGGGGCACCCTCCTCGGGGAACGGGAACCCGCAGAAGTCGAGCGAAGCCTCCGTCGCCTCCTCGGCGAGCATCCGTGCGACCCGTTGGATCCGATCCGGGTCGATCCGCACCCTTGGCGCGACATGGGCTGCGACCTGGTCGATGAGCGCCGTGGATCCGTAGTCGGACAGGGCCACGCGTGCCGCCTCCGCCGCCGTTGCGATCGGGTCGGCGCCCTGCAGCCATCCCGCCAGGTAGCCACCGCAGAACGCATCGCCGGCTCCGGTCGGATCGACGACGGCTACCGATTCGGCCGGATGGTGGATGGCTTGACCTCCCTCGTGGACGGTCGCTCCCCTGCTGCCCTGCGTGACCACGAAGGTCGGCTTCGGCGGTGGACCCTCCGGGAACAGGTCGGCGAACTCGGCTGCGTTGAGGAAGAAGAGCTCGGCCTCGGCGAGAAGGGTGCGGGCGGCATCACGGTCTTCGTCCAGCGCGGCGTGGAAACTCCCAACCGACAGCGTTCCGGAGAAGCCCCGCTCCCGGACGTCCTGTACGAACTCGAGTTGGCGCCGGGACGACGCTCCGAGCGGACCGACGTGGAGATGCCGAGCGTCGAGCCACGCATCGGGCACGTCGGCGGCGGTCAGGGTGCGCTCGATCTCGAGCCCGAAGTCGAGGTACTCGGCGTCCTGATGTTCGTCGTAGGCGATGTGGAACGACGTGATCGGACCATCCCGGACAACCAGGCCCTCTCGCCTCAGGCCGCCGGGCCCGAAGGCCCTCCCGATCTCCCGAAGCAGGTGCGTGGGGATCGCCGCCACCAGGCCGACGTCGACACCCGCAGCCCGGGCAGCTAGCGCCGTGTTGAACCCCGAACCCCCCGGGGCCTCCACCTCACCCTCCGGCCCGACGAGCCGATCCCACGACGGGCATCCGACGACGATCAGCTCGGGTGCAGGCGACGTGCGGTCCACGCCAACGACGATACCCCGAGGCCAACCGAGCTCAGCAAGGCAGGGGCCACGCAGCAGGGGTCCTCGATGAACGGGTCGCTACACGGCCCGCTCCGTTCGTCACGGCTCGATGCGGTCGATGGTCGTGACACGGTCGATGCTGCGATCGAACGAGACGATCCGGCCGACGCCGGAGGATTCGGCTGACGCCACCAGGTAGGCCTCGGCGTAGTCGATGCCGTGCGTCTCGTACACCTCGAGGGATCGCAAGAGCAGCGACGGGTCGAGGGTCCGGATGGCGGGGAACGCGATCACCGAGCGCACGAGCCGGGCGACCTCGTCGACCGGTACCTCGTAGAACGACTCGAGGACGTAGACCGTCTCGGCGACGATGAGGTCAGCGAGGAGCAGGTCGTCGGCGTTGGCCAGGAAGGCTGTGGCACGAGCGGCCAGGTCGGGGGGATCTGCGGTCAGGTGACGGATCAGGACGTTGGTGTCGACGAACGCGGTCACCGCCGGGCCTCGGCACGTGCCCGCTGCGTGCTGCGCTGAACCTCGTCCCACGGGGTCCCTCGCTTGGCTGCCGGCACGTCGACGGCTCCGGCCAGGTCGAGGAGGTTCGGTGTCTTGGCGAGCACGGCTCGATGCTCCTCCACCCGGAAGACGACCTGATCACCCTCGCCGATCCCGAGTCGATCGCGGACCTCCTTGGGGATCGTGATCTGCCCCTTCGACGTGACCTTCGCTGCGAGATCCACTCGTGCTCCTTACTGCTTGATAGAAGTAAGGGTACCTCCCACGTCTGCGACGTGGAAGGGGGCTGCCCCGTCTCACCCTGTGCGGGCGACTCCTCGATCCGTGGTTCCCCAGAAGTCCGCGCCCGCCAGCAGGTGTGGGACGGCGGCACCCCGAGCACGTGGCGAGCAGTTCGGTAGGGTCGGCCGGTCGTCGACGAAGGGGAACCATGCCGTCTCGTGAGCAGTTGCGGAAGTATGCGGAGGTGGCCGTCCACGTCGGGCTCGGCCTCGAACCCGGCGATCGGGTGCTGCTCGAGGTCCCGACGGCGCTCCCCGAGCTGGCCCACGACCTGGTGGACGTCGCCTACGAAGGCGGAGCCGAGAACGTCGAGGTCCTCTGGATCGACACCGCCGTCGACCGCTCCCGATTCACCCACGGCGGGGATGCCGCCGTCGACACCGTCTCGGAACGCAGCCGCTTCAAGGCGCTCGCCTTCGAAGACGGAGTTTCGTACCTGCGGGTTCTCGCCGAGGACCCGGCATCCATGGCAGGCATCGACGCCGACCTCATCGGTCGGTTCACGAAGGTGAACAACGAGGTCGTGTTCGCAGCACGGGCGGGGCAGATGGCGCTCGAGGAACCCTGGACCGTCATCGCTGCACCCGTGCCCAGATGGACCACCTCGGTGTTCCCGGACGACGAGCTCGACGAGGCGACGGAGCAACTGTGGTCGGCGATCCTCCGGGCGTGCCGGATCGACCAGCCGGATCCGGTCGAGGCGTGGCGCATCCACCTCGACGGCCTCGATGCCCGGCGACGGCATCTCACCAGCCGGCACTACACGGCCCTCCGCTACCGGGGCCCCGGCACCGACCTGGACGTCGGGCTCACGGACGGTGTCGTGTGGCAAGGCGGTGCGCCCACAACGTCGAGCGGGCGCAGGTTCTGCCCCAACATCCCCACCGAGGAGGTCTTCACGTCGCCCCACCGGTCGAAGGCGAACGGCCGGGTCGCCGCCACGAAGCCACTCAGCTACTTCGGGTCCCTGATCACCGACTTCTGGCTCGAGTTGGCTGACGGCTTGGTCGTTGACTCGGGAGCCGGGTCGGGTGGCGACGTGCTCGACCGGATCCTCGCGACGGACGAGGGCTCGATGCGGTTCGGCGAGACCGCCATGGTGCCCCAGTCGGGTGCCGTGGCGGCCGAGGGGCTCGTGTGGAACAACATGCTCTACGACGAGAACGACGCCTGCCACATCGCCCTCGGCCAGTCGTATCCGATGTGCCTCGAGGGCGGCACCGAACTGTCGAAGGACGAGCGAATCGAAGCGGGGCTCAACCAGTCCGCCGTACACGTCGACTTCGTGGTCGGATCGCCACAGGTGAGCGTGTACGGCGTGACCGCCGACGGCTCGGAGGAGCCGATCATCACCGACGGCGAGTGGGGCTTCACGACCTGACGCCAGCCCGGCGATGTCGGTGCGCCGACATCGCCCACCGATCTGCCCGCTCCTCTCGTGCCCTGTCAGGGACACGGCCGTGCCGGAGATGTACTGTGTAAGAGCGGGTTTCGCACCTGCGTGAAGCCCAGGGGTGGCCAAATGGGGTCGGCAACCGACCGCCGGTTCAGGGCTCTGTACGACGAGCACTTTCGTGACGTGCTCGCCTACTGCATGCGCCGGGTCCCCGCTGACGACGCCTACGACGCAGCAAACGAGGTGTTCGCCATCGCGTGGCAGCGCATCGTCGACGTCCCGGCGGGCGACGCGGCCCGGCCGTGGCTGTACGTGGTGGCACGTCGAGTGGTCTACCGGAGGAGGCGGAGCCACAAGCGGTTCCAGCATCTGACGGAGCGGATCGCCGACGAGCAACACGAGAGCCCACCGCAACCCGAGGCGATCGTGGTGCGCCGCGCCGAGTACGACGACGTGCTCGCCGCGGCGGCGAGGCTCAGCCGCATCGACCGCGAGGTCCTGGCACTCCCGGCATGGGAAGGCCTCTCGCACCGCGAGATCGCCGAAGTGTTGGGGTGCTCGATCTCTGCGGTCGACCAGCGCCTCGTGAGGGCGAAGCGGCGGCTCGCCAAGCGCTACCGGGCCCTCCACGGGGTCATGCCGACCACTGAGTTCGCAGGAGGTGATGCGTCGTGAATGACACGGATCGGGTGTATGCCCTGTTCATGCAGGCCAATCCCGTGCCGGACGCGAATCTCCTGCCGATGACCAGGGACGAAGCCGCGCTCCCGCTCATGGAAGGGAGCACCATCATGGATGCACAAGAAACGATCCAAGTACAACCGACCGAGGAGCAGACCCGAGGCTGGAGGCCGGTGGCAGTTGCCGCAGCTGCGTTCGTCGCCGTGCTCGTCATCGTCGGCGGCTCGCTCATGTTGTTGCTGGGCGGCGAAGGCGAGCCCGTCGCAGCTGGGGACGCCAGCCCCGTCGTCACCTGCGACGGTGAGACCTGCACATATGCGGGGCCGACCACGATCACGCCGGGAGTCCTGCGAATCGAGTTCGTCAACAACGGTGACCGCACCATCACCGCCGCGCTGTGGCGGATGAGTGGCGCGCCGCTGGAGAATGAGCTGGCTGAGGAGCCCGCAGGCACCGACGTCGACCTCACTCCTGACGATCCGCCGCCGTTGGGTTCGCTCGAGTTCTCCACGGATGTGGAGCCGGGATCCACGGTGAGCGAATCCGCCGAAGTGGCTGCGGGGTACACCTACCTGGTCGACTGTCTCACCACGGCCTCGACCGGTGACGACGCCTACCACGACCACCTGTGGCGGCCCGCTGCCATCGAGGTGGTCGAGCCCTGAGGCCGACACCGGCCCCCGGCCGATTGCGGGCCCGGGGGGGGCCGGACCTGGTCGCGGACACAACGACCCGGAGGCACAACCCGCGCCTCCGGGTCGTCATCGTGAGGGATCCTTGCGTGTCCCGCCCATCGCAACACTCGTTCCCTCCGGTGAGGCTGCGGGTGCCTGTCCACGGCATCCCGAGCTGACCAACCCGACGCGTGTCCGCAGTTCTTGACATAGTGTATAGTTTCTTTTACACAACCGCTGAGCAGAGCCAAGGACAAACCATGTCATTCCAGGAGAAGAGTTCGTGGGCGATGCTCGTGACCGTGGCGCTCGTGTACGGCGCCTACTTCGTCATCGTCGCCGGTGAGGTCGACGGCACCGATGTTGCGGACGTGGATTACCAGCCGTTGATGCTGGTGACCGTCGTCGTGCTCGTCATCGTGGCGATCATCGCCCACGCCGTCATCGCCGCCGCCAACCCCCGCGAGGCAGAGGCGAGCGACGAGCGGGACAAGGAGATCAATTGGTACGGCGAGTACATCGGCGGCTACGCCCTTGCGGTGGGAACCCTCGTCGGACTCGGGCTGGCGATGGCCGAGGCCGAGCCGTTCTGGATCGCCAACGTGCTCCTGCTGGGGCTTGTGGTGTCCGAGCTCGTGGCGGGGGCGACGAAGGTCGCCTTGTACCGGCGCGGGTTCTGAGGATGGCGAAGCCGACGAAGCTCACCAACGACATCCGGGCATTGCGGTTCGCTGCCGGCGAGATGACCCAGGCCGAGCTCGCCGAACGGATCGGCGTCACGCGTCAGACCGTCATCGCCATCGAGCAGGGGAAGTACTCGCCGTCCCTGGAGGTCGCATTCAAGATCGCCCGCGTGTTCGACGTGCCACTCGAGCAGGTGTTCCAGTACCCGGACTGACCACCTGACCCTGACGAGGCCCCGTCACGGTGATGGACAACAGGTATGAGTTGACCCTGCGTGCCCGTGGCGAGACGATTGAACCTTGGCCACGGACGGGAGGTCACATGGCCACCATCACACCTCCACAGGTGCACACCGACGAGGAGTTCGAGAAGGAGCATCGTCGCAACCGCGGTCTGATCGTCGCCGTGATCGTCCTGGTGATCGTCGCCCTGGGCCTCGGTGCCGCGCTGATCTACCAGACCACCACCAGCGAG
>JASJCF010000016.1 GCA_030066265.1 Acidimicrobiia bacterium | reverse complement strand
CTCAGACTGCGCAGTCGAGGCAGATCCTCTTGCGCTTGTTGGCGAGCTGGCTGGTTCGCTTCACCAGGAAGCAGCTGGTGCACACGAACTCGTCAGAGGTGGCCTCGTCGACACCCTCACCCTCCATGGAGAGCTCGGCACGGCGGATCGCCCGCATCTCCGCGGCCTCGTCCACGACGAGCGTCTCGACACTCTCGTCATCGGTGAGCATCTCGAGTTCCTCAGCCTCGAGCTCGTCGAGCGCCTCGGCCTCGTCTTCGTCGTCGGAGGCATCGGCGTCCTCGCCGTCTTCTTCTTCGCCTTCGTCGTCATCCTCGGACGCATCCTCAGCGAGTGATTCGTCGCTGAGGTCGAGCTCTTCGTCCTCGAGGAGTTCCTCGTCGAACTCCTCGTCGGCGGTGAACTCGTCGGAAGTCTCTGTCGTCATGTCCTTCTCGAGTCTCCTGAATCGGCGCGGAGCATACCCGTCACGGGGAGAAGATCAATCGCGTTTCAGATGGCGAAGTCGAGCGCCTGCGGGATCGTCTCGATCTCCACCGAGCCCCGCCCGATGATCTCGCCGTCGGCCTCGACCGGCCACTCGTCGGGCGCCTGGATCGACACGTTGGCACCGATATACCGACGGACGGCTCGGTGGGTGAGGTGGGAACCGAAGGCGAGTCTCGGCATGATGGCGAAGGCGTTGCGTTTCGGACCGGAGAACACCTGCACATCCATGACGCCGTCCACGAGGGTCGACCGGGGTGCGACGTTCAGTCCCCCGCCGAAGAACTGCCCGTTCGCAACCACCACATTGATGGCGCGGCCCTCGAAGCGGTGGCGATCGATGTGGACTTCGAGCTCGGCTTCGGGGAATCTCGCGAGAGCCGCCCAGAAGGCACTGGTGTATCGCGCCGATCCAAGTCGTCGCGGCCAGCGTTCCGCCAACGCGACGCTTGCTGCTGCGATGCCCGAGTTGGCCGCGTTGAGGAAGTACCGCGTCCCGAAGGTGCCGGACATGCGACCGATGTCGATGGTGTAGCGGGTGGGGCTCGTCAACCGCTGCATCGAACGGCCGAGGTCATCATCGAATCCGAACGTCCTCCCGAAGTCGCTGCCGCTCCCGCCTGGGAGGAGGGCGAGCAGCGGCCGAGCGGCGCGGTGATGCTTCATCACCACGTTCACCACGGTGTGGAGTGATCCGTCGCCTCCCACCACGGCGACGCCGTAGTCCTGCCCGGCGGGCGATTGCTCGAGAATCTGGTCGAGATCCTCGGGCGAGTCTGTCGTCACCACCTCTGCGTCGAGACCGTGCGACGCCACCTCCCGCTCGATCGATCGGGGGTCCGTCGGGCTCACCCCGGCGTGTGGGTTGACGACGACGACCCAACGCATCAACCGATCCCCACCGCGACGATCCCTCGATCGATCCGACTGATGGCGTCCTGCGCAACCGTCCGATACCCCGGGTACCCATCTCGTACTTGGCGCAGGAGGTCCAACACCTGTCGAGCAGACCGCACGAAGTCTCCAGCACGGAGATCGTCCTCTTCGAACAGCTCGTCCAGGTCGAGGCCCTCTGCCCATCCATGCATGGTGTCGACGAGACCGACGTCGGGCGGCCGCGAAGGCTCGAGGCCGACGTCGGATTCTTCGCTCGCAATCCGCTCCCAGATCTGATCGATCGCCTCGATGATGCTGTCTGCGAATCGAACGTGGGGCGCCTGAGACATCTCCCCACCGCGAGCTTCGTACGTGAAGATGGACATGATGGCGGCGAACTGGGCTGGGTCCAGGTCGTCGAGCACACCGCTTCTGAGCGTCTCGGACAATTGCAGGTCGAGTTCGTTGTAGAGCTTGCGGAGCGCAGTGCCTGGAGCCTCGAGTTGCCAACGCTTCGTGTAGCCGAGTCGATCGAGCACGGTGTGGAGTCGGTCGAAGTCCGTCACGACGTCGTGTTGTGATCGCCGCTCGACGCGGCGCTCGAGTCTTCGGACGTCTCGCTCGGCTCTGCGTGCGCGGTCGGCCCATTGCAGATGGTCTTCGAGGTCGGGACAGGTGAGTACGGGTGACGTCTCCGTATCGCCGTAGTACGCCTCCGGTTCTTGGTCGGAAACGAACGTCGCGAGGGTGTCGGCAGCCTCCTTCCGATAGGCAGGGTCCGCAGACCGCACCGGTTGGGGCAGGGGGATCGATCCCAGGATCACCGTGCCTCTCGGGAGATCCCTCGTGCGCATCCGCGACAGATGCCCCGTTTCGTCGGTCACGTCGAGCCGTGGCTGCTCTCCTCCCCACGAACGCGACAAGATGAGGTAGCGAGACAGGACGACGTGCTTGCGCTTTGCGAACTCGAGAACGGTGCCCGGCTCGAGGCGCGAGTTGTCGGGTCTGGCCTGCCTCGGCCAGTCTCGATCCTCTCCCACGACGCCTTCGATGTCGCCGAGGTCACAGGCTGCAGCCCTGCGGAATGTCGCCACGTCTCGACGGCGCTCCTCGAGGCTCTGCATCAGACGGTCGCGACGCTGCCGATCGCTGAAGTTTGCGAACGACGCCTCGAGGAGCTCGTGCGCACGCTCCTCGTCGTACCTGCCGATGAGATTGACGGTCATGTTGTAGGTCGGGGCGAAGGAGGATCGCAGCGGGTTTGCTCCCGCTGCGGCGATGCCGGTGACGCGATCGAAGGGCACGTACGACGAGTGGAGCACGACCGCGGTCCCATGGTCGTCGATGCCGCGGCGCCCCGCTCTGCCAGTGAGCTGGGTGTATTCGCTCGGGCCGAGGAGCTCATGGGTCTCCCCATTGAACTTGCTGAGTGACTCGAGGACCACGGTTCGAGCCGGCATGTTGATCCCGAGCGCCAGGGTCTCGGTGGCCGCCACGACCTTGACGAGGCCGGCGAGGAACAGCTCCTCGACCGCCTCCTTGAACGCCGGGATCATGCCCGCATGATGCGGAGCGGCGCCCCGGCTCACGGTATCGGCGAACGTGTCGAAGCCGAGGACGGCCAGATCGTCAGGGCTGAGGTGTCCGACGTGGTCCTCCAGGATCGCCCGGATCTCGCGTCGTTCGTCGGCATCCGTCAGGCCCAGGCCCGCCGTTGCGATGGCGCGGGCAGTGGCATCGCAGCCCTTCCGTGAGAAGACGAAATAGATCGCCGGAAGCAGACCATCGTGCTGGAGGGCGGCGATGACGTCGGTCCTGCGGGGCGTGGAGAACCGCTGTCGTCGGCCACGGGACCGCTGGAGTGCCTTCGAGACGGCCGCATTGGGCCGGCCGTTCTTCGAGAAGACGGGTTGCATGGTCGGGAGATCCTCCTGGTTGCGGTCCCGCCACATGTACATGGATGTCAACGGGACCGGTCGATGGGATTCCACGATGAGATCCACATCGCCGCGTCTCGACCGGACCCACTCCGTGAACTCCTCGGGATTGGCGATGGTTGCGGACAGGCACACGATCGGAACGGACCGGTCGAGGTGGATGATCACCTCCTCCCACACGGATCCCCGGTGTCGGTCTGCGAGGTAGTGCACCTCGTCCAACACCACCAGGCCCAGCTGCCGCAATGCTGGCGAGTCGTCGTAGATCATGTTGCGCAGAACCTCAGTGGTCATGACGACGATCGGTGCGTCTCCGTTGATGACGTTGTCCCCGGTCAGGAGACCAACCTGGTTCTCGCCGTACACCTCCATGAGATCGGCGAACTTCTGGTTCGAGAGGGCCTTGATGGGGGTGGTGTAGAACGAGCGCTCGCCCGAGGCGTGTGTGAGCGCGATGGCGCCGTCTGCCACGAGGGTCTTCCCGGCGCCGGTGGGCGCAGTCACGACCACGCTGCGACCTGCTGCAACCGATGTGATCGCCTCCCGCTGATAGGGATCCGGCGCAAACGGCAAGGATTCATAGAACGCGGTGAGGGGTGCGGAGGTCATCACTTCTTCAGCAGGAACCGGATCGCGAGGATGGTGATCTCGTACAGCAGGTAGAGCGGGACGGCGAGCATCAACATGGTCAGGGGATCTCCGCTCGGCGTGATGAAGGCAGCTCCGATCAGGATGATGAGCACTGCCCATCGGCGATTCTCCCTGAGCTTCTTCGAGGAGACCGCACCTGCTGCCGCCGCAGCGAAGAGGAACACGGGGAACTCGAAGGCGATGCCGAAGGCGAGGATGAAGCGGGTGGCGAATCGCAGGTAGTCCTCGGCGCGGATGGTGGGCTCCAACGCGTCACCTCCGAAATCGAGCAGGAACACGAGCCCACGCTCGAGGGCGAGGTAGCCGACGACGACACCGGCCACGAAGAGCAGGACGAACACGGCGGTCAAGGGATACGCCCACCGCTTCTCGCGCTTGGTGAGTGCAGGAGCGACGAATCGCCAGATCTGGTAGAGGATGACCGGCGATGCGAGGATCAGGCCGGCGAACAGCGATACGCGCATGACGGTGGAAAAGCCCTCGGTCGGTCGGAGGAAGATCAACGAACCGTCTGGAACAGCAACGCGGTACGGCTCGATGAGCAGGTCGAGGATCTCCTGGTTGAAGGCGAAGCCGATGATGGTTCCGACACCGACGGCGATCGCGACCTTGATCGTGCGCGACCGCAGCTCGTCCAGGTGGTCCATCATCGACATCCGCGCGGACGTCATCAGGAGGCTCCGCTTGCGGTTGCCCCGTCGCTGTGATCGCCGTCCGGTGGTGGTCCATCGCCTCGGTCGTGGTCGTGGTCGTGGTCGCCCGATGTGTTGTCGGAAGAGGTATCGGCCTCGATCGAGGCCTCGGAGTCGCCGTCATCCGTCACCCCATCGTCACCCGGCTCGACTGCGCGAGGGGGCGACGACCCGACTGCGGTGATGTCCGTCAACTTGGAGGTGGTGTCCGACAGCTGCGTCTTCGTCGCCCGGTACTCGTCCTGGAGGTCACGAAGCGGAGCCGACGCCCCATCGAACTCAGCATCGATCGAGTCGGTCAGCTCCTTGGTTGCCGCACGCGCTCGCGCCATGAGGTCGCCGGCCCGCCTGGCGATCTCCGGCAGGCGCCTCGGGCCGAACACGATCAGCGCGACCACGCCGATGAACAGCAATTCGCCAAATCCAAGGCTTCCCATACCCGGCGGATGGTAGGACTCGAACTCCGGTGAACGCGAAGACGCCGCCGTTCACGACGGCGGCGTCTCGAGGCCCCTCGATGAGGCGGAAACCTGTCGTCAGCCGTCCGATGCCACGAGGCGACCGAACCAGTCGTCGCTCTCCAGCTCGGCTACGAAGTGGGCGATCTCCTCTTCGGTGATCGGAGTTGCGTCGACGGTGATCTCATAAGCGACGCCGGTCGCGAGGAGGATGGTGACGACCCGCTGCGAGGCGGGGCGGCGCTGGAGCAGGGCGCAGGACGGGCAGACGAACCGGTACATGCCCTCGTCACCCGATCCGGTCAATTCGAGTGCGATATCCGCCGTCGTGAGCTCCACATCTCCGCAGGTCTCGCATGTCGTTCGAATCGTCGTCATTCCGGTTCTCCACTCGGCCTCTGTCACGAATGACATCGGCATCGAGCGCAACCGATAAAGGACTATTCGCGTCCTAGTCATCCCGCGCGCGCGTACGTGGTCATCAGATGATCGAGCACCTGGTTGCGAACCGTGACCACCTCTTCGCCCTCGACGTCGTACGCATCGGGGCCGAGCTGGATCAGCAGCCGGGCTGCAAGGAGGGGGTCTCCAACCGACATGTCGATACGGAGCGAGCCGTCGGCGAGCTCATGTGCCTCCACCGGGTAGTACTCGGCCACCCATCGGGCATTCGGCGTGACCGTGAACGCAACGTGGGCGTCATCGCTGCCCGCTCGATACGCAACAGGATCGATGTCTGCAGCTGCGGGCGCTTCGTAGCGTTCGTCGAGCACGATCAGGTCATCGATGCGGTCCACTCGGAAGGTGCGTCGGGCATCTGCTCGCCGACAATGGCCCGTGAGGTACCAATTCCCGCCACTGAACGACACGGCCCAACCCTCGACGTCCCGGATCGTTCGTTCGTTCGACGCCATGCCGACATAGCCGATGCGCACCACCGAGCGATCCTCGATCGCTGACTTCAGGACGCCGACCGTCTCGGGGGTCGGCACGTCGAACCTCACAGCAGCGGCGGTCTCCGTGCCCACGACATCGACCAACTTGGCGACAGCGGATTCGAGGTGCGGCGGTGCCTGGTCACTTGCGAGGAGGGTCGTGCCCGCAGCGAGCAGGCCGAGCGCCTCGGCAGACGTGAGGCGCAACGGCCGGGAGAAGTAGTCGGCAGCGTCTATCGAGACCTCGTCATCGAAGATGTCGACGTCGATGAGATCCCCGGGACCGTAGCCGGGCAGCCCGGTGACGAACACGAGATGCAGGTCCTTGACGAGCTCGGCTTTGTCTCGGTAGTCGAATCGTGAGACGAGGTCTTCGAGGTCCGCCCCCTCGTGCTCGATGATGTACGGCAGCATCGACAGGATGCGGGCGAGACGGCGGGAGGTCTTGTCGCTGGTCACGCCACCGTCTCCAAGTGGGCGCGCATGGCATCTCGCAATACCTCTGGCGACAGGATCTCCGCTCGGTGTGCGAAGCCCAACACCCAGGTGATGACCGACGCCGCATCGTCGTAAGGGGCTTCGACCGTCACTCCGCTCTCGTCGCGGCTCACGACGGCGGCGTCTCGCCATCGGTTCACGGCAACCGCTGCGACGTCACTGTCGAATCGCACCGTCGCCACATGCTCGGGACGCGGAACGGTGAGCGCAGCGAGTACGGCCTCGGGATCGAAGTCCGCGGGTCTGGTGAAGCTACCCTCCTCGGCCTCCACCTCGAGCTCCGTCATCCGGTCGACACGGAACACCTTCGGTGTCTCGAGATCGCGAGTCTCCGGACCGACGACGTACCAGCGGCCGAACCGGTGCACGAGACCGTACGGAGCCACGCGGCGCGGTTTCGAGCGGTAGGCGAATCGAATGTGGGAACGGCCGTCGACGGCTCCGAACACGTCGCCCAGGGTGCGAAGGTCGTAGCCGAGGTCGGCCGACACGGGTGAGGCATCCATGGATCCAACGGCACCGCCGAGCTTGAAGATCGCCGCCAGCGAAGTCGATTCTCCACCGAACCGCACGGTCTCGGCGGCGATCATCAGGGCCTTCCGCTCCTCGTCGGTGAGCCCCGGATCCTCGAGCACGTACTCGTCGGAGCGAACGACGTAGCCGAGTTCGACCTCCCAGATGTCGGTGGGCGTCGTCTGCAACGGAACACCGAGCGAGCGGAGCAGATCCTTGTCCCGCTCGAACGTTCGTCGGAATGCCTCGTCGGATGGTTGGTCGTATCCCTGGACGGTGTGACGGATCTCATCGGCCGTGACAGGCCTGCCCACGGTGAGGAGGAACGCGAGCAGGTTGAGGATTCGCTCGATGACCTTGTACATCGTCGGCAGCGTATCGGCCCGACGCCACGACCGGAAGAACTCGGGTCAGAGGCTCTCGATGAGCCGATCCACCCGATCGTCATAGGCCCGGAAGGGATCCTTGCACAACACGGTTCGCTGGGCTTGGTCATTCAGCTTCAGGTGAACCCAGTCGACCGTGAAGTCCCTGCGACGCTGCTTGGCGGCCTTGATGAACGCGCCACGCAGCCGGGCTCTCGTGGTTGCAGGCGGGTGCGCCATTGCGGTCGAGATGGCCTCATCGGTGACGATGCGGTCCATGAGGCCTGCACCCTCGAGCTTGTAGAACAGGCCTCGGTGCCGATTCACGTCGTGATAGTTCAGATCGATCAACGCGAGCTTCGCCGATGACATCGGCAATGCGTGGCGTGTCTTGTACCGCTCGATCAGATGGTATTTGGCCACCCAGTCCACCTCTCGGTGGAGCGTCAGTGGATCCTTCTCGAGTCCCGTGAGCATGTGTTCCCACATGGCCACCGCGCGGTCGACCTCCGGAGCCAGGCCCGACGCCCGGGCGTACCGCATCACGCGCTCGAGGTACTCCCACTGGATGTCGAGCGCGCTGAGCTCACGTCCATTGGCGAGCTTGATCTTGCGTCGGCACGTCGGGTCGTGGCTGATCTCGCGAATGGCCCGAATGGGATTCTCGAGCGTGAGATCCCGGAACACGACCTCGTCTTCGAGCATCTGGAGCAGAGCGACCATCGAGCCGATCTTCACGTACGTCGTGTACTCGGACATGTTCGAGTCGCCGGCGATCACGTGCAATCGGCGGAATCGTTCCGCATCGGCGTGTGGCTCATCGCGGGTGTTGATGATGGGCCTGCTCCGGGTGGTCGCGGAGGAACTCCCCTCCCAGATGTGCTCGGCCCGTTGCGCGAGGGAGTACACCGTGCCGCGCGCCGTGTGGAGGAGCTTGCCCGCGCCGGACCAGATCTGCCTCGTGACCAGGAAGGGGATCAACGTGTCGATCATGCGCGGGAAGTCCGTCTCGCGCTGGATCAGGTAGTTCTCGTGACACCCGTAGGAGTTGCCGGCGGAGTCGGTGTTGTTGCGGTAGAGGTAGATCTCTCCGCGAATTCCCTCCTCGGCGAGACGCTGCTCGGCGGATTCGACCAAGCCCTCGAGGATGCGCTCTCCGGCACGGTCGTGGGCGACCACGTCATAGATGCTGTCACACTCGGGGGTGGCGTACTCGGGATGGGAGCCGACGTCGAGGTAGAGGCGGGCGCCGTTCTCCAGGAAGACGTTCGAGGAACGTCCCCAACTCACCACACGCCGGAACAGATACCGGGCCACCTCGTCGGGGGACAGCCGCCGCTGGCCCCGCAGCACGCATGTGACGCCGTATTCGTTCTCGATCCCGAAGATGCGTCGCTGCACGGTTCCAGCGTACTCGGCGAGCGCACAACCTCCCCGGATCAGGCCAGGGCGGCTGAGATCTCCTCGGTTGACAGGCGTCGGAATGACCGGCGGGCTGCCGAGCGGTCGAGGAAACCGGTCTCCCAAGCGGCATCGTCAGCGGGCTGCTCCGATGCTGCGTCGATGGCCGAGCAGGCTGCCCGCAGGGCGGCGATCAGCGGGACCTCCGGACCGTGCTGGTCGGCCATTGCAGCAGCGATCGCGTCCTCTTCGGAACCGAGCACGGCCAGCCCGGGAGCGTCCCTCAGCGTGCCATCGAATTGCACGCGGTACAGCGCGTCCTCCTCGGGGACCGAAGCGACCTCCGCGACCACGATGTCGACCTCGTACGGCTTGACCTCGTGGGAGAACACCTGGCCGAGCGTCTGGCTGTAGGCATTCGCCAGCCCTCGGCCGGTCACGTCGGCTCTGGCGTAGCTGTAGCCCTTCAAATCGGCGTAGCGAACGCCGGCCACTCTCAGGGTCTCGAACTCGTTGAACCTCCCCACCCCGGCGAATGCGATCCGGTCGTAGATCTCGCCGATCTTGCGGAGCGTGGGAGAGGCGTTCTGACCGACGAGGAGGATGCCCTCGGCCACCTGTGCGACGACGATCGGCCGTCCCCGGCTGATTCCCTTCCTGGCGAAGTCTGCGCGGTCCTTGACCAGCTGCTCCGGCGGGACGTAGAAAGGCATCGTCATGGCCGACCCGCCAGTACCTGGTCGACGATGGGCTCGAGCTCGTCGTCGGTCAACTCGGCCACCCCGGCTTCGGTCACGACCAGCACGTTCGGGAAGATGCCCCGTCGAGGATCCGGTCCGCCGGTGGCGGCATCCTCCTCGGCAGCGGCCACGAGGGCTTCCACCGCGGTGGCAACCGCCTCGTCCGGGGCGAGGTCGTCCCTCCATGCGGACTTCAGGAAGGCCCGTGCTTCCATTCCGCCCGATCCGGTGGTTGCGTAGTGCAGCTCGTCGTACGTTCCGCCCACGACGTCGAAGCTGAACAGCCTTCCGGTCGACTGGTCGTGGTCGTAGCCACAGAACAGCGGGATGACGATCAGCCCTTGAAAGGCAAGCGCCAAGTTCCCGCGAATCATGCGTGCCAGGAAGTTCGCCTTGCCGTCGAGGCTCAGGCGATTGCCTTCGATCTTCTCGTAATGCTCGAGTTCCGTCTGGAACAGCTTGATCAGCTCCACCGCCATCCCGGCCGTTCCCGAGATGGCCACGGCGGAGTGGTCGTCGGCTGGATACACCTTCCGGACCCGCCGATGTGCGATCAGGTTGCCCGCCGTTGCCCTACGATCTCCCGCCATCACGACACCGTCGGACCACGTGAGTGCGAGCACCGTCGTCGCCTCGGGGAGATCTCCGGTCGAGCCGGAACCGGGCTCCCAGGAGGGCGCCTCACCCCGGTGGGTCAGCACGGACAGGAACGAGCCGTCCGGGATCTGCTCGCCGAGCCGCAGCGGCCCCACCTCGGACGAGGGTGCGGTCACTCCCCGCCCTTCTGGACGTAGTTCTTGACGAACTCCTCGGCGTTCTCCTCGAGCACCGAGTCGATCTCATCCAAGAGATCGTCGATCTTCTCCGCGACGTCCTCGCCCCGCGACGTGGGCGCATCGTGGACCTCGTCGGCCTCCTGGCCGTCGTGCCCACTCGTCCGTTCCCGCTCAGTCATCGTCGCCTCCGAGGTTCTCGATGAGCGCCGCAGCATCGGGACTGGCCTCGAACAGGTCCTCGACCATCGCTCGCGTGCCGCGGCTTGGTTCCATCATAGGAACGCGCATGAGCGTGGAGCCCCCGATATCGAAGACGAGGGAGTCCCAGTTGGCCGCCACCACGGCGGCCCCATAGCGTCGGAGGGACTCACCCCGGAACCAGGCGCGGGTGGACTCCGGCGGGCGGCCAACCGCTTCTTCGACTTCACGGTCAGTGAAGAGTCGTCGGATCCTGCCGGCGGAGACCAGGCGGTGGTACAGGCCGCGAGCCGGGTCGACATCGTGATACTGGAGGTCGAGCATCTTGAGCTTCGGGTCGTCCCATGCGAGCCCGTCACGGCGGCGATAGCCCTCGAGCACGGACAGCTTGGCCGCCCAGTCGAGTCGGTCGGCCACGGCCTCGGGTCCTCGTTCGAAGTCCGACAGCAGCCGGCGCCACTCGACGAGCACCTGCTTGTACACGGGCGAAACCGATGCGTCGTCGACGAAGGCCTCCAAGCTGGCCAGGTACCGCCACTGGAGCTCGATTGCGCTGCTGAGCGATCCATCGCGCATCTCGATGCTCGTCGTTCCCGTGAGGTCGTGGCTGACCTTGGTGACGGCTCCAACCGGGTCGTCCAGCGCAAAGGGCTCGTCGAGGGCTTCGGCCTCGAGCGCCTGGAGCATGAGGGCGGTCGACCCCAACTTGACCAACGTCTGAACCTCACTGAGATTGGCGTCCCCGAAGATCACATGGAGACGGCGGTACTGCCCGGGATCGGCATGGGGCTCGTCTCGGGTGTTGACGATCGGCCGCTTGAGCGTCGTCTCGAGTCCGATCTCCTCCTCGAAGAAGTCGCCTCGCTGTGTCAGCTGGTAGTCGACCGAGCTACGTCCGTGCTCGGAGCCCACCTTTCCCGATCCGGTGAGGATCTGGCGAGAGACCAAGAACGGAGTCATCGTCTTGGCAATGACCCCGAACGGAATCGACCGGGCGACGAGGAAGTTCTCGTGGGCGCCGTATGAGTTGCCCTTGCCGTCGGAGTTGTTCTTGTGGATCAGGATGCGTTGACCCTCCGGCAGGAAGCGCCGAGCTGCAGATGCCGCACGGAAGATGATCGTCTCCCCCGCCTTGTCGAACAGGGTGGCTTCGAGCGGGTCTGCGCATTCGGGAGTCGAGTACTCAGGGTGCGCGTGGTCGACGTAGAACCGAGCGCCGTTGTGAAGGACGCTGTTGACCAGGCCCGAGTCGGTCTCGTCGATCGGTATCTCGCCGACGCTGAACCCTCGAGCATCCTGCCCCGGGCTCTCGTCGTCGTACGACCAGCGAATCCTGTCGGCCCCGTCGCCATAGGCGTTCACCACGGCGGCTGAGGCCGTCACCGGGTTGAACGCGGGATCGCCGGCGATCGTGATGCCGTATTCGACCTCGGTCCCGATGATGGAGCCGGACGTCACGAGGTCACAGGTACTGGCCGGGCGACACCGCCTCGATCGCCCGCTGATCGCCCTCGCCCTCGATCAGCGTGCGCACGTACACGATCCGCTCGCCCTTCTTCCCGGAGATCCTCGCCCAGTCGTCCGGATTCGTCGTGTTGGGGAGATCCTCATGCTCCTTGAACTCCTGGACCACTGCGTCGAGCAGGTCGCCCGTCCGCAGCCCGGTGCCCTCGCCGGCGATCTCACGCTTGATCGCCTCCTTCTTGGCCCGTCGCACGATGTTCTCGATCATCGCTCCGGATGCGAAGTCCTTGAAGTACAGCTCCTCTTTGTCGCCGTTGGCGTAGGTGACCTCGAGGAATCGATTCTCCGGGCCCTCGGCATACATCGCATCGACCACTCGCCGAATCGCCTCCGTGCGGTAGGCCTCGAGCGAACCAGCTGCACCCACCTCCCCATCGTCGTACGGAAGGGACTCGGCGAGGTAGATCGAGAAGATCTTGCGTGCAGCCTCGGCGCCTGGACGCTCGATCTTGATCTTCACGTCGAGCCGCCCCGGCCGGAGGATGGCGGGATCGATCAGATCCTCGCGGTTGGACGCTCCGATCACGATCACGTTCTTGAGGGATTCCACTCCATCGAGCTCGCTCAGGAGCTGAGGCACGATCGTCGATTCCACGTCGGACGACACACCGGTCCCGCGGGTTCGGAACAGCGAGTCCATCTCGTCGAAGAAGACGATGACGGGCACGCCCTCATCCGACTTCTCCTTGGCTCGCTGGAAGATCAGCCGGATCTGCCGTTCGGTCTCTCCGACGTACTTGTTGAGTAGCTCAGGGCCCTTGATGTTGAGGAAGTACGATCGTGCGTCGTTCTCCTGAGTCTTGTGCTGGACGGCGGACGCAAGGGCATTTGCGACGGCCTTTGCGATAAGCGTCTTCCCACAGCCCGGGGGGCCGTAGAGGAGAACACCCTTCGGGGCGGCCAGGTCGTACTCGGCGAAACGCTCTCGGTGGAGGTAGGGAAGCTCCACGGCGTCCTGGATGATCTCGATCTGGTTGTCGAGGCCGCCGATGTCCTCGTAAGTGATCTGGGGAACCTCTTCGAGGACGAGCTCCTCGACCTCGGGACGCTCCAGCTTCTCGAGCACCAACCCGGTCTTCGGCTCGAGACGAACATGGTCGCCCGCTCGCAGATACGTCCCGAGCGTGGGTGATCCGAGCGACACGACTCGCTCTTCGTCGCCCTTCCCGAGCACGATCAGGCGATCGTCGGGGAGAACCTCCTTGACCGTCGTGACCTCCCCGGTGGGCTCGAAGTGCCGAGAATCGACGATGTTGAAGGCCTCGTTCAGGATGACTTCCTGGCCACGTTCGAGCTCCTTCACGTCGACCGTCGGCTCGACGGCGACACGGAGCTTCCTGCCGGACGAGAGGATGTCGACCGTACCGTCGGAGTTCATCTGCAGCACCACGCCGAAGGGATTCGGGGGCGCCGTCAGCTTCTCGACCTCCTCGCGCAGCAACGCCAGCTGCTCACGGGTCTCGGACAGCACCGCCGTCAGCTTCTCGTTCTGTGACGATGCCTGAGCGAGTTGGTTGCGGACGTCGAGCAGACGTTCCTCGAGCAGGCGGACACGCCTCGGAGCGTCCTGAAGGCGCCGTCGAAGGACGGCGATCTCGTCCTCGAGCATCCGGATGGTCGCAGCATCCTCGGCTCGCTGCCGGTCCGACACAGCTGACCTCCTCTACCCGGCGATGTGCCGCTCACATGCGAGTGTAGAGCGTGCATCTCGTAGTCAAGCGCACCGGTTCGGGCGATTCAACGGCACGAATCGCAGTCACGCACCGCTTCCCGGGGGGAATGAAGCCTTGGGGAGGCGCTTGCGACCGACCGTGATGAATCCGGTGTGGCCCACCATGCGATGGTCCGGACGCACCGATCTGCCTTCCACCGTCCACGAGCGCATGAGGATCTCGAACGTGTCCACCTCGACGAACGCCTTTGCCTCGCCCATTGCGTCCCGAACCTGTTGCACCTGGGGGACGGTGGGGAGATAGCAGGCGAACGTACCGCCGCCTTTCAGGGCGTCGGCCGCACCCGGGACGACCGTCCAGGGTTCGGGGAGGTCGAGGATCACACGATCGGGTGTGAGCGTCGAGACCACGTCCTCGACCGCCGCCGTTCGGAACTCGATGGTGTCCGGGACTGCGCCGTGGAAGCCCTCGATGACGCGTCTGGCGTGCGTGAGGTGATCAGCCCGCCGCTCGACGGTGACGACCCTGCCGGTCGGGCCGACCGCCCGAGCGAGGGCGAGCGTGAGTGCTCCCGATCCCGTCCCGGCCTCGAGTACGAGGTCGCCGGGCTGGATGTCTGCCCATGTGACGATGGCGCCCGCATCCTTCGGGTACAGCACGGCAGCGCCTCGCTTCATCTTGAGCACGTAGTCGGCCAGTCGCGGCCGCATCACCACGAGCGGAGCGTCCCCGCTGGAGCGCAACGTGATGCCTTCCTCACTCCCGATGATCGCATCGTGGGGCAGGGTTCCCTGGTCGGAGTGGAATGTCGAGCCTTTCGAGAGGGAGAGCAGGTGTGTCCGGCCACGCTTGTCGTACACGAGGCAGGGTTCGCCGTCCTGGAAGGAACGCCCCGGTCTCGTCACGAGATCGTGGGAACGAGCGCAGCGACGAAGGTGAGCACCATGGTGGCAACGACGATCCAGATCACGATCTTCACCCAGTTGTTGCGGGAGTTCGCCACGGAGGCTCCTATCCGGTTGCGATCGTCCGACCGTCCCGGACCACCCTGACTCGAACGGATCGATCAGCAGGCACGGTCGCTGCGTACAGCAGCTTCTTGCGCTGCCGGCCGATGGCGAGGCCGGCGACGATCAAGGTGAAGCCGATCCTGCGCACGGTGGTGTTCCGAGCGCCCTCCCCGCGGAACACGAGCCATCCGAATCGCACGAGCGGATGGAACCGCCTCCAGAAGGGCCGGGACAGCCGAACCTTGAGGAATCGGATCACAGGTGGTACACCTCGACCCTGATCCGGTTGCGACGCCTCCGCCAGATGCCGAACGCCACGAGGCCCACGACCACCACTGCCACCCCGATGGCGACGTAGGTGCCCTTCGATTGGACGTCCTCCTCGACGTCGACCACGACGCCCTCGATCTCCCGGAGTTTCGCCTCCAAGTCCGATCGATCGATCGGTGCCTGGCTGGACACGTCTTCGCCGGTCATGACGTTCCACCCCCGTCAGCATCGCTGTGCGAGTCGTGAACGCTTCGATCGGGCACCAAACTCGCCACAAGGGCGAGAAATCCAACGAGGACGACGACGGTGATGAGGTACGCCAGCCCCTCCCAGTACGGGCTGTCGGGCAGGGCGTCGTAGAGAGCCCGAAGCCCGGCAACGGCGAGCAGGATGAGGGCGACCGACCACAGCGCGGTCGCGCCGAACGAATACCCGGCGAAGTGGCCGAGCTTCTTGGCCGGTTCGATGGTCTCTTGAATCAGGTAGGCACGTGCGAGTTCTATGAACTCACGGGTCAGCCTCGGGATGTCTTGGATCTGGGCCATGGTCCTCGCTTGCTCTGCAGCGCAGGCTACCCGAACCGCGTTCGCTCAGGGAGCACATCGCCCCTTCCCGACCCATCGACTACGATCAGCGCCCGTGGAAACGATCGATCCGGTAGGGGGATCCTCGGAGGAAGCAGCCAGCCAGGCGAGGCGGAACATCTTCCCCATCGTCGGCGGGCAGGCGGTGTCGTTGTTCGGCGACTACATCGCCTTCTTCACCTTGCCCTACTTCATGCTCGCCCTGACGGGCGACGCACTGGACTTGGGCCTCACCGCGGCGGCCGAGACCCTACCGATGCTGCTGTTCGGCCTCGCCGCCGGTGTGTTCCTCGATCGACGGCGGCGGCTCGGGAGGACTCTGATCGGGGTGGACATCGTTCGTGCTCTGGCGTTCCTCGCACTCGCCATCGCCTCGGCCTCGGACTGGGTGACACCGGCCATGGTGTTCCTCGTTGCGTTCCTCGTCGGCTCGATGGCGGTGCTGTTCGACTCGGGTCTCCAATCCTGGATGACGCGGTCACTGCTCGAAGAGGATCTCGTCAAGGCCAACGCCCAGCTCGGCCTCGCCCGAACCATCACCCTGAGTGTCGGGCCCCTCGCAGGTGGGATCATCGTGGCGCTCGCCGGCGGCTTCTCCCTGGCATTCGGCATCAACGCCGCCACGTTCCTGGTGTCTGCCGGTCTTCTCGCACTGGTCAGGCCGATCGCTCCGGCCGTGGTGCAGCCACACGAGCCATTCCGCACGGCCCTCGGAGATGGTCTGCGCGTGTTGTTCGCAGATGGGCGGCTCCGCTGGGCAACCCTCGGGGGAACGCTCACCAACTTCGTGTTCCAGCCCCTCGAAGCGCTGCTCGTCCTCTACGTCGCCGTCGAAGTGCTCGGCATCGACACCATGCAGCAGGCTCTGACGGAGGAGGGCTGGAAGATCGGGCTCTTCTTCGCCCTGCAGGCCGGAATCGGGTCCATCGGCGTGGCATTCGCCGGGAAAGTTGCTCGCCGCGTACCCCTCGGCTCGATGTACGTGCTCGGGCTGGTTCTGTTGGGGGGCGGATTCCTCGTCGTGGCGATCCTCGGGTCGTGGGTGGCCGTCATCCCCGCGGGAATCGCAATCACCGGCGTCACGTTCGTGAATGTCGCACTCGTCACGCTGAGGCAGCGGCTCGCCCCCCAAGAGCAGATGGGTCGTGTCATCGCCGCTTCGCGGACCTTCGCATGGGCCGGACTGCCCGCCGGTGCAGCGATCGGAGGGCTCCTCGCAGGTTGGTTCGGCGTGGTTCCCGTGTACCTCGGTGGTGCGATCGGCGTGCTGCTCGTCGCCGCCCTGCTGACGCAGACCGAGCTCTACAAGGATCCCGTGATGGCTCGCAGCGAGGCCTAGAAGCGCCTCATACGGGACTTCTTCTTGCTCTTCGCGGAGCCGCGTCGGGAATTCACCATCCACCCGAGCGTGAACCCGAACATGACCGCAATGATGATCCACAGCACGATCTGTGAAGCTACGTAGGTCATCCTTCTTCCCCAGTGTTGACATCGTCGAACAGGGCCGTGAACTCGATGCGTCGATTCCTCGCTCGGCCGTCGGCCGTCGCATTCGACTCGACCGGCAGCGATTCGCCGTAGCCGATCGTCTCGAAACGCTCCGGGTCCTGACCACGGGCAACCAGGTATGCGAGCACGGCCTCGGCTCGTTGCTCGGAGAGCAGCTGATTCTCAGCATCGGAGCCACGATCGTCCGTATGGCCGCCGATCACGACGCGGATTCCGTCCGGGGCTGCTCGGAGCGCGGCGAGGACCTCATCGAGAAGTGCCTGGCCCTTCGCCGTCAGCTCGAAGCTCTTGATCTCGAATTCGACCACCTGATCGAGGACCAGCTCATTGAGGTCCTCTTGGAGCTCCTCGACCTCTTCTTCGGTCGGTCCGGTGTCCAGCAGCAGGACCCCGGGCGTCGGGGAGAAGCCGAGAGCGAGTGCCGTCTCGGAGATATCGTCATTGACGGTCTTCTGGAGGTCCTTGTCCTCCGTCTCAGCCGAAACCGCCACGAGCTTGTTGTCGCCGTCGGCTTTGAGGAGCCCGACCGGGAGGGCTTGCGCTGAGCGCTGGAGCAAGCCGAGTACGGGACCGAGCCAGTTCTCGTCCGGGAGACCTTCCTTGACGGTGAGACCCTCGACATCGACCGTCGTGAATGGCGTTGTCTCCGAATCGGTCAACGTCGTGCCGACGAAGGTGATCTTGTCTTCCGTCGAGAGATTCCCTGAGACCACGACGGCACCATTGACCCAGGTGGCTTCGAGCCCTGCTCCGCGGATGACGACGGCGTCGAGTTCGCCGGTGGAGACCATCCAGATCTGCCCGTCGACCGAGCCAACACCTCGAACACCCTCGACCGCGCGGTACGCATCCGCCTCGTTCTGACCTTCCAGGAACGATCCCGAGATGGACACCGTCGTGCCGTTGGCCTCGACCTCGACATCGGTGAATCCGGAGGCAGCGAGCGCTTGGGCGGCGTTGGCTTCGATGTCCGATTCGATGCTCTGGGTGCCGAAGCGAACAGCGGCGAAGCAGAGCAGCACGAACACGACCACCGCCACGAGCACGAACGTCGTGCCGGATGTGATGGTGTCATCGTCCGTCTGATCGCCGCTGAAGGTGGGCGCAGTACGCGTCCCGGCTGCGGTGTACCGGGAGACATCACCGACACTTCTGCCTCGTCTGCGCGCCATACTGGTGCTACCTCTCGATGGACCCGCGGAGGGTACCGACGGGCCCACCAACCGATCGTCCTGTGGAGATCATCGGTCCCTTGGTGCGGGCGCCGTAGGGATTCTCACCCGGCTGCCTCGGCGGATTCCTCGTCCCCGGCATCCTCGGACGGGTCGAGCACGGCGGCGAGGTCGGGTGATCTCGCAGCGCCATACTCCAGCATCCCCACAACCGCTGTCTGCAATGCACGGACCCTGTCGATCAGCTCGTTGTGCTCTGCTTCGAGCTCCGAGCGGATGTCTGCCGACTCCCGCTGCGCGGCCGCAATGCGAATCGCTGCTTCGTGGCGGGCTGCGTCGATGGATTCCTGGGCTCGTCGCTCGGATTCTTCCACGGCGCGCCGGCCCCGCTCCGCCGAATCCGCCTCGAGCTGTGCCGCCTCGGCACGCGCACGCTCCTCGATGGCAGCGGCCTCTCGCTGGGCCGATTCGAGCCGCTCCTTGGCTTGCAGCAGGATGGCGGAGCTCTCCTCTTGGGCGCGTCGGGCTTCGTTCCTCGGACCCTCGACCAGCCGGTCCGCCTCTTCCCGCGCGTCGATGATGATCTCCCGGGCGCGTTCTTGTGCCTCGTCGATGAGCTTCTGCTTGGTCTCGGCCGCCGCGAGGAAGGCGGCTTCGAGGTTCCCCTCGGCTTCCTCGGGAGACTGGACTCGTCGCTCGAGGGCGTTGGCGCGCACGGTCTCACGCCGCAGCTCGGCTTCCAGCTCTTCGACTTCGTCAGCGACCGTCGCGAGGAAGTTGGTGACCTCGTCGGAGTCGAAGCCTCTTCGGCCGCGCGCAAATTCCTTCGACCGTATCCGTTGCGCAATCGTCTGCATGGCGACCCCTCATCTCGTGGTCGCCCTCCAACCTCGAAGCCCTGGCAGGACGCGGGTCGACACCGGTCTCACGCCTGAAGGTGATGTCGGATGGATCGCCCTCCCGCTTGATGGTTTTGTGGTCGGCGTGCGCAGTAGCGTCCGGCGTGATGTTCAACGTGTTGCTCGGCCTCGGCGAGTCCGATTGCGAGGCGATCGGAGGTGGCGATCTCGCCCAGCCGGCCAACGCCATCTCGAGCCTGGTCTTCTCGGTCGTCGGGATCGCAATCTGGCTGTGGGCCAGCCGGGCGACGGGTTGGGAGCGACGGTTCCGCATCGTGTTCGGTGGTGCCCTGGTCCTGACAGGGATCGGGAGCTACCTCTTCCATGGGCCGCAGTCGGCCGGGAGCCAATTCGCCCATGACATCACCTTCCTCGCGGCGCTCGTCATCCTCGGTGTGACGAACATCGCCAGGGTGCTCGGGTGGCCCGAGCGCACGTCGTGGGGACTCATCAGCATCGTGATCCTCTCCTTCGCCGGCGTGCTGTGGATCTGGCCGTCTGCGACGAATGCGCTCATGGTGCTCTCGGTCTTGACGATCGTCGTCGGCGAGATCCTCATCCGGCGACGAGGATCCGGGTCTGGCCAGTGGTACGCCGTGACCGTGATCGCGCTCGTCGTCGCCGCAGCGTCGTTCCTCGTCGGGCGAACGGGCTCACCTCTCTGCGATCCCGAGAGCATCCTCCAAGGCCATGCGCTGTGGCACCTCGCAAGCGCGGCTGCGGTTGGCGCCTACGCTGTCGCGACCTCGCCTGCGAGAACGGAAGCACTCGAGTGAACGCCCCACTGCCTTCTGTCGGCGATGTGCGAGACGCCGCAGATCGCATACGCCCCTACGTGCATCGGACCCCGGTGTTCCGTTCCCGCACGATCGATCGCCGGGTCGACGCTGAGGTCTTCCTCAAGGCCGAGAACCTCCAGAAGGTGGGAGCCTTCAAGGCGCGAGGCGCAACGAATGCGATTCTCCGACTCGGGGAAGAAGCGCGAGGCGCCGGGGTGGCGACCCATTCGTCGGGTAACCACGGGCAGGCACTGGCATATGCGTCGTCGATCATCGGCGTTCCGGCGACCATCGTGATGCCCAGGCACGCACCGGCGGTGAAGGTCGACGCGGTGCGCTCCTACGGCGCCGAGATCGTCTTCTGCGAGCAAGCCGACCGCGAGGCCACGCTCGACGAGGTTGTCGCCCGCACCGGCCAACACGTCGTGCATCCGTTCGACGATGCCGACGTGGTTGCCGGTCAGGGCACGGCTGCGCTGGAGCTGACCGACGACATCACCGATCTCGACCTGATCGTCGCACCAATCGGCGGGGGCGGCCTGCTGTCTGGGACGACGCTGGTCGCATCCGACGCCGGTATCGATGTCGTTGGCGCTGAGCCCGATGTCGTCGACGATGCCTATCGATCGCTGAGAGACGGCGTTCGCTATGGCCCGACCGGGGAGCTCTCCGTCGGTGACGGCTTGCTCACCGGCATTGGATCCATCGCCTTCGCAATTCTGTCCGAAGCCGGCGTGACGATCGTGACGGTGTCCGAGCGTTCGATCATGGATGCGATGCGCTTCGTCGTCGAGCGGACCAAGCTCGTCATCGAGCCCTCCGCCGCGACCGTGTTCGCCGCGATGTTCTCTCGTCCGGACGTGTTCCGTGCCAAGCGCGTTGGAGCGATCGTCTCCGGCGGGAACGTCGAGCTCGATCGGCTCAGCGCCTCAGATGATGGCTGACAGGTCGGTCAACGCCTTTGCGTAGTCGCTGCGCGCATCGGCCAGGTTCCTCGACGAGCGCACCTCTCGGTCTCGAGCCTGATTCAGATCTGCCTGATCGACACCGTCGGCATCTGCCTTGCGATATGCGAATCGGGCCTCGGCTCGCGCGTCGAGCGCATTCCTGGTCGCTCCCATCGCTGTGATCGTCGAACGCGCCGTGGCGGCGGTGACGTTGTCGGGAGCCGCCGCTTCGAGGGCGTAGAGCGCGTTGGAGGCTGCCGTCTCGCGCCGGCTCAACTCGCTCCAGGTCTGGGCTCGTCCCGTTGCTGCCGTCGCATCGACGGAGTCGGTCCCGTCGAACTTCGCGTTGCCACGCCAGACTGCGAGATCCTCCGTCATGCTGTCGTACAGCCACCTGCTGTCCGTATAGGCGCTCCGTGCGTCGTCCTTCCATGTCCGCTTGGTCGCCGCTGCGGCACCGGACCGGGAGCCGCGCGACACGAGGGCGACGATGAGGATGAGGAGCCCGACGCCGACGAGGATGAGAATCCACCACGGCGTCTCCTCGTCCGTCGTGTCCGACGAGGAGCCATCCGTTGGGGCCTGGGTCGTCTCGGGAGCCTGCGTCGTTTCCGGTGCCTCCGTGGTCTCGGGAGCCTCGGTTGTTTCCGGAGCCTCCGTGGTCTCGGGACTCTCCGAGCCCCCCTCCGATGTCGTCGGTGTCCCCGAGTCGTCACATGCCGCAACGAACAGGGCGAGCAGGAGCACGACGATGGCAAGTCTCTTCACATGGCCTCCAGTGGTCTGGCCGCATGCTATCAGCAGCGTGACCGCCCGCTCGGAGGGGGCGACTACATCTGCCCGGGCGACCAATCGCGAAGCCGGAAGCTCTTCGCCGTGGCAACCACGTCTTCGAGCACGGCCTCGGGTACCCGATCGGCACTGCGATCGATGAGGGGCCGCCTCGCAGACGTGGCCACGGGCCGACCCTCGGACAGATCGCACACCTCTCGGGCTCGAGCGGAGAGCTCGGCGGTTCCCACCTCGCGGGCGATCCCGATGATGGTCTCCTTCGGGAGCCCGGCAAGGGGGCGCAGGATCGGAACCTCGGAGGCCTCGGAAACCGCAACGAGATGGGGAAGGGTCTGCGATGACACCTGGCCGATCGAATCACCCGTCACGAGGGCCTGGATCCCCTCCTGCTCGGCGATCGCGCTCGCCGCCTTGCCCATCATCACCTTCAAGGTGATCTGCCGCAGGCGGGGCTCCACATGATCGACCAATGCGTCCTTCACGGGCTGGAAGTCCACGAGATGCACGGTCGGATCCGTTCCATGACCCCAGGTGTCCCACAAGGCACGACCGACGGCGAGTGCATGATCGGACTGGGCGCAATTCAGCGAGAAGTGGACGAAGTCGACCGGGCAGCCTCGGCTCATCATCATCCACGCTGCGACCACGGAGTCGAAGCCACCCGACAGCAGGCAGAGCACCGACTCCTGGGTCCCGAGGGGAAGCCCCCCGGCCCCCACATGATGTTCGGTGACGAGGTAGGCGCGATCGTCGATCACCCGCACCGACACCTCTTCCTCAGGTGCTGTGAGGTCGACCCGCCCTCCCGCAGCGACGAGCATCGTGCCCACGGCGCTTGCCAGTTCCGGTGATCGCCACTCGTGACCTCCTCGCCTCTTCACTCGCACGGCGAAGGTCCGTCCGGCCACACGCTCTGCGCTGCGTTTGGCGACCGCCTCGGCGAGGTGGTCGAATGACGAGAACGGGAGGGATTCGACGACGTCGATGGACCCAAACCCGAAGATCGGTCGTGCCGCTTCGACCACGGCCGATCGTCGGTCCTCCCCTGGTGTGAGCACGAAGCGGTGCATGCCGACACGCTCGAGATCCCCGACGTATCCGACTCGCTGGACCGCGATCTCGAGATTGCGACGGGCGCGGGCGATCAACCCCCGCTGCGTCCTGCGGGATTTGAGATACACGTCGCCCGAGGAGGTGACGTGGACGGACCTGGCACCGGGCTTGTGATCCATGGTGGCCAGGATACGTCCGAATCGTCGATCGCCGGGGTGGTTTCCGATGATCGCCGAGCGCGCCGTCACTGCGAATCGCTGGTCACCGTTTCGGACGGGAAGTACTCCACGAGGACGGCGACGTCGGTTCCGAGCTCCTCTTCGAGCTCCAGTTCGAGCTCGGAGACGCTCGGCAGAACTCCTTCTCCCGATACCCGCAGGGCAACTTCGTTCTCAGACACCTCGACGCGCAGTATGGACAGTCCAGGCTGGTCCTCGAGCCATTCCTCCACGACTTCCTGGGTCGTTGCCTGCCGGGTCGCGGAGGCGAGAATGCCTTCACTCGTGAAGGCAAGTGGGATCACGATGATCATCGCCCCGAGAAGGA
>JASJCF010000121.1 GCA_030066265.1 Acidimicrobiia bacterium | reverse complement strand
GTACGTACTACGTACTACGTAATACGTACTACCGCCGGCGCCGGCGTCGGCGTCAGCCGGCTGGCACTCGCTCGGCGCCGTTGGATTCGAGGAGGCGGGTGAGCTGGTCCTTCTGGACGAGGCCTGATGCCCGCCAGCGTTGGGTCACGACGGGGCCCCTCGGCTTCTTGGTTCCCTTTGCCCGTTGTTTCGCCTTCTTCGAGGTCTTCGGGCGCTGTGCGCTCAGCAAGACCATCGTGGGGGTCGACCGGATCTTGAACTTCGCCATGGCGTCGGGCATGTGGGCGATGTCTGCCTTGACGACATGGGCGCTCGTCCCGTACTCACGAGCGAGCTCGTTCATGATGCCGTCCATGACCTGGCACGGCGCACAGCCCACCTGGTAGAAGTCGACGAGGACAGGCTTGCCGCTCTTGGTCAATTCCTCGATCTCGGCGAGCGATGAGACCTTCGGGGCCTTTGGTTTCCGTTTGAACATGCTGTTCCTGGCTCTGATTGCTGTCGGGTGCAACACGCGAATGCTGGTCGGTAATCCCTACGAGCCGCGGATCGAGTTGATCGTCATGCGGATCCGGGTTGGGTAGTTCTGTGCGAACCATGCCGGCGTCCACCCGTATCGATCGAGGAAGTCCCGGTACTTGCTGATGAAGGCCTCGTGCTCGTCGGCGGGCTGGGCTGTTCGGTCGACCATCGCAGACCCGTTGAGCACCACGATGGCACCGCCGCGGCCATCGCCCTCCAGATGGAGCGTCACCCGATCGTTTGCATCGAGGTTCCGGATCCGAACCGAGGGGTCCTTGCTGAACACGGTGATCGTCTCGTCCGGCTCGAGGATGAACCACACCGGCGCCGTCGACGGCACACCATCTGCGCTCACCGTGGTCATCCAGGCGATCGGCTCGGTTGCCACTCGCTCATGCGAGGTCGGTTTGTTCTCCCACATCGTCGCCAGGGTATCGGCTTGATCCGGCGATACTGTCTCGGTCGAGCGCGGAGGAGACATGGCGAAGATCCACGGTGGCGAGGTGATTGCCCGCGCGCTGCGGTCCGAGGGCGTGGATGCCATGTTCACGCTGACCGGCGGACACATCGTCGAGATCATGGGGGGAGCCGTCTCCCAGGGCATGAGGGTGATCGACGTGCGACACGAGCAGGCGGCAGCCCATGCTGCCGACGCCTATGCCCGTCTGACCGGCAGGCTCGGTGTTGCCGCAGTCACGGCGGGCCCGGGTGTCACCGACGCGCTCACCGGTGTGGCGAACGCCTACTACGCCCACAGTCCCATCCTCGTGTTGGGCGGACGTCATCCCGGCAAGGAGGACCTCCGCGGCGGTCTCCAGGAGATGGACCATCCGAAGCTGTTCGAGTCGATCACCCAGTGGACGGTCACCGCACGCGACGTTCGGCGCTATCCCGAGTACATCGCAACCGCAGCCCGATATGCCTTCGCCAACCGGGGCGGTCCCGTGTTCATGGACACCCCTTGGGATGTCGTCGGCGCCCAGGTCGAGGACTCGACGCTCACATGGCCCGCAAATCATCGAGTCAACCGACCGGCAGGCGTTCCCGACGAGACCCTGGCCGAGATCTCAGGGCTGTTGGCCTCAGCCGACAAGCCGGTCGTCTTCGCAGGCACCGGGATGCGGTGGACCAAGCAGCCCGACTTCCTCGACGCCTTCGACACCTTCACCCGCGCCTTGCGCGCTCCGGTCTTCCTCAACAGTCTCGCCCGGGGCTCGCTGCCGCACGGGCATCCCTACCTCGGCAACCGCTCGAGGGGGGTCGCCCTCGGGGGTGCCGACCTCGTGCTGGCGCTCGGCATCGACTGGGACTTCAGGACGAGCTTCGGTCGCAAGGTCAATGCCGACGCGACCGTGATCCACGTGGATGTGGAACCGACGAAGATCGGATGGAATCGGGGTTCCGATCTCGGGGTCGCCGCCGATCCAGGAACGGTGATCTCCCAACTGGCGGCCGACATCGGAGCCTTCGAGCGGTCGACGACTCCGGCGTACACAGAAGAGGTCTTCGCTGCCGAGGCGATGCTCCAGCAGGTCGCCGACGAGGCATCGATGTCGAACAGCGACCCCATTCATCCGGAACGTTTCGCCAGGGAGGTGGCCGAGTTCTTCTCGACCGACACCATCGTTGCGGCCGACGGTGGGGACATCGTGTCGACGACGGCCAAGTGGCTCCAGACCTCCCGTCCGGGTGGCTTGCTCGATCCGGGTCCCTTCGGCTGTCTCGGCGTCGGTGCCCCGTTTGCCATCGCCGCCAAGGTCGTCGAACCGGAGACCAGAGTCGGGATCGTCTATGGAGACGGATCGTTCGGCTTCAACGGCATGGAATACGACACGCTGATCCGGCATGACATGCCCGTCGTCGGTGTCATCGGAAACGATGGCGCATGGAACAACATCCGGATGATCCACCGGATGATGGACCCGGAGTCGGCGCACCTGTCGGATCTCGGGTTCCGCCCCTATGAGAAGGTGGTCGAGGGCCTCGGTGGCTACGGCGAGCTCGTCGAGAAGCCAAGCGAGATCCAGCCCGCTCTCCGGCGGGCGCAGGATTCCGGGGTGCCGGCGCTGGTGAACGTGAAGATCGCCGAGCAGATGCGGGTGTCGTCCGCCTACGGCGGATGAGCCCTCCTCATTCGCCGTCAGGCCGGTGGCGATCGGCAGGTCGGCGCCACCGGACCTAGGATCGGCCCGGTTGGCCGAACAGGAGGCGTGAGGCGGGCGGGCGAGTTCGACCCGCCGCCGACGGTGATGATCGTAGCTACCGAGGTCGTCGAGACGACCACCGACTCGATCGATTGGATCATGCTGATCGTGGGGTTCGCGGGTGGCCTGGCGCTGTTCCTCTACGGCATGGACCGCATGACCGAGTCGCTCCGTGTCATCGTTGGCGATCGGGCTCGCAGGATCCTCGAACGACTCACCTCGAATCGCTTCACCGGCCTGCTCACCGGCGCCGGAGTGACGGCCGTCGTCCAATCCTCATCCGTCACGACCGTGCTCCTCGTCGGCTTCGTCACCGCAGGCTTGATGACATTCGAGCAGACGATCCCGGTGATCCTCGGATCGAACATCGGCACCACCATCACGGCCCAGATCATCGCTTTCAACGTGGCCGGATGGGCCCTCGGGTTCGTCGCCGTCGGCTACCTGGTGTCGAGCCTGAGTACCGGCAGGCATCGCCGGGCACGAGGAATGGCCATAGTCGGTCTCGGGCTGATCTTCCTGGGCATGACGGTGATGTCCGAGGCGATGGAGCCCCTCAGGACCTACGAGCCCTTCATCGACGCCATGGCGCTCCTCGACAACCTGCTTGTCGCCGTCATCGTCGGTGCGCTCTTCACCGCGCTCGTGCAGTCCTCCTCGGCGACGACCGGTGTCGTCATCGTGCTCGCAGGCCAGGGCCTGATCTCGCTCGACGCGGGCGTTGCCTTGGTGCTCGGTGCGAACATCGGCACTGCCTTCACCGCCGTTCTGTCGGCGATCGGCAAGCCGGTGGAGGCCAAGCGGGTCGCCGGGGCTCACGTCATGTTCAATGTGATCGGGGTCCTGATCTGGCTGCCGTTCGTCGACCAGCTCGTGTCGTTCGTTTCCACGATCGGCGGTGGCATCCAGCGTGAGATCGCCAACGCCCACACGATCTTCAATGTCATCAATGCGCTCCTGTTCTTGCCCTTCGTCAGCCAGTTCGCCGCCTTCGTGACGTGGCTGATACCCGATCGGGCACCAGCGGGCGCGATCGAACCTCGGTACGTGGATCCTTCGCTCGCCTCGACACCCCAACTCGCCTTGTCGAAGGCTCGCATGGAGATGCTCCGTATGGCATCTCGGGTTCAAGCCATGCTCCTCGAAGTGCTGCCGGCCATCTTGGATGGCGACCTCGACACCTTCGATCGCATCGAGGAGATGGATGATGAAGTCGACGAGCTCCACGGCCTGGTGCTCGAATTCCTCGGTCTGGTCTCCCAGGAGCAACTGAGCGACGAGTCGAGCGCCGAACTCGTCGATCTCCTCGAGGCGACGAACGCACTCGAAGCCATCGGGGACATCGTCGAGACCAATCTCGTCGCCCTCGGCCAGGCGCGAATGGCCAGCGGTGTGGAAGTCAGCGAGGAGACGCGGCACCAGCTCGAGAAGTACCACCGGGCGGTCGTGCGGGCATTCGAGATGGCTCTGATCGCCGTCACCCAGAAGGACCCCGATGCCGCGCGGCAGGTGGCCAAAGCCAAGAAGAGGATCAATGAGCGCGAGCTGCAGATCCTGCAGCGACTCAGTGACCGGCTCGTGATCGATGAACCGAATCGAGTTGCCACGTATCGCTTCGAGGTCGATGTGCTGACGCAGCTCAAGCGCGTGTACTACTTCACGCGACGCATCGCACGGGTGGCCGTGCCTGAGCGCGAGCAGGCCATCTTGGGAGCGACCGAAGAGAGCTGATCCGCTCCTCCTAAGCTCGCCGGATGCTCAATGCGATCTTCTGGGGGATCATCCAAGGTCTCACCGAGTTCCTCCCGATCAGCTCGAGCGGTCATCTCGTCCTCATTCCCGCCCTGTTCGACCGCGAGGCGCCGGACCTGGCGACGAGCGCCATGCTCCATCTCGGAACCCTCGCCGCCGTGTTGGTGTACTTCCGCTCGGACCTGGCTCGCATGGCCACGTTCGACCGTCCGGCACGCAAGCTCATCACGCTGATCCTCATCGGTTCGATTCCTGCGGCCGTGCTCGGGCTGACCTTCGAGGATCAGATCGAGGAACTCGTGTCGGATCCGGTGGTGGTGTCGTACTTCCTGATCCTCACCGGCCTGATCCTGCTGGCCACGACACTTCTGCGCCCCGGCGATCGCACCATGGAGCAGATCGACCCGAAGGACAGCATCGTCATCGGCTTTGCTCAGAGCTTCGCGCTCATCCCCGGAATCTCGCGGTCCGGCATGACGATCTCGGCCGGCATGGCTCGCGGCCTGGAGAAGACCGAGGCCGCACGCTTTGCGTTCCTGCTGGGCATACCCGTGATCGCAGGAGCAGGCCTCCTCCAGATGATCGAGGTGATCTCGGCGGGCGAGTCGATACCGGCTGAGGTCTGGGTTGGCATGTTGGCTGCAGCGGTCAGCGGCTACGCGGCGATCGCCATTCTCCTACGGATGTTGACACGAGTCGGCCTCGCCCCGTTTGGGATCTACTGCGTTGCCTTCGGCGCGTTCTGCGCCGTCGTCCTGTAGCGCTCACGGCGCGACGAGCACCGTCAAGGCATCCGCTCCCGCCGAGACCGCGACCGCGTCGGCCACTTCCTCGGGCACCGCCACCGCACCGGCTCTCGTCACGCCGAACTGGTCCTCATTCGCCGCGATCGTCACGATGCCATCCACGGATGTGCCGTCCTGCATGACCAGTCGAACGATGGCGCCCTCAGCGATTCCGAGCGGAAGGTCGAGTGGCACGGACCACCAGCCTTCGGGAATCGGCGGAGAAGACCCCGCAACCGATGGCGTCAGGGGATCACCCGCTCGGATGTCCGTCAATGCGACGCTCCCCGTCACGTCAATCCGTTCGACCGATCCGAGCGGCAGGTTGCGCCACTCGACCACTTGTGCGGTGATCGGCTGCCCACGCTCGACGTCCTCGGAGGCGAACGGGTAGGGCTCGACCCGTCGTGCCGACAGATCCCACAGCAGAGCGGCGATCACCACCGTTGCGGCGAGGGCCCACCGCAGATACGGAGGGCGGGACAGGAGCAACACGAGCGACGGTATCCGATCGGGCAGCCGGATGGAAGGGTGCCGTCGCCCGGCGACGGAACCCACATGGCGCAGGCGAATCCGCTGACTTCTACACTCGCCGCGGTGCAACACCTGCTCGCAATCGTTGCCGCGTATCTCCTGGGCAGCGTCAACTTCGGGATCATCGTCTCCTCCATGTCCGGGGTCGACATCCGTTCCGTGGGTTCGGGCAACCCGGGCACCTCCAACGTCTTGCGAACCCTGGGCCGAAGACGCGCTGCAATCGTGCTCCTGGGTGACGCCCTGAAGGGGGCAGCGGCTGCGGCCATCGGAGTGCTGGCGGTCGACGCAGACTTCGGCTACGTCACGCTGCTCGCAGCGGTGATCGGGCACTCATTCCCCATCTGGCACTCCTTTCGCGGAGGCAAGAGCGTGGCCACGGCCATCGGCGGGTTCGTCTATCTCGCTCCTGTGGTGGGCGTGATCGCAGGTGTGACCTGGATCGTGATCGTGTTGGTCTGGAAGACGGCTTCGATCGCTTCCATCGTCTCCATGCTGATCGTCGTGCCGGGACTCGCCCTCACTGGCCGATCCACGGAGAACCTGCTGGTGGCTACGGTGATCGTCGTGTTCGTGATCGCCAGGCACGCCGGCAACATCAGCCGCATCGCATCGGGCTCAGAGAGGACGGTCTGATGCGTCCGCTCACCGAAGCGCGGCTCGAAGTGCTTGGCGCAATGCCGCAATTGCCTCCAGAGATCGTGAGCGTCGAGGAGGGGCTTCATCGGGTGACGTCCGAGCCCGTCGTCTCGTCGCACGCCGTGCCGCCGTTCGACAACTCGGCGATGGATGGCTTCGCCGTCCGCGCCGCCAACGTCGCGACTGCCCCCGCCGAGCTGGAGGTCATCGAGGACGTTCCAGCCGGATCCGTCCCCTCGCGGCCGGTGGGCCCCGGACAAGCCACGCGCATCATGACCGGGGCTCCGATGCCCAGCGGCGCGGACACCGTGGTGAAGGTCGAGGACACGCTGTCGGTGGACGAGAACATCGTCGAGGTCACCGTCGCGACGTCGCCGGGGACGGCCTTGCGGCCTGCCGGTGGCGATCTCGCAGCCGGCCAGGTGATCGTCGAGGCGGGGGTCCGGCTCACGGCACGGCATCTCGCATCGATCGCGACAGCGAGGGGAACGCTGGCAGTCGCTCGCCGCCCCGTCGTGGCTGTCATGTCCACGGGTGATGAGGTGGTTCCGCCCGCAACGGCACGGCTGAAGCCTGGGACGATCCGCGACGCGAACCGGGTTCTGCTGCGATCGCTCCTCACCGACTTCGGTGCCGGTGTCGTGGACCTCGGGATCGTGGGTGACGATCTCGAGGACCTTCGATCCGCATATGCGCACGCAGCTGCCGAGGCCGACGTCGTCGTGTCGACGGGCGGCGTGTCGATGGGGGACTACGACTTCGTCAAGCAGGTGCTCGGCGAGCAGGGATCGGTGCAGTTCTGGCGGGTCGCCATGCAACCTGCGAAGCCATTCGCCTTCGGCGAGATCGACGGCGTGCCCCTCTTCGGGCTTCCCGGGAATCCTGTCTCCACGTTCGTGGCGTACGAGCAGTTCCTCCGCCCGGCCTTGCTGACGATGATGGGTGCGAGATACGTTCTCCGTCCCCGGATTCGAGGCACGATGGGGGAAGATCTCGACACCTCACCCGAGAAGGAGGTCTTCGTGCGGGTGATACTCGCTGAAGACGACGGCCGGTTCGTCGCATTGTCTTCGGGAGGGCAGAGCTCGAACGTGTTGTCGGCGCTCGCCTCGGCCGAGGCGTTCGCCGTCGTCCCCGTCGGCGTCGGATCGGTGGCAGCAGGCGA
>JASJCF010000120.1 GCA_030066265.1 Acidimicrobiia bacterium | reverse complement strand
GCAGAGCCTGGTGGCGCCACCGTTGCGGCCTCGAGCGAGTAGTGATCGCCACGGAAGGTGCCGCCACCCTCGAACGCGGTCCGCAGGTACTGCAAGCTCTCCTCCAGGCGCTCGAAGCGCTCCGCCATGGGCGGGAGATCGAGCCCGAACGCGAGGTGCTCGCTCTCCATCCACCCCGTTCCCACGCCGAGGGTGAACCGACCTCCGGAGATCTCGTCGATCGTGGTGGCCGACTTCGCCATGACAGCCGGGTGGCGAAACGTCAACGGGGACACCAGCGTCGAGAGCCGGATCGAGGACGTCTCGACGGCGACACCAGCGAGAGCGGCGAGCGCATCCGTCGTGTCGGCCGACTCGTCGCCGTTCAGGTAGTGATCCGAACGGGCGAACACATCGAGACCCTGCGACTCGGCCCATTGAGCAAGATTCACGAGTTCGCGATACGAGCCGCCGACCTGAGGTTCGACAAAGAGTCCTAGCTCCACGGTGTCTGCTCCTTCTTCACCAGCCGCGCTCGATCCACTCATCGAGATGCGGGAGCTCGGATCCTATCGTCGTCGGGGCACCGTGACCCGGGAGCACCACCGTATCGGCTGGGAGCGTGAAGAGATCGGCTCGGATCGATCGGATGATGTCGTCGAACGAGCTGTAGCTGAACCGGGTCGCCCCGGGACCTCCTGGGAAGAGGGTGTCTCCCGTGAGGACGACTCCCTCGAGGACGAGGCACAGCGAACCCCGCGTGTGCCCGGGGGTGTGGACCACCCGTCCACTGGTTGCGCCAATGGTGAGCTCCCCCTCGTCGAGGTACCAGTCCGGCGTCTTGCCTGCGATCTGCTCGTCGGCATGATGCAACAGGAAGGCGACATCCAACGCCTCCGTGAGTTCTGGAATCGCACCGTGGTGATCAGCGTGTCCATGCGTCGCCATCACCGCCTGCACGTCGGTGTCCGCCGCAAGAGAGCGAATCGCCGTTGCGTCATCGCCGGCATCGATGATCAGGGATGCACGCGTCTCGTGATCCACGAGGAGGTAGGCATTCGTCTCGAGCGGCCCCACGACGACCCGCCGGATGTCGAACGTCGGGCCGACGTAGACCACGGAGCTCATGCGGGATCGGGTGCGAGGGAGATCTCGAGGGGGATCAGGTCTCGAGGGTGCTCAGAATCGTCGTGAGCTGCTCGGTGGTGAGCTGTCCCGACGTCCGGACGGCGACCGTGCCATCGGCGTTGGTGAACACCCAGTAGGGGAAGCCGCCTGCTCCGTACGAGGAGTAGACGGAGTTCTGCTGATCGTCGCGGATCGTCGGAACGGTCCATCCTTCACCGTCGAGCCACTCGCTCGGCGGGTAGTTGCCGCGACCGGAGTTCATCGCGCTGGTGACCGAATACAGGTCCACTCCCGGATCCCCGCCTGTGGCATCAAGCCAGGCTTGAACACGCGGGACCTCGTCCTGGCAGTGGGGGCACCAGTGAGCGAGGAACACGATGCCCTTGGCCCGGCCATCGCCGTTGTCGATCGTGACGATGGATCCGTCGAAGTCCTGACCCAGGACGTTGGGGTAGGCGAGCCCCGTTGCGGTGTCATCGATGGGAGCGCTCGGGGGCATCGGCGGCAGGGCCTCGCCTTCGACCTGTGGTTCGCCGTACTCGGCACCGACTTCCTGGCTCCCGAATACCACCGCAGCGATGAGAAGGAGGACGACGGCGGCTCCGACGGCTCCGATGATGATTCCGGTTCGGTTGGTGCTGGTTTCGGCCATGGATTCCTCGGTTTCGGGCGCCTGGGATACCGCTAGGGGTTTCCGGCAAGGGACTTGTGGGTGTCTGTCGGCTCAGATGTTGGTACCGATGGCGGGTTATTCACACGGTTTGCCCACAGGAGGGCGAGGATGAGCAGGAACCCGGACAACGCCATGTATGGGATCGTGACGAAGCCGAATTCCAGGATCAGTGGAGCCGAGCAGGAGGGTCCGCTCGCGGAGCATGCGCCGGCGTCGAACTGCGGGTAGGCCTGGATGAAGCGGTGATAGGCGGCGATTGCTGCACCGATCCCGGCGAGCACGGCTGCGTACAGGCGAATGCCGTTGTCCTTTCGGAAGGCCGCAATGGGGAGGATCACCGCAAGCGAGTACATGGCGATGCGCTGATACCAGCACAGCGTGCACGGATTGAGGCCGACGGACTCGCTCAGGTATAGGGACCCGAGGGTCCAGGTGACGGCGACGATGCTCGCAAGCCAGAGGGTGGTGCCGCGCAAGAACTCGAACGGGCTCGTGGATCGATTGCGTCCTGCAATCCCGATCGCCACCAATCCGATCGTGGCAGCGTTCGCCGCGAGCGCGGAGAGGGTGAAGAACGTCCGCATCGTCTCGAAATCCACGTGCCCTCCGAAGCGTCAGCCCGGAACGGTACCGGTCGTGTCGCTGTTTCCACGACGCTGTCTCCCCCGCAACGCTGGTGCTCCGGCTTCCTACCATGCCCACATGAGTGGCCCGCTCTTGTTCGCCCTCCTGATGGTGCTGGTGCTCGCGTTCGGCGTGGCGATGTTCTGGCAGGAATCCCGCCGCATGCAGCAGTCCGCGGCGATCTACGGCGTCGACGACTCGGTCGAGTGGATCTGGGAAGGCCTCGGAGAGGACAAGCTCGGCCTCACCAAGGCAGACGTCAGGCGAATCCTCGAATGGGAGATGCACTACCTCCAACAGCCTGACATCTGGAAGGACGATGGAAGCCCCATCGTCGGAGGCGAGGCTGCAGCGGCCTACACGCAGGAGAAAGCGTTCGAGGAAGGCTATTCGTACGAGCCGCGCCAGATCTACGCCGTTCTCGATCTGCAGGCGACGTATCTCGAGGCGATCGGTGCCGTCGGCGACCCCGTCGAGGAGGACGAACTGCCCGGCTAACGCCATGGCTGACGGTCCGGTCGAAGGAAACCCGCGATCGAGGGCGGTACCCGAACCCCGTCCATACACTCGCCGCGATGCTCAACCGGGTCCGTTCCATCCTTCGCACGGGAGACGTCATCGTTGCCGCGATCGCCGTCCTTGCGCTGCTCCTTGCCAGCTGTTCGGGTGACGCTGCCGAGACTGACGAGCCTGCGACCACGACGACCACGACCGCGACGACCGTGGAGGTCGACGCCGCATCCAGCGAGTCCGACGACGTGGTGTTCGGTCGAGGCGAGCTCCCGTCCACCATTCCGGCGGACTTTCCCATTCCCGAACAAGCCGTGATCGGGTCCACGCTGGTTGATCGCAACCGGGACGTCACCGAGGTCATCATCACCTATCCGGCCAGCGTCGTTGAAGTCGCCGTGTTCTTCGACACGAATCTGCCGGTTCTCGGGTACACGATCGATTCCTCCTCGGGCACCAACGGAAGTTGGACGATCGAATTCTCGTCTGACACGTCGACCGGCGTCCTGAAGCTCGATGTTGCGGGGTCCGGTCTGACGCAGAGCGTGCTGACCTTCGTCACGCCCACGTCCGGGTAACGTCGCTTCCGAGAGGAGCGATCATGCCGAGACTCAGGAGATTCGAGGAGCACCGGTGGGTGGGTACGCGGCGCGACATGCGTGTGTACGACTGCGACGATGCAGAACAATTCGAAGCGCTGTCAGCGCTCTCCGATGATGAGAACCTGATCGACGAGCTCGGTCTTCAGTCGTTCGGTCCAGACACGCTCGCAGAGGCGAGAAACCGTGGATTCCGCGAGGTGAAGCGAGTCTCCGGAGACTGACCCTCACCCTCCGGCGGGTGGCGCCATCAACGCCCCGACGACGTCCTGGGCCAGGCGTTCGTGCCGGAGGATGAAGAAATGGTCCGCCGTTTCGTACCGAATCGTCACGGCGCCGATCGACCTCCCGTACGCCTCCAGCTCGTTGGCGTCGACGAACTGGTCACGATCCCCGATGATGAACGTGCGCCGAGCATCGGCGAGGCCACCGGGCTCGGGCATCTCCGGCGTGAGCATTCCGTCGATTGGCGGGGCGATTCCCACGTAGGGGAGGCGGGAGCCGGCCTCAGACTGCCACCGCAATGCGATCACTGCGCCGAACGACCACCCGACGATGCCAACGAGCTCAGGCCCGCGCCGGGCCATCGTCGCCACAGCAGCCTGCACGTCTCTGAGCTCATCGTCGCCCTCTCCGAATGAACCTGCGGACGCACCCACGCCCCGGAAGTTGAAGCGAAGCACGTCGAGCCCCGATCGTGTTGCCTCGACGGCGATGGCCTCGAGGATCGGAGCACGCATCGTCCCGCCATGCCGAGGGTGCGGATGGCACAGCACGATCGATCCCGTCGGTGACGGCGCTACGTCGAGGATCGCCTCGAGTTCGAGATCGTCTGTGGTGTGGATTCGCAGTGACGTCACAGGGTCGAGAACCACAGCGCAGTGGCAGCGAGAATGAACAGCCCGGTTGCGAGGGAGGCGAGGATCAGGTAGCGGGTCTGCACGCGGGAATCGTATCGCCGCAGGGAGGTTGAAGGGTCGAGCCGCCGATCTGGTGGGTGGCCGAACGCTAATCTCTGCGACATCGCAGCGATCCCTGGAGCCAGACGCCCATGTACGACATCGTGATCATCGGAGGCGGCCCCGGAGGCTATGCCTCCGCCCTGTACGCGCACAACTTCGGGCTTCGGGTCGCGCTCATCGAAAAAGACCGGGTCGGCGGGACATGCCTCCTTCGCGGCTGCATTCCGGCCAAGGCCTGGATCGAGTCCGGTGGCGTCTACAGCGTCGTCGAGAACGCCGCGGAGTTCGGGGTGGTCACGTCAGAACCCGAGTTCGCATGGCCGACGGCTCTCGAGCGGAAGAACAAGGTGGTGGAGGGACTCGTCAAGGGTCTCACGGGCACGCTCAAGGCCCGGAACGTGGAGATGATCGACGGGTACGGGCGGATCGCAGGACCGGGCAAGGTCGCCGTGGAGCTCGACGACGGGACCACGCAGACGCTCGATACCCGGGCGATCATCCTCGCATCAGGCTCGGCACCGGCGACGATCCCAGGCTACGAGTTCGATGGCGTGCGGATCGTCAGCTCGGACCATGCGCTCGACTGGGAGGAACAGCCTGGCTCGGTCGCAATCGTCGGCGGCGGTGTCATCGGCAGCGAGTTTGCGAGCTTCCTCGGGGAGGTCGGCACGAAGGTCTCCATCTTCGAGATGGAGGACCAACTCGTGCCGGGCATGGAGCCGGAAGCGGCGAAGATCCTCCAGCGAGCGTTCCGCAAGCGAAAGGTCGATGTTCACACCGGCGTCGCCGTCGGTCCTGCGAAGGTCGGGGACGACAGTGTGACGGTGGCCTTTGGCGATGACTCGGTGGAGGTCGATGTCGTGCTGATGGCTGTCGGTCGACGTCCCGTGACCGAGGACGTCGGGCTCGACACCGTGGATGTCGCAACCGATCGGGGGTTCGTCGCCGTGAATCCAGCGACCATGGCGACGTCCGCAGAAGGCGTGTACGCAGTGGGGGACATCGTCGCCGAGACGCCCCAGCTCGCCCACGTGGCGTTCGCCGAGGCGATCGCTGCCGTCACACACATCGCCACCGGCGAGATCGCCGCTGTGGACTACAACGCGATCCCGATGGTCGTCTACACCCATCCCGAGATCGGATGGGTCGGCCGCACCCAGGCGGTGGCGGAATCCGAGGGCTACCAGATCGATGTCGCCGAGCACGGCATGCGTGGCGTCGGCCGAGCGATCATCCAGGGCACGATCGATGGAACCGTCAAGGTGGTGTCAGAGGTCGATGGCCCGATCCTCGGAGCCACCGTCGTCGGCCACGGGGCAGGCGAGATGATCCACGAGCTGATGTATGCCGTTGGATGGGAGGCTCTGCCCGCTGAGGCGGCGGCCTTCATCCATGCACACCCAACCATTTCCGAAGCGGTCGGTGAGACCCTGCTCGCATCTGCAGGGCGGCCGCTCCACTAGATCACACACGAAGAGCACGCACCGGGCGTCGGCCCGGAACAAGGAGCTGATTGCACATGTCGGTAACCATCACGATGCCCCAGCTCGGTGAGACGGTCACCGAAGGGACGATCCTCGAGTGGGTCAAGGAGATCGGTGAGACGGTGTCCGCGGACGAAATCATCGTCGAGATCTCCACGGACAAGGTCGACACCGAGGTCCCGTCGCCTGCATCCGGCGTGCTCAGCGAGATCCTGGTCGCGGCGGGGGAAACGGTCGAGGTCGGTACGCCGCTGGCGGTGCTCACCGAGGACGGAGAAGCGACTGGCTCAGCCGGTTCGGATGACTCGACGGCAGCCGAGGTCGTTGAAGTCGAGGTCAGCGAGGCACCTCCTGCACCGGCCCCAGCACCTGAACCGGCCCCAGCACCTGCAGCTGCCGCAGCAGCCGCAGCACCCGCACCAGCGCCATCAGCGGCACCTTCAGCCCCGCCGGCTCCATCCGGCGACACCAGCCGCCGCGGCGTCCTGTCGCCCGTGGTCCGCAAGATCGCTGCCGAGCGCGGCGTCGATCTCGCCATGGTGCCCGGCTCGGGTGAGGGTGGACGGATCACCCGCAAGGATGTCGAGTCCTTCGCAGGCGCTCCAGCTCCCCAGACACCGGTTGCTCCGGCCCCCGCAGCTCCCGTCCCAACCGCGCCACCGCCGCCTGCGCCGGCGATGACGCCCGGCGTGACGGACGTGCAGGAGATCCCCCGCTTGCGGCAGCGAATCGCTGCCAACATGCGCGCAGCCAAAGACACGGCGGCGCACGTGTGGACGAGCGTCGAGGTCGACTTCGAGAACGTCGAGCGGGTGCGTCAGCGCCATCGCCAATCGTTCAAGCAAGCAGAGGGCTTCTCGTTGACGTATCTGCCGTTCATCGCTCGGGCGACGATGGACGCGCTGGCGACCTACCCGGTCGTCAATTCCCAGTTCGATCTCGACGCCAACACGTGGACGTTCAGCCGTTCTGTCAACCTCGGCATCGCCGTGGATCTGAACCAGCAGGGCCTGGTGGTGGTGAACATCAACAGCGCCGACTCCATGACGTTGAAGGGCATCGCTCGGTCGATCCGGTCGATGGCACTGGCAGCGAGGGACAACAAGGTCGGTCCCGATGACCTCACCGGTTTCACCTTCTCGATCACGAACCCGGGGCCTTTCGGCTCCTTCATGTCGGCGCCCATCATCCCCGTACCCAATGCGGCGATCCTCTCCACCGACACGGTGACGAAGAAGCCGGTCGTGGTCGAGCTGCCTGACGGCTCCGACACGATTGCGATCCGCCCCATCGGCTATCTGGGCTTGAGCTGGGATCACCGGGTCTTCGACGGATCCACGGCGGTCCTGTTCCTGGATCGCATCAAGCAGAACCTTCAGACGTGGGACTGGGAGCAAGAGCTGTCGTGAGCTCGGCGGTCGATCCGACGCTGCGGGTCCGATGGCTCGGTCGCGTCGAGTACGACGAGGCGTGGGACCTCCAACGTGCGATCTGGGAGGGCAAGCGGCACGGCAGGACCGGCGACGACTACGTCCTGCTCCTCGAGCATCCGCACACCTACACGGTCGGCAGGAACGGCGACGGTTCGAATCTGTCGACGAGCGTGGGGGAACTCGACGCCATCGGCGCAACGTTGCACCACGTCGATCGCGGCGGTGACATCACCTATCACGG
>JASJCF010000015.1 GCA_030066265.1 Acidimicrobiia bacterium | reverse complement strand
CGAAGCGCCGCTCGCAACCACGTTCGCATCCTGACCAAGGAGGTCTTGTGCCCCAACTCGACGTCGAACAACTCCCAACACGGCTCGGTCTGGCGACCAATCCTGCTCAGCTTCGACGTGATGCCTGGACCGAGATACACCGGATCACCGACCGGATGGTCGACGAACAGCGCACTGGCACGAAGTCGGCGTCGCTGCGGGAACGAGCTCACGATCTCCTCGCTGCGGTGCGGCCGTTCGAGCGCTATTGGACGTTCCCGGGGCCGGAGCTGACGGCGCGAATCGAGGACCTGCTCGACGCCGAAGACGCCACCGCATTGGCTGCTGCAGTCGACCATGTGACATCGCTGCTGAACACGTACGGCGACCGTGCGGCCTTGTTACCCGAGGATGAGGTGATGGCCGGAACGGGCAGCTTTGACCGGCCGACACCGCACTACTTCACGTTGCTCATCGCCGATCGAGTCGCACCGGGTGTTGCACGGGCGGTTCGAGCATCGCTCCTCGACGCCCGACGGCAAACCGACGACTTCGTGTTCGAGGTGCTCCTCGTCGACAATCTCGAGGATGCCGCAGTCGCAGTCGTGGCGAATGGTGAGATCAATGCGTGCATCATTCGAGACGACCTCCCACTGCGTTCGGACAACACGCTCCCGGGGTACAGCGACTTCTTCGAGGGACTCGACGTTGTCACGTCCGATGGTTTGGACACCGTTCCGCGCGGCATCTCCCTGGCTCGCCTGATCAGGCAGATTCGGCCCCATCTCGACCTGTACGGAATCACAGATCAGGCAAGTCGCGCCATCGGAACGCCAGGGTATGAGCTCTTCGATCGCACCTTCTTCGGTCTCGACGACAGTATGGAGATCTTTGTCACGGTGCTGAACGGCATTCGTCAGCGCTACACCACGCCGCTTCTCGACTCACTCATGCGGTACGCCCGCCGCCCGATCGGCAACTTCCATGCCCTTCCCGTCGCACGAGGCAATTCGATCTTCACGTCCCGGTGGATCGAGGACATGGGCGAGTTCTATGGCCGAAACATCTTCATGGCGGAGACATCGAGCACCTCGGGAGGCCTTGACTCTCTGCTGTCGCCGAGGGGCGCGATCAAGGAGTCGATGGAGGCCGCTTCACGGACATGGGGTTCGATGAAGACCTTCTTCGCTACCAATGGCACATCGACGTCGAACAAGATCGTCGTGCAGGCGCTCACGCAACCCGGCGATATCGTCCTCATCGATCGGAACTGCCACAAGTCACATCACTACGGCCTCGTCCTCGGGGGGGCGAACCCCCTTTATCTGGACGCATATCCCCTGGAGCAGTACTCGATCTACGGAGCGGTTCCGTTGCGCACGATCAAGCAGACGCTGCTTGACCTGCGACGGGCCGGTGAGCTCGATCGGGTGAAGATGGTGCTGCTCACCAACTGCACGTTCGATGGGATCAACTACAACGTCGAGCGCTTCATGGAAGAGATCCTTGCGATCAAGCCCGACATGGTCTTCCTATGGGACGAAGCGTGGTTTGCGTTTAGCCCCGCCATGCCACTCGTTCGCGACAGGACCGCCATGTACACGGCCCGCCGGCTGGAGGAGCGCTACGCCTCGAACGAGTACCGCAAGGAGTACGCGGAGTATCAACAGCGCATGGCTGAGCTTGATCCCGACGACGATGCAACGTGGCTCGACCACCGGTTGCTGCCGGATCCGGACCGGGTGCGCATCCGGGCATACTCGACCCATTCGACCCACAAGTCGCTCTCGGCTCTCCGGCAGGGTTCGATGATGCACGTCTATGACCAGGACTTCGAGCGGCTGGTCGCCGACAACTTCACCGAGGCCTTTCTCGCACATACGAGCACCTCGCCCAACTATCAGATCATTGCCTCGCTCGATCTTGCGCGGCGCCAGTTGGAACTCGAGGGGTATGAGAAGGTGTCCGCCGCCTATGAGATGGCGCTCACCTTCCGGCAGAAGGTTGCGACCGATCCGCTCCTTAGCCGATACTTCAGCGTCCTCGATCCTGAGGATCTCATTCCGGCTGAGTTCCGTGCGTCGGGCTTCTCGACATACGGAGACGAGTCATCCGACACGTACGCCCAGGCAGTCGAGGCGTACGAACAGGACGAGTTCGTTCTCGACGCCACGAGGGTGACGCTGTACCTGGCGGGTTCCGGCTTCAACGGGGCGGAGTTCCGGGACGACATCCTCATGGATCAGCACGGGATCCAGGTCAACAAGACGTCAATCAACACCGTGCTGCTCATCTTCACGATCGGCGTTACGTGGAGTTCGCTGTCAGTACTCCTCGACGCCCTGCGTCGGATCGCGGCCGACCTCGACATTCGCCTTGCCCAAGCCAGCGACGCCGATCGCCGATTGATCGAACGGCGTCAAGCAGCCTTGACCGACGACCTCCCACATCTACCGGACTTCAGTGCCTTCCATTCGGCATTCCGACCCAACCCCGCCACCTCGAACGGCGACATGCGAGCCGCGTACTTCCTCAACTACCAAGAGGGTGTGCGGGACTACGTCCCCCTCGAAGAGGCGAGGGAACGTCTCGCGAACGGCGAGGTTCTCGTGTCCACGAGCTTCGTGGTGCCGTACCCGCCTGGGTTCCCAGTCCTCGTGCCTGGCCAGGTGGTGAGCGATGAGATTCTGGAATTCATGCAGAAACTCGACGTCGATGAGGTGCATGGATATCGATCGGCAGTCGGCTTGTCGGTGTTCACCGATGCAGCCCTCGGAGAGAATCTGGGATGAGCTCAGATCGCACGGGCCTCGTCAAGGGTGACCCTCGGGATCTCGGTTTGGAGATATGCCGCCAACTGGCGTACCGCTGCCTCGATCAGGACCGGACGCATGGAGCCGGCGCAACCCGACGTCGAGGGAAACACGTGGGCTCGAGCATGAGGTGGCATTGATCGAGACCCGGTGCCGCCGCTAAGACGTCCTTTTGGCGACCCGGCCCTCCCAGCTACCTGTCACAACAGAGACTCAAGACTGCGAAAGGAGCGGTCCATGGCAAAGCAAATCTCACCGGAGAGGCTTGCGCGGTACAGAGAAATCAACCAGACGCACAACTCGACGCTCAACGCCCCTCCCAATTGTCGCGACTATCTGATGAGGATGGCTGAGGAGAAGATCGACGTCGTGCGATCACACAACCTCACATACTTCGGCTTCGCCAAGGCCCCCTACTCGCCAGATATCGAGGGCGCGGACATCGTGGTGGTTGGCATGGGGCCTGACTACGGGACGCACCAAGAGACCGGGGACATGCGGCACGCTCCCCAATACATCCGCTTCCGATCCAAGAACATCGTTCCCGTCAACGACGAGTGGGACATCGCCCCGATGGAGATGTGTCGTGTCCACGACATCGGAGACATCAACATCCAAGGGATGGATGCCCAGGACCAGGTGAAGTACGGCATGGAGTGGGTCGAGAAGATCGCTGATGCAGGTGCTCTGCTGCTGATCTTCGGTGGGGAGCACACCATCGCTCACCTCGCCGGTCACCACGCCAAGATGATCTCAGATAGGTACTACGACGGCGCTCCGCTCGGAGGGATTTGCTTCGACGGGCACGCGGACATGATGACCAACGTCGACAACTACATGCCCGGGTCCGAGTACAACAACGCGAACTTCTTCGCCAAGGCGATCTCGGAGGGGTGGCTCGATCCTGAGCGGTTCTTCATGTTCGGTATGCACGACTGGGGGATCTCTGTACCGGTCGGTGTCTCCGCCGCCCGGGAGTTCGGTGTCCGTCAGGTGCGACCTCGCGAGGTGGAGGAGAAGGGAGCGAGGTACTTCGCAGACATGGTGCACGAAGCCATCGGTGACAGTCCGGCATGGCTGAGTGTCGATCTCGACGGTCTCGACACTGTGGGTGCGGGCGGGGGTTTGAGTGCTCGCGACGGCTTTGGTCTCATGTGGCGTGAGTACCGGACTCTCGCTCGGGCGATGAAGGGACTGAATTTCGTCGCTGCGGATATCAGTGAGTACGCACCCGCCAAAGACGTGAACGGTGCGAACGGGATCACGGTCGCCAACTTCGGCTTCGAGATTCTCTGCATGCTCACGGACAACAAGTGGCGGCTCAACGGCGGTGTGAACCACCCGACGCAATATCCGATCAAGCTCAGCAACAGCCCGACCTACTTCGGCGAGGACTTCCTGGACGAGTGGAAGCGGATGAAGGCCGAGGGCAGATAGCGCAAATGCGCGTCCTGCTCGACGCAAGTCCGGGATCGGGCCACGATTCAAACGTGTCCTGCTTGGTGGGCGCTACTGGACTCGAACCAGTGACCCCTGCCTTGTAAGGGCAGTGCTCTTGCCATCTGAGCTAAGCGCCCGGGGCGGGCATGGTAGGGGACTCAATTGCCGTGGAGGCTCGAGGCAACGGCTTCGGCCACTGGTGTTGAGGAAGGCACGGTGATTCCGATGGGCCTTCTTCTCTGCAGCTGGAATCAGGGCCCGTCGTCGGGCAGGATGGGGAGAAGGCGACCGTCGGAGGATGCCCGTGGCACGCAAATCGCTCGATCGGCAGGCAGGAACTCGATCAGCTCGCCCGCCTGGCGTAGGTGCGGTGGCTGCGCTCGAAGGTGTGGCGCTGATCGCAGGGCACATGGTCGCTACGCCCTTCATCGGGGGGAGACGGCTGCGCTGGGGGACGGTGGGAACCGAGGCGACAGATCCCCTACCGGGGGATGACCTGGTGCCCGAGCCGAAGTGGTCGTACACCCTCGGCGTCGCCGTCGACGCTGCGCCGGAGGCTGTGTGGCCCTGGATCGCTCAGATCGGACAGGGGCGCGGGGGCTTCTACACCTACCAGACCCTCGAGAACATGGCCGGCTGCAAGATCACCAATACGACGGAGATCCTCCCCGACCACCAACATCCGGCGGTTGGAGACGACATCTACCTGCACCCGACGACACCGCCCCAGCGAGTCGAGATGGTGGATCCTCCGAACGCCATCGTGTTGTTCGGGTCACCAGCCGACGTCGGCGATGACGAATACTGGGGGATGGCAACCTGGCAGTTCATCGTGAACGCCGATCCCAGTGGTGGCAGCCGGTTCCTGACGAGGGGTCGCTACGACCATGCCCCGAACTGGAAGAGCCGCTTGACCTTCGGACGCTTCCCCATCGAAGTCATCTCGTTCGTGATGAGCCGCAAGATGATGCTGGAGATCAAGCGGCTGGCCGAACGCCACCGCTAGCGGCTTCGTCTCCACCCGGCACTAGGAAGCTGGCTGAGTTCAGTCGCCGGGCTGGGCCATGACCTCGGCGATCGGGAGCAGGTCCATCCACGTCTGTTCGAGCGGGCGATGGACGTCCGGCTCGACGAGCTCAGGGAACGTCGCCAGATCGGTGAACCGGATCCGCCCGCGGTCGAGGCCGATCATGGCGCTCTGCGGAGCCTCCGACAGCGCCTGCTCGATCAGGAATTCGACGCCTCTCGCCGTCAACCTCGTCGCTTGGATGCGATCGAACGGCGAAGGGTCGCCGCCCTGCTGGATGTGACCCAGGATCGACTGCCGGACGTCGAACTGGTGGTCACCCTCCCGCTCGAACAGCGACCGGATGAAGCTGGTCGTGTACACGGGATCGACGTGTTCGCTTCGGATCACCAACCCGAGGCGCTTGCCCTTGGCGAAGCCCTCTCGGAGCCCGGCGATGTCGGTTCGGAGGTCTTCGAGGGAGACACCTTGCTCGGGCAGGTACACCCGTTCCGCTCCGGTCGCCAGGCCACTCATGAGCGCGAGATACCCCGAGTCGTGTCCCATGACCTCGACCACGAACACGCGCCCGGAGGCGACGGCTGACTGCTTGATCTTGTCGACGTCGTTGACGATGTTGTTGAGCGCCGTGTCCGCACCGATGCTGATTTCGGACCCCGGGACGTTGTTGTTGATCGAAGCCGGCACGCACACGATCGGCAGGCCCAGCTCGGGGTGAGCATCCCTCGAGGCGTGGAGAGCGTGTGCGGCCTCATATCCCGCCCAGCCGCCGACCATGATCAGCCCGTCGATCCCGTGGTCGGCGATCTGCTCGGCGATCGTGCCGATGTGTGCTCCGTGGGGGACGAACCGGCTCGTACCGATTTCGGCGCCGCCCTTGGACACCCACCCACTGACGCTCATCCAGTGCAAGTCGTGGATGCGGCCCTTCTCGAGCCCTTTGAAGCCTCCACCTACGGCGACCACCTCGTGCCCGCGATCCAATCCGATCCTGGCGGCAACTCGGACGGCGGTGTTCATACCGGGTGCGGGCCCGCCAGCGTGGAGTACGCCGAGCTTCAGCCGCTGCTGGCCCGGCTCCGGAGGATGCGGCTTCGCCCGCACGTTGGTGAGGAAGATGTCGAACGATTCCTTGAAGCTCCCACCGCGCATCTCCATTGCGGTGTCGTAATCGTGGGCTGCGATGACGTCGCCCATGGAGTGGGTCTTCGCAACGCAGGCCTCCAGCGACGAGTTGATGATCTGATGTTCCCGGATGCCGATCAGCTGACTCTCGTCTCCTGGCGCGTTCAGCAGATGCTCCACCGAGGCGTAACCGAGAATCGTGCTCAGGTATCGGTCGAAGGCACTGGGTGAGCCGCCCCGCTGGACGTGCCCGAGATTGGTCACCCTCGTGTCCTCGCCGAGCGCCTCCTCGATCACCCTTCGCACATGTTCGGCGGTGATCGGATTCCCGTGACGGTCCTGGGCGCCCTCGGCGACGATCACCAGGTTCTGACGACGACCGATTCCTCGACCCGCCTCGAGAGCCTGGCACATCGAGTCCTCCCAGTCATCGGTGTCGGGAGGGCTCTCGGGGATGAGGACCCAGTTCGCTCCCGATGCGAGTGCGCTCATCAGCGCGAGGTAGCCGCAGTTGCGGCCCATCACCTCGATGACGAACGAGCGTTGATGGCTCGCAGCCGTGCTGCGGATGGCGTCGATCGCCTCCGTGATCCGGTGGAGCGCGGTATCGGCGCCGATGGTCATGTCGGTGCCGAACATGTCGTTGTCGATCGACCCGACCATGCCCACGAGCGGGAGGTGTCGGTGTGCGTCCGCCCAGGACCTCCTCACCTCTCCGGCCTGGACGAGCTCGTCGAGGAGATCGCGCCACTCCCGCTGGAAGATGCTGGCCCCGGTGAGGCTGCCGTCACCGCCGATGACCACGAGCGCGTCGATGTCATTGGCTGCGAGATTCCGCGCAGCTGCGAGCCGTCCTTCGCGCGTGCGGAATCGCTTGCACCGAGCCGTTCCAAGCACCGTGCCGCCCTGCTGGAGGATGCCGCCGACGTCTGCGGACGTGGCAAGGCGAATCGCCTCACCGCCGTCGACGAGACCCTGGAACCCCTCGAAGACGAGGTAGACGTCGAGACCGGCACTGAGGCCGGTGCGGACGACGGCACGCACGGCTGCGTTCATGCCCGCGGCATCGCCGCCACTCGTGAGCACCGCGATGCTGTTTGGGCGGTGGGGTCCGGTGAGCATCAGGAGTCCTTCCGATGATGGGTGGGGAGATCGATCGTGAGCCCGTCGCTGTCGAGGCGGTGAGCCTCGCCCCGGATGGTCACATCGAGCGGTTCACCTTCTTCGATGACGTACCGCTCGTGTTCGTGGCCGAGGCTGATGCGCAGTTGACGGTCCCGGAACCTCAGCGAGAACTCGAGTTGTTCCCAGTCCTCGGGGAGGTGCGGATCGAATGAGAGTGCCCCGTCGAAGTCGCGGACGCCTCCGAACCCGAAGGTCAGCGCCATCCACAGGCCGCCGGCGGAGGCGACGTGGACGCCGTCCGAGACGTTTCCCGCCACATCGCCGAGATCCATCATCAGCGCGTACGTGAAGTACTCGATCGCCTTGTCTTGGTTGCCGATCTCGGCGGCGACGATGCTCTGGACGCTTGCCGACAGCGACGAGTCTCCGGTGGTGAGCGGGTCGTAGTAGTCGAAGTTGCGTTGCTTCTGCTCGGGTGAGAACTCGTTTCCCAACAGGAGCATCGCCAGCACGATGTCCGCCTGTTTGATCACCTGGAACCGGTAGATCACGAGTGGGTGGTAGTTGAGGAGCAGCGGGAACTTGTCCTCCGGCGTCCCGGCGAGATCCCACACCTCCCGTTCGAGGAAGCTGTCGTCCTGCGGGTTGATCTGGCGTTCGGGATCGAACGGGACGTACATCGCCTCGGCGGCGCGTTCCCACGACGCCACCTCATCGGGTTGCAGATCCACTTCGGCGACGAGGGCGGCGTAGGCCTCGGGTTGCTCGCTCTCCAATCGGCGAACGGCGGCGGCCGCATAGTTCAGGTTCAGCCGGGCCATGAGGTTGGTGAAGGCGTTGTCGTTGACGACCGTGGTGTACTCGTCCGGGCCGGTGACGCTGTGGATGTGGAACCGCCCTCCCTCGCCGTAGAAGCCCAGGTCCTCCCACATCCGGGCGGTCTCGACCAGGATCTCGCCCCCGACCTCACTGAGGAACCCGGTATCGCCGCGCACGTCGACGTACTTGCGAATGGCGTACGCGATGTCTGCGTTGATGTGGTACTGCGCAGTCCCTGCCTGGTAGTAGGCCGACGCTTCCAAGCCGTTGATCGTGCGCCACGGGAAGAGCGCCCCACGCTGGCTCACCTTCTGCGCACGTGCGCGCGCATCGTCCAGCATCGAATGGCGGAATCGCAGCAGGTTGCGGGCGATCCGCGGCTGGGTGTACGCAAGGAACGGGAGGACGTACACCTCGGTGTCCCAGAAGAAGTGACCCTCGTAGCCATGTCCGGTCAGGCCCTTGGCCGGGATGCCGGAGCCCTCGGCCCGCCATGACGCTTGGAGCAGTTGGAAGAGGTTCCATCGGATGGCCTGTTGCAGCCGACCCGCATACGGAGCTGCTGTGGTGACGCGCACGTCGGCGCGGTCCCAGAACCGGTCGAGGTGCTGTCGCTGGGTGGCGACCAGTGCACCGAACCCGTTGCGTTTGGCCCGGTCGAGAACTCGATCCGCTCGGTCGACGAGTTCCTCCGCGTCCACCGACCGAGAGGTGTGATAGGCGGCGTACTTCGTGATGCGAATCGGAACGCCCGGTTGAGCGTCCACGGTGACGACCACCTTGCCTCCGTCTTCACCACACGTCGTGACGGCGGTGTGGGGGTTGTCCGTGGTGATCTCGTGGTCGATGCCAACGCCGAGGGTCATGTGGCTGTGGGCGGTCCGGTACCCGTACAGCAGCCTGACCTCGTCGCTCCGGACGACCTTGGGTTCTAGGACGCGGCGACCGAGGTCTTTGGCCACCCGAGGGTCGAGCTCTTCGGGCTCGTCAGCATCGGGTTCGGCGTCTTGACGGTTGAGCATGTGCGACGAGATGACGATGGGCGCCGCGTGATCCAGCATGGTGACCTCGAAGTCGATCGCCATCAGATGCCGCGACTCGAGCGAGACAACTCTCTCCGACCGGACCTGAACGTGCTTGCCCGAAGGCGTGGACCACACGAACGAGCGGGACAGGGTGCCCGCACGCATGTCGAGGATCCGCTCGTAGTCCGACAGCCGCGCCACGGGGAGGAAGAGGGGTTCGTCGTCGACGAATAGCTTCAGTAGCGACGTGTCGGGAACGTTGACGATGGTCTGGCCGGTTCGGGCGAGGCCGTACGCGTCCTCGGCGTGCACGATCGGCCAGGTTTCATGGAACCCGTTGACGAACGTGCCGGGATAGACGCAGGGACGGCCTTCTTCGAAGGTCCCGCGAACGCCGAGGTAGCCGTTGGCGAGCGCATAGATCGTCTCGGCGCGCTCGGCATGGTCCGGCGAGAAGCGGGACTCCACGATGCGCCACTCATCTGGCGGGTAGATGTGCTCCGGCAGGGGGACGATTTCGCGGCGTTGCACGGACCTCAGGCTACCGGGTGACGCGCTCGAGCCATCCGCCGTTCCCGTGCTGGCGGTCGGGAAGTCGAGCAACTCCGCAGCGACGATGATCGGCGCCTAGGCTCGCCCGATGCACCTGGCTCAGCTGAACATAGGGCGGCTGGTCGCGGACCCCGATTCGGACGAAGTCGCCGAATTCATGAACGCCCTCGCCGCCATCAACCTGCTCGGCGAGACCAGCCCCGGATTCGTGTGGATGCTCAAGGACGACGGGGGAGTGGGGGCCACGGGTGTTCGGTATCCCGGATACGAGGACGATGAGCGGTTCGTCGTCAATCTGACCGTGTGGGAGGACTTCGACTCGCTCAAGCACTTCGTCACCCGCTCCGGGCATGGGATGTACCTGCGCAGGCGCCTCGAATGGTTCGAGAAGGCCGACCAGCCGACGACGGTGCTGTGGTGGATCGACGAGGGCCACATACCCGACCTCGCTGAGGCCTCCGAGCGCATGGAACGGCTCCGCGCCGAGGGTCCATCCGCTGCTGCATTCGACATGCGCACTCCACACGAGGCCCCAAGCTCCTGAAGTGGCTGGGTCGGGGCGTTGCGCAAGTGGGCCCCGGCTGCTGCCGGAGCCCACTTGCTGGGTATGTCCCTCTACCCGCCTTGCGACGGTTCGTGATCATCGAATCCGTCGATGATGTATGTCCGGTCCCTCGGCGATCACGCGCTCTCGTCGCTCTGCCGGGATTGTGTGCGGCATTCCCGGCTCGCCGGACATAGGTTGACAGAGAACGAGTGGAGACGTCACGTGACCGCCCCATCGCAGGATTCGCAGTTTCAGGCGATGTTCCGAACGCACCGAGATGCGATCTGGTCGTACTGCGTCCGCCGTGTCGATCGCAATGAGGTCGAGGACGCTGTCGCCGAGGTCTTCATCGTGGCTTGGAAGAAGCACGACCGCGCTCCTGGAGGAGACGAGATGCTCCCGTGGCTCTACGGCGTTGCCCGCAACGTCGTGCGAAACAGCAACCGGTCGATGGTCAGGCGCAATCGGCTCTCCTCGAGGATGAAGTCGCTGGGAACCGAGACAGCCGAGGCCTCCGACGTGCAAGTCGTACGCAACCTGGAGGACGAACGGCTGCTTGCTGCGGTGGCCACCCTCTCCGATGACGATCAGGAGTTGCTCCGATTGCGCACGTGGGAGGAACTGACCATCAAGCAGATCGCCACCGCAATCGGGAAGTCTCCTCGTAGCGTCGAGTCCAAACTCGGCCGCATCCGCAAGAAGCTTGCGCGGCAGCTCTCCGTCCCAATGAGCTCAGCGCAACCGGTACGTCCCTCATACGCCGAGGAAGGAGGTGAACGGTGACCACCGATCTCTTCGAACGGTACGCAAGGCTCGATCCATCGACAGAGCCGGAAACGCAGCCGGATTGGGATTCCATCGGTCCCGTCCTCCTCGCAACCATCGACGGAGGGAAGACGATGACGCACACGACAGACGAACTAGAAGAAACGAAGGCGCAGCTGGTGCGAGGCACCTGGCGAGGCGCATGGGTGGCTGCGGCCGCTTTTGCGATCGTGATCCTCGTGGGCATTGCCATCCTGCTGGCAAACAGCGACGATCCCGTTACGGACCTGCCGGCGCCACCCTTCGAGACACCCGATGAAGCTGCCGAAGCATGGATCGGCTATGTGGGCGCGTTCGATGCCGCAGGCATCCACTCGCTCCTGTCCGAGGACTATTCGGGCTTCATCGTGGTTGGCCCTACTCCCGAAGAGACGACCGAGCGGTTCGAATGGTCGAGGGAACTGGACTTCGCCTTCGAGTTCGAAGGTTGCGAGGCCAACTCGGCATCGTCGACCACCTGCACGGTCGTCAGGGACTCGTACATGGACCAGGTCCTCTTCGGGGCGCCGGCAACGTTCACCTTCACAGTGCGGATGAGTGACGACGGGTACATCTCGAGCACCGGCTTCCAGCTCACCGTCAGCGAAACACCAACGCATGACTACGCCGACGAGTTCGATCGGTTCGTTCGTGAAACGAAGGGGCTCACGTTGATCGATGTCGACCCGAGCTGGGACGACGGCCCGATCGAGGGTGGTGGCACCGCTGCGGGAATCCGGTTCCGCGCTCTCCTCGATGAGTTCCTCGCCCAACGGGAGGGATGAGGCAGGACGCACGATCGAGCTGTCGTGAGAGCACACGAGGGGCATGGTCGATGGCCATGCCCCTCTCTCGCATGGCCGACGGTGTCTCTCGAAGGGTCGGATGCGCCGAGACTGCATCTGGGCGTCCCCGTGGGTCCGGATGCGCGTTCGACTAGCTTCGCCGTGAGCGAGGGAGGAAGCCATGAACGTGCGTCGAGTGGTAACCGGACACGACGATCGGGGCAAGGCAGTCGTCGTGAGCGACGAGCAGATCGAGCCCATCACCGTGAGCGTGGCGCCCGGATCCGAGTTCGTGTCGCTCTGGGGCTCCGATGAGCCTCAGACGTATCCGGACAGCGGTGAGAATCCCGCACCGAAACAGTGGTTTCCACCACTTGCCGGGTTCCGCTTCGTGATCTTCACCGTTCCACCCGAAGGGCCGGCCGAACTCCCCGAGGACATGGAGGCTGCGGTCGCCGAGATGGATGCGCGGCTACCGGGGATGGTCGCCACGCTTGATATGGACGATTTGGGCATGCACACCTCGGACACCACAGACTTCGTCGTCGTGCTCGCTGGTGAGTTGGTGCTCGAACTGGACGAAGGGGCCGAGGTGATGCTCCGCCCAGGCGACACCGTCATCCAAAGCGGCACCCGTCATCGGTGGCGAAACCCTGGATCGGTTCAGGCAGTGGCTGCTGGAGCGATGGTCGGTGCGCACCGCAATAACGAGTGAGGTACATCGGGAGCGGTCTGCCCGTCGGGGCTGTCAGACGTCTCGAATCCGGGTGAACGTCGGCGGGGCGACCAACTCCGCGTCCTCTGTCAGGTCTCTTCTAGCACCTTCGTCATCGATGGCGTAGGTCAGAACGACGTGTCGGATGAGATCGAAGACCTCCTGCATCGTCATGCCAGTTGGCGCTCCCACGTCGAGACGTTGACGCATGTCGCGCCAGATCTCCAGCAGATCGAAGACTCCCCAGGTCTCGACTCGCGCCTTGTCGATGATGGTCGGGATCTCTTGTGCGATCGCCCGTGCGTCTTCGGTTTTGCCGGCCGCCTCGAGCGCACGCGCAATCGGGAGCAACACCGCAATGAATCTCGGAAGTGTGTTCTCATCCCCGTAGACCGTGAGGTCCATGTCGTGCGACATGTACTCGGTGTTGTCGACTCGGTGCCATGTCCGGATCGTGAACCACCGCTTGGCGTGGCGCATGACGCCGTCGCTGTCGCCGAGCTCGCTGAGCCGCCACATGTCGAGAATGAACGGCAATTCCCTCCCGGTGATCCGAGAGATGTGATCGAGCTGCTCGGCAGGCTCAGCTACGGAGTGGCCACACAACATCGCGATGAAGCCCATCACGTAGTACGAGCCCGTTGCGCCAACGTAGTCGTAATCGTCGATTTGGATCTGCGCCGATTCTCGAGCGTGGGCGATCGCATTGTCCCACTGACCTTGCTGGGTTGCAGTCACGATTGCCAGGTGGTTCAGAGACAGCGGTGACGCTCGCCCCGTTGTTGCGAGGTACCAGGCGTTCGCTCGCTCGTGAGCTCGCGTCGCCTCCGCATGTCGGTGGAGACGGTGAAGCAGCTCGCCGCGGTTGACCTCGAACGAACCGGCGTTCGGCGACTCGGAGCGCTCGAGCATGCCGATTGCCTGCCCGGCGAGGTCGACGTCGCTGCCTCGCACGACCTCGGGGGATTCAAAGATGGCGCGACGCGCCATCACCGTCCCCTCCGCACGCATCTCCTCGCGGGACCCGCCGTCGAAAGCCTCGACTATGGCTTCGGCTCGTTCGACGAACGCCTGTGCATCGTCCGGGCGGTCGTATGCCTTGAATGCCCAGGCGGCGTCGGCGAGTGCGATTGCGAGATCCGGTGACTGGGCGGCGTCGGGATCGTCGAACGCCGCGACCATCGGCTGCAGGATGTGTCCGATGTCCTCGAACGACCAGATGATCTTGCCAATGGCCGCAAAGATGCCGATGGCGAGGTCTGGATGGCCATTGTCGCTCGCCCACCGCACGGCGTCGAGGAACTCGCTGCGTCTCCGGAACAGCCAGGTCCTCATCGCCCGTCGACGGGGAGACCACTCGTCGATGAAGGCGCTCTGTGCTGCCTCGACCATCCACCGTGCGTGTGCCTCGTGTGCGGCGTCTCGATCGCCGGCTTCCTCGAGGGCGTGGACGGCATGCTGTCTGATGGGCTCGAGGTAGTGGTATTCGCCGTTCTCGTCGGCAGGCTGTAGGAGCGAGACCTCCACGAGCCGGGCGACGAGGTCGTCGACTTCGTCGATGGTGAGCAGGCCCACGGCATCGCGAAGCCGGAAGCCCGTCGAGAACACCGCAAGCCACCGATATGCCCGTGCCTCGGCCTCCGTGAGGAGGTTGGTACTCCATTCGATGGCCCGTGCCATGGAGTCATGCCTGCCATCTGACTGCGACGATCGTCTCAGGAGGGGCATCTGGCGTTCGACCCGTTGTTCCAATTCGTCCAGGGGGATCGAGCGAGCTCGTGCGGCAGCGAGCTCGATGGCGAGGGCCATGCCATCGAGCGCTTCGCAGACCGTTGCCACCGTGACGGCGATGGAGTCGGCCAACGGGCTGTCGAGATCAGCGCGGTCGGCGAAGAGCTCCACGGCGTCATCGATCGGCAACCCTGCGACACGGATGAGCCTCTCACCGGGGAGCGCCAAGGGCACTCGAGATGTCGCAATCACCCGGCAGCTCGGCGATGCGACGAGGATCCGGTCGACCATCGATGCAATCTCGCCAGGGCGCGCTTCGCATCCGTCGAGGATGAGCACGTAGTCGTCATCACCGAGATAGCCCGTGATGACGTCGATTGGATCCGCATCGCCTGAGGGTTGAAGGCCGATCGCCTCTGCAAGAGAGGAGCCGACGGCGCCCTCGTCGACAGTCTCGAATGCCGTCTGAACGACCTCGCACCCTGCCAGGAGCTCTGCCCCGCGCACGGCTTCCAGGGCAATGCTCGACTTCCCGATGCCGCCGGGCCCAACGATGGTGATGAGTCTGCGTTCCTCCATCGATGATCGCACTCGGTCGATTTCCTCTCGCCTCCCGATGAATGTCGAATAGCGAGCCGGAAGGCGACGGTGCGGCAGCTCAGCGGCCGGGGCTGCGGTAGGTCGAACGAGCGAGTCGTCGTGGCGCAGGATCGCAAGTTCGAGATCGCGCAAGTCCGGCGAAGGATCGAGACCGAGGTCCTGGAGTTGCCGGCGGTACGTGTCGTACACCTGCAATGCCTCGGTGTGCCTCCCCGACCCGTACAGCGCTCGCATGAGGAGGCCCCTGAGGCGCTCGCGGTCTGGATGCTCAGCAACGAGTGTCTCGAGTTCGGTGATCGTGGCATGGCCTCGTCCTGCTCGCACGTCGGCATCGATCGCCTGCTCGAGCGCTGTCAGCCGCAGCTCGTTGAGCCGAATAGCCTCGACGGTGAAGGATCCGTGTTGATCGACGTCGGCGAATGGCATACCGACGAACCGTCCGACGGCGCGTCGATGAGCTTCGCCATCCGGATCCGCTGCTTCGCGTGCTCCGTCGAGTTGTGCCATCTCGTCCTCGAACACGCAGAGGTCGACGGATCCTCGTTCCGTCTCGAGGGTGTACGAGCCGGCGCCCCCAGTGATCGTCAGCCCCGTGCCCTTTCGGAGATTGGACACGTAGGTTGCCAGCGAGCGGTGTGCGCGTTGGGGGCTCTGCTGCCCCCAGACGGCCTCGATCAGCTGGTCCACGGAGACGGGCTTGCCCGGAGTGATGGCCAGACGGGCGAGCACAGCTCGCTGCTTCGGGCCACCGATCGGGAGTTCCTCATCGAGGTCAGTGAAGGCCTGCACCCGCCCAAGTAGCTGAATCCGCATCGCTCGACTGTACTCGGAGCGTGCGTGCGTCCGGGGACGGCAGACCGAACCGGGCGACCGGGTCGCCTCTCTCTATCCTGTCGACATGCCCGATGAAGGCCACATTCGGATCGTCACTGCGACGTCGTTGTTCGACGGGCACGATGCATCGATCAACATCATGCGGCGGATCCTCCAATCGGCCGGAGCGGAGGTCATCCACCTGGGTCACGACCGGTCGGCGTTCGAGATCGCCGAAGCAGCCGTCGAGGAAGACGCACACGCTGTCGCTGTGACTTCGTATCAGGGTGGGCACATGGAGTTCTTCCGGTATCTGCGCTCACTCCTCGATGACATGGGCGGATCGCAGATCCGAGTCTTCGGCGGAGGCGGCGGCACGATCCTGCCGGAGGAAGGGGCCATCCTCGCCGAAGAGGGGGTTGCGAGGATCTACTCGCCCGACGACGGCCGCACGCTGGGGCTGACGGGCATGATCGAGGATCTGCTCGCCGCCGCAGCCCACGACCAGCCCGATCCCGGTGATCTCCTCGCACGGGTCATCGCCGGTGACCACGCCGCGATCGCCCGGGCCATCACGCTGGCCGAGAGCCGTCCGGACGAGGCAACCGATCTGCTGGTAGCGCTGCGCGAAGGCGCTGCCGACTCAACAACACCGGTGGTCGGATTCACCGGGACCGGTGGTGCCGGGAAGTCGTCCATCCTCGACGAGCTCGTTCTCCGATTCCGGCGGGACTTCCCTGACAAGCGGATCGCTGTGATCTCCGTTGACCCTTCGCGTCGGAGAACCGGCGGTGCGCTGCTCGGTGACAGGATCCGCATGAATGCCGTCTTCGGCGAAGCGACGTACATGCGGTCGCTCGCCACCCGGCAGGCCAACCTCGCCATGTCCCCTCACGTCGCCGACGCCGTGGCCATCGTCAAGGCCGCCGGTCACGATCTCGTGTTCCTCGAGACGTCCGGGATCGGGCAGTCCGACACCGAGATCGTGGACCACTCCGACATCTCGGTGTACGTGATGACTCCCGAGTACGGAGCACAAACCCAACTCGAGAAGATCGACATGCTGGACTTCGCCGACGTCATCGCCATCAACAAGTCCGATCGGCGGGGGTCCGAAGACGCCCTGCGGGACGTCCGCAAGCAGTACAAGCGCAATCGCCAGCTGTTCGACATCGACGACGTCTCGCTGCCCGTGGTGTCGACCGTGGCATCCCAGTTCAACGACGGAGGCACCCAAGCGCTCTACGAACGAATCATGACCGCCGTCGACGACCATCTCGACGGCGGGTTCGGGGCGGTCCCGCATCGGACCGGCCGAGATCAACAGGACCCACTCGTTCCGAGAGGCCGAGTGCGCTACCTCTCCGAGATCGCCGACACCGTCCGCACCTACAACACCGCAACCGAGACCGCGGCTTCAGCGGCAGCCGACCTCCAAGCCCTCCGAAGGGCGACCCAGATCCTCGGTACCGACCACGACACCGACGTGGAGGCCGATCTGGTCTCCCAGATCCCGGCCGACACGGTCCAGGCCCTCCACGGCTGGGACGATCGAGCGGCGGCCTATGCCGGCGGAGCCGTGAGCTATTCGGTCCGCGGCAGAGACATCGAAGTCGACAACACAGCGACCTCCTTGTCGGGGACGTCCTTCCCCAAGGTCGTGCACCCGAAGCTCGAAGGATGGGGCGATCGGGTCCGATGGCTGCGTCAGGAGAACCTCCCAGGGCGCTTCCCGTTCACCGCTGGAGTGTTCCCGTTCAAGCGGCAGGCTGAGGATCCGACCCGGATGTTCGCCGGTGAGGGTGGGCCCGAGCAGACGAATCGGCGATTCCACTACCTGGCGCGAGGCATGCCGGCCATCCGGCTGTCCACGGCGTACGACTCCGTCACGCTGTATGGGCACGATCCCGCGCCGCGTCCCGACATCTACGGCAAGGTCGGCAACTCGGGTGTGTCGATCCCCACGCTCGACGACGCCAAGAAGCTCTACTCGGGATTCGACCTGCTCGACCCGTCGACATCGGTGTCGATGACGATCAACGGCCCGGCACCGATGATGCTCGCCTTCTTCCTCAACACCGCAATCGATCAGGCATGCGAGCGCCACATACGAAGCCAAGGCCTGTTCGATCAGATCGATCGGCAGATCGACGAGATGTTCACAGACATGGGCGCCGATCGACCGCGCTATCACGGCGACTTGCCTGAAGGGCACGACGGGACCGGGCTCCTGCTGCTCGGCCTCAGCGGGAAGGACGTCCTCGATCCCGACATCTACGAGCAGATCAGGGCCGACGCGCTCCGAACCGTCCGCGGCACCATTCAGGCAGACATCCTCAAGGAGGATCAGGCCCAGAACACCTGCATCTTCTCGACCGAGTTCGCCTTGTCCATGCAGGGCGACATTCAGCAGTACTTCATCGACCACGACGTGACGAACTTCTACAGCGTCTCGATCTCCGGCTATCACATGGCCGAGGCCGGTGCGAACCCGATCACCCAACTGGCGTTCACCCTCGCCAACGGGTTCACCTTCGTCGAGTACTTCCGGGCGCGAGGAATGGATGTCGACGACTTCGCGCCCAACCTCAGCTTCTTCTTCTCGAACGGCCTCGATCCCGAATATGCCGTGATCGGCCGCGTTGCCCGCCGGATCTGGGCGAAGGCCATGCGCGACCTGTACGGAGCAGGGGAGCGGTCCCAGAAGCTGAAGTACCACATCCAGACCTCAGGACGCTCGCTCCACGCACAGGAGATCGAGTTCAACGACATCCGGACCACCCTGCAGGCGCTCTATGCCATCTACGACAACACGAACAGCCTCCACACGAATGCCTACGACGAGGCGATCACAACGCCCACCGAGGAATCGGTCCGGCGGGCGCTGGCGATCCAGCTGATCATCAACCGAGAGCTCGGGTTGAACATGAACGAGAACACGCTGCAGGGGTCGTTCATCATCGAAGAGCTGACCGACCTCGTCGAGGAGGCCGTGATGGCCGAGTTCGACCGGCTCACCGACCGGGGCGGCGTGCTCGGGGCAATGGAGACGATGTACCAGCGCTCGAAGATCCAGGAAGAGTCGATGCGGTACGAGACCCGCAAGGACTCCGGAGAGCTCCCCATCATCGGGGTCAACACGTTCCTCTCAGACGAGGGCTCGCCATTTGTGCGCCCGGCAGAGGTGATTCGCTCAGGCGACGACGCCAAGGACCAACTCATCGCGGACGTCGGAGCCCTCCACGAGCGCAACCGAAAGGACGCCGAGGCCGCACTCGAGTCCCTCCAGCAAGTCGCCCTCGCCGGTGGGAACGTCTTCGATGCGCTCATGGACGCCGTTCGACATTGCTCCCTCGGCCAGCTCAGCCAGGCCTTGTTCGAGGTGGGCGGCAGATATCGCCGAAACATGTGATGACAGCGGGCCGCCACCGCGGCGCCGAAGTCAGTACTGCAGCCGGCTGCTCTGGATCTCGAGAAGCCCGGGGCCATCGTGTGCGAAGAGGTCGGCCATGCCCTTGGTCAACTCCTCGACCGTTGCCACCGAGCGTCCGAACATGCCGAGCGTCTTGGCCATGCCGGCGAATGACGGGTTCACCAGCGAGGTGGACCACACGTGGGTGTCGGCGAGCTGCTGCTCAGCGGTGATCTTGCCGAGTTCGTCGTTCCGGAGGACGAGCACCTTCACCTCGAGACCGTATTTGGCGACCGTGGCCAGTTCCATTGCGTACTGCCCGAAGCCCCCGTCACCTGCGATCGCAACCACTGTGCGATCGGGGAACGCCATCGCCGCCCCGATGGCACCCGGGAGGGCGTAGCCGATCGAGCCGAGCCAGCCGCTCATGGCGATTCGTTGGCCGGAGGCTTCGAAGTACCGGCCGAAGGAGTATGTCGTGTTCCCCACGTCGAGGGCGACGACAGCATCCGACGGGATCTCCGCCTCGAGAGCTCCGAACACCGCTGCGTTGGTGAGGCGTCCGTCCACGTCGAGCCCCCGACGTGAGGCCTTCCGCTCACGCCACCATTGCTTGCGAAGTGCAATCCACTCACGCAGCTCTGGCCTCGATCGAGCCGCTGTCGCCTTCACCAGGGCGTTCGCCGCTTCGCCTGCGTCGGCGAGTGCGAACACTTCGACGTTCGGTGTGTTCCGCCGGGCGGCGAGGTGGTCGGTGTCGATCCGAACGACAGGCCGTTTCGGCGTGATACCCGTGTGGGGTGCCATCCCGCCACCGAACACCACGATGAGGTCAGACTTCGTCTGCATCGCCGCGGACACGGGCGTGCCGGACCGGCCGAGCACTCCCGTCGACAGGTGATGGGTCTCGGGAATGCAGCCCTTCGCCGGGAACGTCGTCACGACCGCGGCATCCACATGCTCGGCCAGCTCGACGATCGCCTCACCGTGTGGTGCTCCGCCACGCCCGACCACGAACAACGGGTGCTCGGATCCGTCGATGAGTGCTGCAATCGCCTGAACATCCGCAGGTGTGAGGGGGAGTGCATTGGGGGCGGCCTGCGGTCCTGGCTCGTGATCGTCCACCGGCGGCAGGGTCTGAACGTCGTCCGGAAGCACGAGGTGCGCGACGTCGCGCTGGGTGACGGCATAGTGAACCATGTCGGTCGCGACCCTCGGGGTGTCACTCGCCGACAGCCGCTTCGACCAGCCGGCAACAGGCCCGAGCGCCTCGGTCAGCGGGACTTCCTGGAACGCGCGGGTCCCCAGTTGCCGGGTGGGGATCTGGCCGGTGATCGCAAGGAGCGGAGTCGTCGAGAGCTTCGCATCCCACATGCCGGTGTAGAGATTGGTCGCTCCCGGACCTGCGATCGCGAAGGCGACAGCCGGCTTGCCGGTCAGCTTCCCGTAGGACGACGCTGCGAACGCTGCGGCTCCCTCGTGGCGAATGCCGACGTATCGCAGGTCCCCTTGCTGTTCGGCGGCCCGAAGCGCATCGGCGAATCCGAGATTCGAGTGACCAACCATGCCGAAGACGACCTCGACGCCCCCCTCGACCAGACGGTCGACCAACTGGGTCATGAACGTGGCATCGTGCGCTTGGGGCTCCTCCACCCTGATGTAGATGCCGTCGTCGCGCTCTTCGACTGCGTACGCGGGGACGCCGTCGTCGAAGCCACCCGGAACCTCTCCCGTTGTCGGGTTGTACTCCCACCCGTGCCAGGGACAGGTGAGCCACTCGCCCTCGATCAAACCCTCGCCGAGCGGGCCGCCTTGGTGCGGGCAACGGTTGCCAACCGCACCCCATCCGGCCTCGGTCCGGGAAAGCGCAATGGTGTGATGGCCCGCCTGCACGACCGTGACCTCGTTCAGGCCCAGCACGTCGATCGGGCCGACCTTGAACCACGAGGCGTCGCTCACGTCTTCTTCCTCCCATATCGAGATCACCGCACCGTACTCGGTGGCGGGTGGCGGGATGACGGTGTTGGTCGTCACGATCCGGGCGGTTCCGCCACCCTGCGACGACGTCGGGTGTCAGGGCAGATCGAGCGGGATCTCCACCCCGTTGACCGGTTGATCGTCACCGCCGACCTGACCCACGAAGAGCACCGCTTCGCCTGATGGGCCCGTGTCGAACTGCGTCGAGAACGCTTGCCATGCGTCGGTCTCCCCGTCCAGGGCGATCGTGAGGTTGATCGGGTCGGCATCGCCGTTCACGAGTTGCACGTGCGCCGTTCGCACGCCCGGCACGGCGTATGCCTCGACCGTGAACGGATACAGGGCCGGTCCCGGTCCGGGTGTGATGACGACGGTGCTCGATGACAATCCCGCACCGACGGGGACCGGCTCATCCGGGGCAGGAATCACGTCGACGACCAGGCTGGCAGGCGACGATGTGGTGAAGGCACGGGCGGCAATCGCCATCCCCTCGGCTGCGTGGATGTCGATGCCGAGGCCGTCGTCAGCCCTGACGACGAACGTGCGCGAGATCAGGCCGTCGGTCAGTGAATCGGCGACCGCCGTGGTCAGGATGTCCTCGGGCAAGTCGACACGCACCACCCCAGCCGACGGGATGACGGTGACGCCCGTCAGGCCCAGCGTCGTTGCGGGCGCATCAGATGCTGTGGCGAAGTCGATGACGAGGCGCTCACACGCAGCTCCTTGCTGCCATCGGATCTGGGTGATCCCCGTTGCGTCTGCGTCGGTGTCCCCGATGGCTGCGACGAGACCCTCGGTCTCGAACGGGAGGTCGCCGCTGAGGCAGGCGTCCGAGGTATCGACAGATTGCGTCGTCGTGGTGACGAGGGTCGTGGTCGTGGTGTCATCGGGGGTCGGCTCGGCTGCGTTCGTGCACGCTGCCGCAGTGACCATGGTCGCAACGATCAACCACCATCTGCGCATCGATCGCACTGTACCGGCGGTGCCACGTGCGGCACGCCCCGCATTCGGACGGCGAGGATTGAGGCGATGGGGCATCGTCGGGGTGAGCCCACGGCCGTGATAGCTTGCCCGGATGCCTCTCGGCCCGCCCGACCGTGACCACGCCATCGCCGTACTCGACGGGCGAGCACCCGCAGAGCCGATTCTTGAGGCGGCACGCCGGTTGAGAGACGAAGGGCACGGACGGACGATCACATACTCCCGAAAGGTCTTCGTGCCGATCACCACCCTGTGTCGCGACACGTGCACGTACTGCACGTTCGTCAAGCCTCCGGGCGGAGGCGGCGAGTACCTCACCCCGGACGATGTGCTGGCGATCGTCCGAGCAGGGGATGAGCTCGACTGCACAGAGGCTCTCTTGACGTTGGGAGACCGACCCGAGGACAAGTGGCCACAAGCTCGAGCGTTCCTCGATGAGCACGAGTGTTCGACAACGATCGACTATGTCCTGCGGATGTCCGAGCTCATCCGCCGTGAGACCCGCCTGTTTCCCCATGCGAATCCCGGGATCATGACGGATGCGGACCTCATTGCGCTCCGCCCGACCAACGTCTCGATGGGACTGATGCTCGAGAACATCTCGGATCGGTTGACCGAGCCCGGAATGCCACACCACAACTGCCCCGACAAGGTGCCCGGCGTGCGGGTCGAGACGATCCGAGCAGCCGGGCGAGCGCGCATTCCCTTCACGACGGGAATCCTCGTCGGGATCGGAGAAACCAACGATGAGTTGGTCGATTCGCTGTTCGCTCTCGCCGACCTCGCCGCCGAGCACGGCCACCTGCAGGAGTTCATCATCCAGAACTTCCGAGCGAAGGCGAACACCCGGATGCGCCACAGCCCTGAGCCTGCGATTCCGTACTTCGTTCGCGTGGTGGCCGTCGCTCGATGGATCCTGGGCCCAGAAGCGAACGTCCAGGTGCCGCCGAACTTGACGGATGACTTCGGCGTGTACCTCGATGCGGGGATCAACGATTGGGGTGGAGTCAGCCCGTTGACGATCGATTGGGTGAACCCGGAGGCCCCGTGGCCGCATCTCGACGCGCTGAGCACCGTCACCGCAGCTGCCGGGTTCGAGCTGAAGCCGCGTCTGCCGGTGTACCCGGAGTATCTCGGCGACGATTGGATCGCCCCTGAGCTGCGGGAAGACGTTGCGAACCGCACCGACG
>JASJCF010000119.1 GCA_030066265.1 Acidimicrobiia bacterium | reverse complement strand
ACCGGGGACTCAGCATCGAGCGAGTCAGCCGATACGGTGTCCTCGACCCCCGTGGCTGACTCCGGGAGCTCGACCGATCCGTTCGCGATGGTGCCGATTCGGCCGGAGGTCCGGCTCGATCCGGCGGCGACGACCGATGACGGGTTGTGCCAGACCTACGAGTCGTCATCGCCTCCGTTCACCATGGTGGCGGACCTCGCTGACGATCTCGAGGCTGCCGGATGGACGGTCACCGACCGCTTCGACACCGGGAAGCTCTACGACGCGACGGCGAGTGCCACGGCGACCAAGGAAGATCTGACCCTTCGGATCAGCGCCGCAGGCACGGGTTCGACGAGCGCGTCGATGAGCTTGTGTTTGGAGGCCTGAGTCTCGAGTCCCGAGTCCCGAGTCCCGAGTCTCCGGCTCTCGGCTTTCGGCCATCAGCCTGTGTTCGTTGTAGGGTGCGGGTGATGGGTCGGTTTGGTTTCATCGGTGGGCTGGTGGTGGTTCTGTCGGTGATCATGTCGGGCTGCAGCCTCTCGGCGTCGCCAGGCCCCCAGGAGATCGAGGGTCGTTGGGACTTGGTGGCGTTCTCGAGCGAAGGCACCGAGGTCCCCGTCGAGGTGGGGACCAACGCTGACGCCCAGCCATGGATCCACTTCGGCGCCAGAACCCATGGCTCGACCGGCTGCAACGAGTTCACAGCGACGTCGACCCCTCCGTACGTGGTCGACGACGAGATGATGTCCTTCAGCGAAGTCTCCACGCAGGCGCAGTATTGCCCGATGAGCGAGGACGTCGAGAAGGCGCTGTATTCGTTCGTCTATTCGGACGGATTCTTGTTCACCACCGGCACCGATCAGGATGACGCCGAGGTCATGCGGTGGGAGCTGGCGGGTCGCTGGCTGGTATTCGAGCGGCCCTAGGTGTGGCGTTCGTCGATACGGGCGAGAAACGCCAGGGTGCGATCCATCAGCGTGTCGGCGGCACCCCGCTCGTACTCGGGAGTCGTCGGATCGGCGAACAGATGTGCTCCGCCGGGATAGCGATACAGCTCGGATCCGGTGACTTGCCGGTGCACGTCTTCGATCGCCTCGTGGTCCGCCCACGGGTCGTCCTCCGACACATGGACCTGGAGCGCGACATCGTCGGGCCACCCACGTCCGAACATGGCCGTCGGGAGGGCCTCGTGATACAGGAGCGCTCCGAGGGCCCCGTCCCGAGTCTGTGCGAGCTTCTGGGCCGGCATGACACCTAGCGAGAACCCGGCGTAGACGATGCTGCGGGGAAGGTCGTCCGCCATTGCCACCCCACGGTCCATCAGCGCCTCGAATCCGACCGACTCTGCGTAGGCGACCCCCTCATCGAGCTCGGAGAACGTCTTCCCGTCGAACAAGTCCGGTGTGGTGACCGGGTGACCGTTGGTGCGGAGCTCGTCGGCGAATCCGAGGACACCGGAGGTGAGGCCATGGGCATGATGGAAGAGCAGGATCTGCGCCACGGCGAGACCCTACCCGCCCTCGACAGTCGCCGACCGCATCTGCCGTTGACAGAGTCGAGCGTCCGCCAATGACGGGAGGAACCGTCGATGCGGCAATACACTCGCCGTATGTCCGATCCCGACCTCAGTGGTCTCGTCCGGCGCGTAGGCATCTTCTCCTGGTCGATGATCGGGGTCCTCGCCCTCATCGTGGCGACCTTCTACATCCTCAACGAGGGCAGGATCATCCTCGCTCCTCTCTTCCTGGCGCTCGTCGTGATCGTGATCCTCAATCCGTTGGTCACGTGGATGCAGGACCGAGGCATCCCTCGGATCATCGGGACGCTGCTCGCCTTCATCGTCTTCATCGCCGCCGTCGTCCTGGTGGCGGTGGCTGTGCTGCCGAGTGTCGTGGAACAAGCACAAGGCCTCGTCGAGACCTTCCCTGAGCTGTATGACGACATGACGCAGGATGCCGTCGACGTCCTGAACTCGCTCGGCTTCGAGAACGTGACCATCTGGAACTACGACCAGATCGTCGACTACCTCAACGATCCCGAGAATCGCGACACGATCGTCACCATCGCCCTCGACCGGCTGGGATCGGTGACCGCCGGCATCTTCGAGTTCATCCTCGTCTTCCTCGTGGGTCCGGTGCTGGCGTTCTACTTCCTGATCGACCTGCCGAATGTCCAGAAGCGCCTGCTCGGCACGTTCCCGGAGGAGAAGCGGGCCGAAGCCGCACACGTCGGAGGGCAGCTGAACACGGCGCTCGGCGGCTTCCTGCGTGGGCAGCTCCTGGTCGCCGTCATCGTCGGGGTGATGCTGTCGTTCGGGTACTGGCTGATCGGGCTGGACTTCTGGCTGCTGATCGGGCTGATCGGTGGACTCCTCAACATCGTGCCGTTCCTCGGCCCCTGGGTCGGTGGTGCCCTCGGCGTGATCGTGGCGCTCACCACGGCGGACTTGGGTACGGCGCTCTGGGCGATCGTGGTTGCTGTGATCGTCCAACAGATCGACAACAACTTCGTGTCACCCACGGTGCTTCGGGCCACCGTGCAGCTCCACCCTGCGGTGATCCTGTTGGTGCTGATCCTGGCTGGTGCGATCGCCGGTGTGTGGGGAGTCATCATCGCCGTTCCACTGACAGCCTCCGTTCGCATCCTGCTCGGGCACTGGTGGAGGACGAGGGTGTTGGGCCAGACATGGGAGGAGGCGTCGGAAGCCATGTTCCAGGAACCGGAACCGGGCCGCCTCCGGCGGACCGGGGAGATGCCCGCCGTGACGGCGGAGGGCGAGCAGGAGCAGGATCCGGACTGAGGCTGGGCGTGTGACCGTCTACGACTGGGCCATTGTCGCCGTCGCCATCGTGTTCGTGATCCGTGGCTGGCGCCGAGGATTGGCGGGAGAAGCCATCGATCTCGCGTTGATCCTCCTCGGATCGGTGGTGGTGTTTCGTCTCTCACCGGCGATCGGAACCATCGTTGCGGGCATGGCGAACCTGCCGTACGAGGTCGGACGAGTCGTCGCAGGCGTCGTCATCTTCGCGGCGTTGGTGGTCGGTTCGATCGTCTTCGGTCGGATGATCGGGATCGCCCTGAAGGTCACACCGGGTGCGTCCACGTTGAACCGACTCGGGGGTTCCGGCGTTGGCCTGCTCTACGCCGCCGTGGTCGTCGTGCTCGGCACGTCGCTTGCCGCTGCGATGCCACTCCCGAGTACGACGAGGGACTCCGTCGATGAGGCGATCGAAGCAAGCGCCGTGGGCCGTTCGATCGTGGATCCGACAGGGTTCGTTCAGCCCTCCGTGACGGTTGCCAGCGGAGCATCGGTGGTGACGTCCGTGATTGCGGTGCGCGATGCGATCGGTGACCGGTTGATGGCGGGAACCGTGCCCGTCCCGTTCCCGAAGACCGAGCGTGCCGACCTCGCACCGTCCCAGGTCAAGGCGCAGACGGTCTTCGATGAGCTCAACCGGCGACGCATCTCGGCAGGGCTCGATCCGTTGGCGTGGTCGCCCGACCTCGCAGTCGTCGCTGTCTCGCGCGCTACGGACGTCTACCTGTCAGGAGTCCTGTCGCTCGACGACGACCTGCCGTCGGCGCTCCGTGCGGCGGGCGTCCCGGGGACGATCGCCGATGACATGGTTGTCATCGGGGCAACGCCTGCCGGCGTGGTCGAGGCGATCACCGCCGTGTCCGCCTATGACGGGATGGTGATCGACCGCACCTATCGCAAGTCCGGTGTGGGCGTGGTCGATGGTCCTTACGGGCTCATCGCCGTGCAGGTGCTCTCGGGCTGATCGCTAGGCCGAGGTTTCGTCCTCTTCGCCTTCGCCCGCAGCTTGGTCGGCACCTTGGTCGGCAGCTTGGTCAGGGCTCGTGTCGCTCGGAGAGGAACCGCCCTGGTGCCCCTCCTCTGGGGCGCCGTCATCGTCTGCCTCCTCATCCGCAGCGTTCGCTGCGGCGGCGGCAGCCGTTGCAGCCCCATCCGGTTCGCCGGGATCGTCGGAGTCAGGGGCGGATGACGTGGTCGCGTCCTCGGCATCGGCCGGTGGCGCTGCCGTGGCGGACGCTCCAGGAGTGCTCGACTCGGTGTCACCCGGCTCTGTTGTGCTCGATGCGGCGTCGGAGGATGCCGCTGCGGTTGCGACTGCCTGCTGTGACTGCCTCCGGCTGACGATGGTCGCCGCCACCACGGCGATGACGCCGATGAGCAGCAATCCGACCAGCAGGATCAGGAGCAGGTTGGCTGAGCTCGTCCCGAAGCTCGACGTGGCGTTGATCTGGGCTGTGCCTGCAAGGGGGATCTTCCATACGAGCGTGCCGTCGGATCGGACGACGTCGGCATTGTGCTCGGTCACGTCTCCCGGCATCGTCACGACCACGTTGGCCGAGAAGAACTCGTCGGTCAGCTGGGATGGATCGAACCCGAACTCGCCCAGTTCATCGCCGCCGAGGTTCGCATCGTCTGCCGAGATCGTGGCGGCGAGCTCGGCTCCGTCATCGTCGAAGGTGTACGAGAAGCTCGTGAATCCCTCGAGTTCGGCCGAGTCGGGGGCAAACGTCGACAAGTCGTCGACTTCGGAGAGAAGGCCCGTGTACGTCATGTCACCCTCGGTGCGCTCGATCGTGACGACGTCGTCTCCCGTCTCGACGGGAAGGTCACCGAACAGGTCGTCGGGATCGGCGCCGGACTGCTCGAGCAGCTGCGCGAACTCCTCGTCGTAGCCGACCTCGGCCCCGACCAGAGCCGACCCGTCCTCTTCGATGTCGAGGACGATGTTCGTCTCGACACGACAACCGGCGAGGATGACGGCGAGTACCGCGATCAACAGGAAGACCTTGCGCATGGAGTGTGCCCCCTCGTGCTCGTGCCGCCGATGGTAGGCGGTATCTTCAGAGAGTCGGCTGACCGGAGCGAACCCTTGAGCGAGCCAGGAGACCATCCAACGCTGCGAGAGGCGCTCGTCGAGGCCTACCCGCACTATGTCGCCTCGGTCCTCGCCCAGCGGGGGATCGACGTGGACGAGCTGACGGCCGATGCGATCGTCGAGGGAACCGGGGTTCTCGACGGGCTGCTCACGACGTTCGAACGGACACCCATGGTGGACCAACGTTCGAGTCCGCTCGAGCTGTTCCGCGAAGCCCTTCGGCCGGTGGATCGCGCGCTCGAACTCCGCGGTATCGATACGCCCTCCGGGCAGGGGAGCGGTGTTCCAGCGTGGGATCGCCATCAGCTGTCACCTGGCTCGTCGCAGGTGCTGGGCTCGGTTGCGCACGAGGCGCACCTCCGATGGGCGGTGACGAAGGCCACGGCGATTGCGCCGCTGGTCAATCGACCGGCTGTCTTCCTGGTCTCGATGGGCGGCGACGAGGAGGTGGTGTCGGCGCTGGAGTCAGCAGGATTCAGGCCGGTCTCAACGATCGAGGACGCTTCGCTCGCCCTGATCGACGACGGGGTCGATGGGGCTGGCGGCTTGGTGCGCAGCGCTCTCGCCCGCAACCTGACCACCGTGGTCTACGGCGAGGCCATCGACGATCTCCGTCAGCTCGGACTGTTGGCGCTCGGGGTTGATCGTGTCGTGAGCCGGGACGATCTCGTCGAGCAACCGAGCGAGGTGCTCCCCAGTTTGGCGTGACCCGCGCTTGTCCCAGCTCGGCTTGACGCAGTTCCGCTTGACCCAACTCGGGATCACCTGGTTCGCCGTGGCTTGGTCGGTGTGACCTCGGACGGCCGGACGGCTCGCCGCCCCCGGCGTTGGCAAGGGCATGCACTCCCAGCCCATTCTCTGCGACGCAGCATTGTGTGCCATGGATCGCCAGGGCTGGCACGCCAGCACCCTTCGCTGCGGTGACTCAGTCTCCGTAGACAGAGGCGATCGCCTGCGAGATGTATCCGGCCGTTCCCTCACCGTGGCGGTCGATCGTGGAGCGGAAGCGTTCATCCGCAACGTACATCTGACCGAGGCCCGCGTGGATCTCGGGAGTGCACTCATAGAACCAGCGTGAAAGGTGCTCCCGATGAGCGTCGACTGCCTCGACCGCCTCGGGCCCATCCGGGGGAGCGCTCCTCCGTGCGAGATCCGCAAAGGTCGCGTAGATGGCGTCGGCTTCTGCCTTGATCGTCTCCCAGTCGCGCGCCGAATACCCGGCGGTGCGGGCGGCCGATTGTGCATATGCATCGGTGCCGCCCCATCGCTCCTCGGCTTCTCGCTCGTACTCGGACGGATCGAAGTCGCCGAAGACCGACAGCTTCTCCTCTGGTGTCATGGTGATTCCCTCCTTGTCTGCGGTGATGGCTCGATCCAAGCTCTCAGCGATCGCCGTCAGCCTGGTGATGCGCTCATCGATGCGACGTCGTGCTTCGCGGAGAACGGCCGATCGTGCCGCCGGGCGGTCGATGGCGTCGGCGATCTCGTTCAAGCCCAGTCCCAGCTCGCGATAGGTGAGGATCGCCCTGAGCCGATCGACATCGTCGTCTGCGTACAGCCGGTAGCCCCCATGTGATCGGCCCGTGGCCCGCAATAGGCCGATCTCGTCGTAGTGGTGCAGCGTCCGCACGGTCACCCCGGACAGCCTGGCGACCTCACCGACGGTCATCGTTCGAGTCTTCATGGTCCGAACCGTACACCCTCACGTTACGTGAGGGTCAAGGGTCGATCACATGACCGAAAATGGTCCTCGGGAGGTAGCACCGAACCTAGGCTGCACGGGCTATGACGGTCGAGGAACGGATCCTTCGCCCACCGCTCTGGTACAAGGATGCGGTCATCTACGAAGTACATGTGCGCGCCTTCGCTGACTCGAATGACGACGGCATCGGTGACTTCCCCGGGCTGACCTCACGCCTCGACTACCTCGCAGCGCTCGGCATCGACACGATCTGGCTCCTGCCGTTCTACCCGTCTCCCCTCAACGATGACGGGTACGACATCGCCGAGTACGAGGACGTGCACCCGTCCTATGGCACGCTCGAGGACTTCCAGACCTTCCTCGATGCCGCGCACGCAAGGAACATGCGCGTCATCACCGAGCTGGTGATCAACCACACCTCGGATCAGCATCCGTGGTTTCAGCGTGCCCGCCGGGCTGAGCCGGGAAGCATCGAACGCGACTTCTACGTGTGGAGCGAGAGCCCCGACCGGTTCTCGGACGTGCGCATCATCTTCCAGGACACCGAGACCTCGAACTGGGCGTGGGATCCCGTCGCCGGCAGCTACTACTGGCACCGGTTCTTCGCCCATCAGCCCGACCTGAACTACGACAATCCCGCTGTTCGTGAGGCAGTGACCGACGTCTTGCGCTTCTGGCTCGACATGGGTGTCGACGGCCTCCGGCTCGATGCCGTCCCCTACCTGTTCGAGCGCGAAGGCACGAACGGGGAGAATCTGCCCGAGACCCACACCGAGCTCAAACGACTCCGTGCCTTCGTCGACGAGCACTACGAGAATCGGATGTTGCTGGCCGAGGCGAACCAGTGGCCCGAAGATGCGGCGTCGTATTTCGGAGACGGCGACGAATGCCACATGGCGTTCCACTTCCCGCTCATGCCGAGGCTCTACCTGGCCCTGGAGCTGGAGAATCGGCTCCCGATCATCGACATCCTCGAGCAGA
>JASJCF010000118.1 GCA_030066265.1 Acidimicrobiia bacterium | reverse complement strand
AGCGAGCGATCCACGCCTTTGAGGAGATCATGCGACGCTACAACGTTGTTGACGTGTCGGACGCTGACGTCATCGTGGCACTGGGGGGCGACGGGTTTCTCCTGCATGTTCTGCACGAGACGATGGATGATCCTCGACCGGTATACGGCATGAATCGTGGGACGATCGGGTTCCTTCTCAACGACTACCGCGCCGAGGACCTGGAGCGGCATATTGCTGAGGCGAATCCTGTTCAGATTCGCCCGCTCATCATGACGGTCGTCGACACGGCCGGAACGCAACGCAGCCACCGCGCCATCAATGAGGTCTCGGTCCTGCGCCACTCACATCAATCGGCAAACCTCGAGATCGCTGTCGACGGCAACGTGGTGCTCGACAAGCTGGTGTGCGACGGTGTTCTGATCTCCACTCCGGCCGGGAGCACGGCCTACAACCTGTCCGCGGGCGGGCCGGTCGTCCCTCTTGGCTCGCAGGTGCTCGCACTCACCCCGGTGAGCCCGTTCCGTCCCCGTCGGTGGCGTGGTGCCCTACTACCGAGTTCGGCGCGCCTGCGGATAACGAACCTCGATCCCGGCAAACGCCCGATCGGGGCGAGCGGCGACTCGTACGAGGTCAACGACGTCAGCCATGTAGACGTCTTTGAAGACGCCGACACGGCTCTGACACTGCTCTTCGATCCTGACGAAGGCCTGCACGACCGCGTCCTCCGTGAGCAGTTCGCGTCGTGAGCGACCGTGACACACTCGGCTTGGTCCTCGAGCTCCGTGATCTCTCGGAGCTGTTCGAAGCCCGCCCCGTCGATCCGCTCGCCGAGGCGTACCCGGCGCACGGCGACGTATCCGGAGTGGACTACATCCTTGATCAGTTCCGGGCACACCCGTCGTACAAATCGATAGCCCTCACCATTGATCTTCCCGATGTCGGCGACGCGCCGAATGCCGCCCGAACCGCCGAGGCTGCGCTGCGACGATGGAGCAATGCCCAGGCTCTGCATGTCGACGCAGACATCGCGTCGACCAGATGGCAAGGGTCAAGGACCCTCGTGGTCGCAGTCATTGCTCTCTTCGGATTCATTGGCCTCTCCCGACTGCTCGCCAGTGACGACAACCTGGCTCTCCAAATCCTCAGCGAAGGATTGTCGATCGCCGGTTGGGTCGCCCTGTGGTTTCCCCTCGAAGTACTGATGTTCTCCGTCTGGCAGCACCGTCTCGATCGACGAGCACTCGACCGCCTCGCACATGCCTCAGTGATCGTGCGTTCCCAATCCGCTCCGATTCGCGACGAATGAGGGTGTTGTCGCTCCACGCCAGTCCCGACGCCTTACGTCGTGGGGCGCAGTGCCAAGCCCTACCCACGAGTCGAATCCCACGTGCCCGTAAGAAGGAGGAAGGCCTGTGACTGGGAAGATCTACCGCAACACCCTGAGATGGGTACATATCGCCATCGCCGTAGTGACCGGAGTATTCATCTACTCGCCTTGGGGTCATGAATCGTGGTTCGAGAACCTCATGGCGTTCGTTGTCTTCCCGCTACTGGTGATCACGGGAGTGCTCATGTGGCAGCAAGCCGCCGTCATGAAGCGACTGCGAAAGGGGATGGACCAATGACGGTCGTCGGGCCAATACACGCACCGCCTCCGTGCGACGATTGCGCGGCTCTCTCGTTCACCTCGGTGTCTACACCTCAGTCGCGGTGATCTCTTGGTGATCGAGTACGTCATCGTGTTCGTCCTGGCGATGCTGGCTGGGCTGTGGGCCACTGCAGCAGGGGTGTTCATGGATCTCGACCCTTGGGCTGTGTTCGTCGTTGCCACAGCCGGGAGTTCCGCCTTCACTGCGGCGGTCCTCTTCTTCGGCGGACGATGGCGGGATGCCATGATTCGCAAGTACATGCCGGACATGGATGAACGGGTTGAGAAGAGCCAGCTCGGCACAGTGCTCGACACGTACGGTGTGCCGGGTCTTGCGGTCGCAAGCATCATCTTTGGACCGAGCCTCACGCTTGCGGGTGTCTTGGGACTGGGAATCGACCGCAAGCGGTTCTTCCTCTGGTACGCACCGATCACCGTAGTCGGCTACGCACTGGCGACTGCTTTCTGGGTTGCGGTGTCCTGACAGTGCCGGGCGTTGGGCCCACGGCTCCACTGCCTTTGGTGATAGCGCCTCGTTCACGCCAGTCACACAGTTCGACATCCAGGCGGCCCGCGACCGGGTGGGTGGGCCTCAGAACCTCAAGCTCATATGAACGAGCTGTGGAATCCGGAACTCCTATGTCCACACGGGTCGGGGGCTACGCCGGCCGCCGGGACGACTTGGCGGAGTCAGCTGAGCAAACTCTTGCGCCGAGCCGGTTGTGGTTCAGGAGCTGGCCGGTGCGCCCGCAAACCCGGCAAGAGAGGCCGACCGAACCCGACCACCGCCACGGGGATGAGGTGCGGCTAGCCGGATGCGCCCGGAACGGGAGCTGGCCGAAAGACGTTCTCCGGTTCTTCGGGGAACAGTTGACATCCGAGTCGCGCCTCGACGACTTCACTCAGCTCCGTCGGTATCCACGGGGTGTCAGCGAACGCGCCGCGGTCGGCCGTGGCATCGAGCCTTGCCTGATACTCCGTGCAGATCGCCTTCCCTTCGATGAGCGCGGCGCGATATGCCTCCACCTCGGCGCTCTCGAGGAACTCGCCCCACCCAGAAGTCGCTGCCGCCTGGGCTGCGAACGACTCCTCGACGGGAACCAGCCGCCTCTCCCAACTCACCATCAGCTCGTGAAGATCGGCGATCGGTTCGGGAGGCATGAGTTCCTCGGTGGCTTCCAGCGACTCGATTCGGAGAGCCATCATCCCTTCAATCGCAACGCCGGCTTCTCCCGGTGTGGTCGCCCGCTCCAACTCGGAGATGAGAACCTCCGCTTGCGGGACCGTGCGGTCGTTGATGGCGTTGAGACCATCGACGTACTCGGTCAGGGTCAACCCTCCCCCTCCGCAACCAGACGCAAGCAATGCCATACCGATCCCCGCCATCAACTGCCGCATCAGAAACCACCGATCACCCAGGAACTCCGATCCTGGTCACGCAGGAGAACCATCCCCATGGACACCAGTGTCGCGGACACCCGCTTGGACGCAACTCATTCGTTGAACAGCCTCATCGGAACGAGTCGATAGCCTGGCGCTGACGTGAGCTCCGAGCAGACCACCGCCCCACCGATCGACGGCGTCGAGATCGTCGAACCGGAGCGGGCGAAGCACGCCCGGCTCCCCAGCGACCTGTTGCGGATGCTGGTCGCGCTGACGGTTGCGGCCTTGGTCGCTCTGCTCGGCGCCGCCCTCGACGACGTGAGTGCCGGGGCGACGACCGACCTCGTCCGCATCGCCGAGGGTCTGGCCAACCCAATCGTGGTCTCGCTCGTGCTGGCAATTCGCCTCGCCGCGCTGTTGGTGCCGCTCCTCATCGTGACGTACATGCTCCGGCAGCGACGTTACCGGCGGCTGTCTCTCGTGCTGTTTGCCGCGGGTGTCGCTGCCCTCCTGGCCTGGTTGGGCGAGGCCCAGCTGAGTGGTGTCTTTCGGCCCGAGATCGGCATCCCTCCGCCATCGTGGGTGTGCCCACCCGAATCGGTCGATGGCCCGGTGGGCGGTTGCGTCACTGCGTCTGGCTTCCCCACGGTTGCGTACCTGGCGGGCTTCTCCGCTGCCTTCAGCGTCCTCAGCCCGTGGGTGAATCGACGTTGGCGAATCGCCGGATGGGTGACGATCGGGGTATTCCTCATCGCCCGTTCGATCGACGGCACGCAAGCCCCGATGGACGGCCTGCTGGCGGTGGCGCTCGGGTACGCCATCGGTGCCGGAACGTTGCTCCTCTTCGCCGCCCCGGATCGTCGTCCCTCCGGGACGGACATCGCCGTGGCCATGCACGAAACCGGTATCGGCCTGGTCCGCCTGCAGTGGGCCGACGTCCGATCGAAGGGATCCACCCCGTACTTCGCATCCACCGACGATGGCCGACGGATGTTCGTCAAGGTCATGGGACCGGAGGAACGAGCCGCCGATGCGATGTATCGCTCGTACCGCACGGCGCGCTTGCGCGGCGCCGAGGAACGACCGTTCGTATCCGTGCGTCGTGCCGTCGAACACGAGGCGATGGTCTCGCTGAAGGCACGCGCCGACGGCGTCTCCACACCGAAGCTGATCAGCATGGCCGAGGTCGGCCCCACCTCCCTGCTCTTGGCCTACGAGCGAGTTGACGGTCGCACGCTCGACGCCGTACGCGACGACGAGATCGATGATCAGGTCCTTCGGGCGGTGTGGGAACAGGTGCGCCGAATGCGCGCACGGCGAACGGCACACCGGAATCTGGGTCCGAGCAACATCATGCTTGACGACGACCGCACCGTGTGGATCCTCGACTTCGGATTCGCCGAGCTTGCAGCCACGGACGCCAACCTGAATGCCGATGTCGCAGAACTGCTGCTGTCGCTGTCCGCGCGCGCAGGACCAGAACGGACCGTTGCCGCAGCCGTCGACGTCATCGGCGCCGACGCCGTGCGCGAAGCTGCGCCTCGTCTCCAGCCAATGGCCGTCAGCACCTCGGTGCGGCAACTCATCGACGCTACGAGGGGGCTCGATGAGGACGTGCAAGACGCAGTCATGGCGGCCACCGGCATGGAGGAGATCGAGTTCGAGCCGATCGAACGGGTCCGACCACGAACGATCCTCACGGTGCTCGCGATTGGTGCGGCGTTCTACTTCCTCATCCCGCAGCTCGCCCAGCTGGACCTGGGCGACATCGCAGGAGCCAACTGGGCGTGGTTCCCGATCATCATCATGTTCTCCGCTGCCACCTACGTCGGTGCGGCCTGGGCCCTCATGGGCTCGGTGCCGGATCACCTTCCCTTCACGCCGACGCTCCGCGCCCAGGTGGCATCGTCGTTCCTCAACCGCATCACGCCGGCCAAGGTCGGAGGCATGGCTGCCAACGTCCGCTTCCTTCAGAAGCGCGGCATCGACTCGGCGGTGGCAATCACAGGAGTGGGGATCAGCAACGTTGCCGGCGTCATCGTGCACTTCGCGCTGCTGCTGATCTTTGCCATCGCAACCGGCAGCAATGCGGGTCTTCCCGTCGAGACCCCATCTGGCGAGGCAGTGCTGGTGGGGCTTGCGGTGGTGTTGACCCTCGCTGGTGGCGTGATGCTCTTCCCGTGGGGTCGCCGCTTCCTCCTCCGTGGCGTCTGGCCGATCATCCGGAAGGCCGCAGGCGGAATCGCACAGATCGGCCGAGATCCGCTGAAGCTGCTGCTCGTCTTCGGCGGCTCGTTCGTGACCACCACCTCGTACATCTTCGCTCTCTGGTACAGCATCGAGGCGTTCGGCGGCGGCATCGGGTTCATCACGGTCGCCATCGTCTACCTCGCCGGTTCGGCCGTTGCGCAAGCAGCACCCACGCCTGGCGGAATCGGTGCCGCTGAGGCGGTGCTCATCGCTGGTTTGACGGCGTTCGGCCTGGCCTCGACGGTCGCCGTGCCCGCCGTGTTCCTCTATCGGATCGCCACCTTCTGGCTACCGATCCTCCCCGGCTGGGCGGCGTTTCAGCGGCTGCAGCGCGACGGGGCACTGTGACCATCGGAGGCGAGCACCAAACACGGTCCCCGTCGGGCGTGGGTGCCTCATATCGCATGTCGGTGCGGTGCGCGCTGTCGATTGAGCCTTGGCGTTCCTCGGTCAGTGCCTGCGCTCTCGCACTGGATGCCTACGGGAGAGGGTGCTCAGCGAAGAACGCCTCCCAGACCTCGAAGCTGTCGAAGTCTTCGTATTCGGCGCAGTAGCGTCCGGCTGGACCCGTGCATTCGGCTGCGGCGAACTGGTGGCCCATACCCTCGAAGTCGTAGAGCACCACGTCAGCGGCACAACCCTGATAGGTGAGGCGGGTGATGCCCGATCCGAGATCTTCGGCTTCGGGGTCAGGATCGCATTCGTTGATGGCCGCCCACGTTGTGACCGAGCTCCCGACTGAGGCACGGTCGAAGTCACCGGTCATCGCGATGAGGGGTTTGGGTGTGGGTTCACACGAACCGAGGTTTCTGAAGCTCCCGAGGCTGTCGGCGAAGGATGCGAATGTCTCAGGCATCTGGCACATCAGCCGGGCCCCGAGTCCGGCACTCGACGAGTTCGCAATGATGTGGATGTGGTCGAGGTCGATGCAGTAGTCGCTTCCGATCTGTTCGAGCAATCCGACATAGGTCTCGACCTTGGATTGGGCACTCGTGTGCGTATCTGCCACGACGAACAGGCCCACGGGATCGCCGATGAGTGGACGCCAGGCGGCGTAGTTCTGATAGGCATCCCCCCCACCGGCGGCAAGGAACAGATAGACGGGACTTGGCGTGTCTGAGGAGTAGGAATCCGGAACGACCGTCCAGTAGTTCTGACTGGCGCCGTTGGCTTCGTTGACCTTCTTGTAGTCGCCCGGTTCAACCTGAGCCGTTCCACATCCGAGTGAGGCCCGCACGGCTGACGACGAGACATCCTGCGACGGTGAGTTCGTGGTCGTGACGGTGGTTGGAGGCGCGACCGTGGTGGTCGGTGCCGTGGTGGTCGTAGTGGTCGATGGTGGTTCGGTTGGAGTCGATTGCTCTGTCGGTGTCGACTGGTCGGCGCTACAGGCAGCACAAACCAAGACAACAAGCGTGACGATCACCGCAAGCCGCATGTCAACCTCCCACACGTCAGGCTTCGGCCGCCCTGTGTCCCGCCCACCAGCCGCCGATCCCAGCCCAGGGCATCCGCCCGAGCCGATCGACTCTCACGCGACATCGTCTCGCTGCGCGCCACCCGGGTCAACTCGACAACCGCCATGGCGGCAGGTACTGCCTCTTGCACGCCGATGACCTCGTTGGGATTCGTATCCTCACCGCTCTCCTACTGAGGACGGAGCCTTGCTGATCGCTCTCGCCACGAGTGAGGTCTCATCCGAGCCAAGGGTCGACGATGCGATGCTGGCAGATGCCCTCGAGGCGCTGGGGCTCCGCACGGAGATCGTGGATTGGCGCAGCTCGCGCCAATGGGGCTCGTATGACGTCGTTGTGGTCCGGAGCACGTGGAACTACCAGGATCATCATGCGGCGTTCTTGCGTTGGATCGACGTCGTTGCAGCCCAGACTCAGTTGCTGAATCCGCCCAGCGTGATGAAGTCGAACACGGTGAAGACGTATCTCCGGGTGCTGGAGGAAGCGGGAATTCCCGTCGTGCCCACCCGATGGATCACAAGCCATGATCTCGACGACCTACCCGAATTCGGCGATGTCGTCGTGAAGCCGTCGGTCGGCGCAACCGGATCGGGGCTGCTCAGGTTCGAGACATCCGAGGGAGTCCGAGAGCACATCGAGTCGCTACTCCCCCTGGGTGAGGTCATGATCCAACCCTTCCTCAAATCGGTCGCCGAGGTCGGTGAAACCTCTGCGATCTTCGTAGGAGGCCATTTCACCCACGCGGTTCACAAGGTCGC
>JASJCF010000117.1 GCA_030066265.1 Acidimicrobiia bacterium | reverse complement strand
ATCAAGTGGTTGTTGGTGTCGGCGACGTACAGAGTGTCGCCCACGAGCTCCAGACCCTGGGGAGCGTTGAAGCTTGCCTCCTGAGCTGCTCCGTCCTCGTTCCCCCGTGTCCCGGATCCGAAGACAGCGAGGACCTCACCGGACGCAGGGTCGACTTCGAGGACCCGATGGTGGCCGGTATCGGAAACGAACAGCCTGCTGTCCCGTGCCAGGACCTTGCCCGGATAGTCGAGGGGTCGGTCGGGAGCTTGCTCGGCCTCGAGGGCGAACTCGATCGGTTCCCGATCGATTGCGCCCGCCGCGTCGAACTCAGCCACGAGGGCCGCGATAACCGGTTCCACGGCGTCGTACACGCCCTCACCGGCACGGATGCCGACGGCACGGCTTGCCGGGTCGATCACGGCGATGGTGGGCCAGGCATTGGCCCCCCACGAGTTCCAGATCGCGAAGTCCCGGTCGTTGACCACCGGGTGGGCGATCTCATAGCGTTGCACGATGTCACGGAGGTTCTCGGTCTCGCCTTCGTTCGGGAACTTCGCCGAGTGCACGCCGATCACCACGAGCTCCTCGGCGTACTCCTGCTCGAGTCGCTCCAGATCCGGCAGGATGTGAATGCAGTTGACGCAGCCGTAGGTCCAGAAGTCCAAGAGGACGACCTTCCCCTTCAACTCGTTGAGAGACAGCGGTGTGGCCGTGTTGATCCAGTCGAGGCCCGTCGGAAACTCCGGGGCATCCACGGTGCCGGCAAACGACTCGCCCGCATAGGACGTGGTCGTCGATGAGTCTGACGAGCTCGGTGCCGGTCCGTCACTCTCGCCGGACGCGTCCGAGTGTTCCGCCGCGGGCGTGCACGCGGCCGCGACGAGCGCCATGGAGAGAACGAGCAGCAGCTTCTTCATCGTGGGGGTCTCAGGAGTTGGAACGCCACACGGCGAAGTCGAGTTCCGCCGCTTCGATCCTGTTCATCAGCTGTTCACCGGCCGACATGGCGGGGTGGACGCCAGGTTCATACACACCTTCGGCCGCACAGCGGGCGGCCGAGGCGAGCACGATGGCTTCGAGGAACGCCCCATGGTCGGACACGCCGATGATGCGCTCTCCCGATGGTCCCTCGAGCCGAATCACCGCACCGGACCATTCATCGTCTCGGAATGCCACCGATCGGCCAGGTCTCCGCTTTCGCGTCCACGACATGCCGATGGGATCGGGGAATGCGACTGGTTCACCGGATCGCAGCGGTGATCCCGGTTCCGTCCAGGAAATCGTCACGGCGTCGTCGTCCGTCGGGCGGGCCGCTGGGTGATGCACCAAGATCTCGGCGAGGGCCGACCCCACATTGGCCCCGGTGATGATGGGTATTGCGGCGCCTCCCGGAGCGATGTCTTCGGCGTCACGCCAGATGACGACGGGGACCCCTGCCACGGAACATCGTGCGACGAGGTCGCCGAGGTGATCCGCGCGATCGGTCACGGCGACGTCATACCCGTCCACTGAGGTCGCAGGCCCTGAGCGTGGCTGGCGGGTGGCCGGGGATGTCCCCCACAGGCCGATCCAGGCGACGTCAGCGTCGGCGAGGAGCACCTTCCCGGCTCGGAGGCCGATCTCGGAGGTTGCGTCGAGGAGGACTCTCACGATGCCTGCGAGGATGCGACGGGCTCCCACGACCCATCGGGAGCCTCCGGCTCAGACGGCCTCCGCCGAATCCGCACCGAGGCGAAGACGACAACGAGCACGAGCGCAATGACCGCAAGGACCAGTCGTTTCATGGTCCGGACGATACCGGGGTCCGGCTCCGGCTGGGGCGTCGGATGGTTGGGACCGCCGATCGGACACTAGGGTGGGCAGCAACCGCCCCGGCCCCGCCGGGTGTCGGCACGGAGCGAAGTCCGGTGAGATTCCGGCGCTGTCCCGCAACTGTGATCCTCGATGAGGTAGCCAGGTCGCCTTCGTGCCGATGGGTGCGTGCTCTCCGGAGGAGACGAGCATTCGCCGCCGAAGGGTTCTCCTCCAGTGAGAGGAGACCTCCATGATCAGTCGGATTGCCTTCATCATTGCGGCCGTGGGCCTACTCGCCGCTTCGTGTGCGTCGACGAGTAGCGAATCGCAGGAAACTACCCCGTCGACCCTTGCGACGACGACGTCCACGTCATCGACGACGACGTCGTCCACCACGACCTCCACGACAGAGGCGCCGTCATCCTTCCCGGTGACGATCGAGGCTCCGAACGGGCCGGTGACCATCGAGGAACGCCCGGAGCGGATCGTGTCCATCTCGCCGACATCCACCGAAGTGCTCTTCGCGGTCGGTGCCGGTGATCAAGTCGTCGCCGTCGACAGCCTCTCCACGTACCCGGAGGACGCTCCCGTGACGGACCTCGCAGCATTCCCGGCGCCGAGTGTCGAGGCGATCGCTTCGTTCGATCCCGACCTCGTGTTCCTGTCCTTCGACCCGAATCAGGACGTCATCCCGGGCCTCGCGGCCCTCGGCGTTCCCGCCATCCTGCATCCGACGGCCGTAGACCTCGCCGACGCATACTCCCAGTGGGAGCAGGTGGGTGCAGCGACCGGGCATCTCGCTGAGGCGGCCCAGCTCGTCGCCGATACGCAAGCAGACCTCGATGCTCTCTACGAGACCGTGCCCGCCGAGGCTGTCGATCTCACGTACTACTACGAGCTCACCCCGGACTTCTTCTCGCTCACCTCGTCGACCTTCGTGGGCGAGCTCTTGGTCCCGACGGGCATGACCAACATCGCTGACACCGAGGATCCCGACGGCTTCGGGTTCCCTCAGCTCACTGCGGAGTTCATCGTGGGGTCTGATCCCGATCTCGTCCTGCTGGCCGACACCAAGTGCTGCGCTCAGACGAGTGAGACCGTGGCCGAACGGCCAGGGTGGGACTCGATGACGGCCGTGATCCAGGACCAGGTCGTCGAACTGGACGACGACATCGCCTCCCGGTGGGGTCCCCGAATCGCCGTCCTCGTCGAAGACGTCGTCGCTGCGATCCTGAGCGTGGAGTTGGCGGACGCGTGAACGCCGGTCGTCCCGCCTCGACCCACCTGAAGTGGTGGTGGCTGGCGGGCGCCCTGGGATTGCTTATTGCTGCGGTGGTTGCCGCAGCGTTGGTCGGTCCCTTCCCGCTGTCGCCGGGATCGGTAGTGCGCTCGGGGCTGGATCGGCTTCCGTTCATCGACCTCGGGACAGGTCTCAGCGACCGTGAGGAGGCGATCCTCTGGCAAATACGCATGCCTCGGATCATGCTCGGCGTCCTCGTGGGATCCATGCTGTCGGTGGCCGGCTCCGCCTATCAGGGCGTGTTCCGCAATCCCCTCGCGGATCCGTACCTGCTCGGGGCGGGGGCCGGGGCGGGATTGGGCGCGACCCTTGCGATCGCCTACGGTCCCGAGACGACGAATTGGATCGTGGATCCGCTGCCGCTCGCTGCGTTCGTCGGGGCGATCGTTGGTGTGCTCCTGGCCTACCTCCTCGGATATAGCGTCCGCTCGGGGAGAACTGCGGTCACACTGATCCTCGCGGGCGTTGCAGTTGCTGCCTTCCTCACGGCCGCCCAGACCTTCATCCAACAGCGACAGTCGGACACGCTGCGCGAGGTGTACGGCTGGATCCTGGGCTCGCTCGCCACGGCCGGGTGGGGAGAGGTCAGGCTCGTTCTCCCCTACGTCGTCGTGTCGATCGTCGTGGTGCTAGCCGGCCGACGGTTGATGGATGTGCTCGCCGTCGGAGACGTCGAGGCGTCGACCCTCGGTATCGAGCCGGGGAAGGTCCGCATGGTGCTCGTTGCCTTCGCCACCCTCGGGACCGCTGCCGTGGTGGCCGTGTCGGGCCTCATCGGGTTCGTCGGAATCATCGTCCCGCACACGGTTCGCCTCCTCACGGGCGCCTCGTATCGCATCATCGTGCCGTTGTCGATCCTGCTCGGCGGAGCGTTCCTGGTTCTCGCCGATGTGATCGCACGAACGGTGCAGTCCCCTGCGGAGGTTCCGATCGGTGTCGTCACGGCGTTCGTGGGGGCGCCATTCTTCGCTGTGGTGCTGCGAACGAGTCGAGGAGTGGTGTCATGAGCGTCGTCGAGTTCGAGAACGTGACGGTCGACTACGGAGCCACCGTCGCCGTTGCCGATGTGACGCTCCGGGTCGAATCGGGAGAGTGGGTCGGGGTGCTGGGTCCCAACGGGGCGGGCAAGTCGAGCCTCCTCCGCACCGTGGTGGCTGGACCCCTGACCCAGGGTGAGGTCAGGGTCGATGATGAGGTGATTCACGAGGCGGCGGTGCGACGGCGGGCCAGGCTCGCGGCCTATGTTCCGCAGCGACCGGTGTTTCCAAAGGGGATGTCCGTGTTCGACTATGTCCTGTTGGGCCGGACATCGCACATGGGACCGCTTGCAGCCGAGTCGGCGACGGACATTCGGATCGTGTGGGACTCCCTTGCGTCGCTCGACCTCGTCGACTTCGCCGAGCGAGATGTCTCCTCGCTGTCGGGGGGTGAGACCCAACGCGTTTCGATGGCCCGGGTGATCGCCCAACGCGCTCCCGTTCTCGTGCTCGACGAAGCCACTGCCGCTCTCGATGTCGCACGGCAGCACCAGGTCCTCGAGCTCATCGACGAGGTGCGTCGAGACAATGAGATCACCGTTGTGTCAGCGATGCACGATCTCACCGCTGCAGCCCAGTTCTGTGACACCGTGGGAGTCATGGACAAAGGTCGGCTACGTGGGGTGGGCGCTCCGAATGATGTATTGACGGAGGACCTCCTGCGCGAGGTCTTCGAGCCGACGGTGCGCGTGATCGACGTCGACGGCAGTCGGGTGATCGTATCGATGCGAGACAAGGAGCGGAGATGAGCGACGGGCGATCGGGATTGGTCATCGTCAACACAGGCGATGGCAAGGGGAAGTCGAGCTCCGCGTTCGGCGTGATGCTCCGCGCCATTGCGCGGGACTGGAAGGTTGCAGTCGTTCAGTTCATCAAGTCGGACAAATGGCAAACCGGCGAGAAGAAGATGGCCGAGCAGCTGGGCGTCGATTGGATCGTCGGGGGTGACGGCTTCACTTGGGAGTCCGAGGACATGGAGGCCACCACCAAGGCCGCCCAAGATGCATGGGCTCGGGCTCGGGCGCTCATCGCCGAGGGGGCCTACGACCTCGTCATCCTCGACGAGGCGACGTATCCCGTGACCTTCGGCTGGATCGATGTCGGTGACGTCGTCGAGACCATCGAGAACCGCCCGTCGCGGGTCAACATCGTGATCACAGGCCGAGATGCGGATCAGGCGCTCATCGACGTTGCGGACACCGTCACCGAGATGCGCAAGGTCAAGCACGCCTTCGACGAGGGGATCGTTGCCCGGAAGGGACTCGACTTCTGATCTACGTTCGTCAGGAGCGGATGATCGAATCGAACAGGGAGCCCACGCCGTAGGCGACTGCACCGCCGAGAAGACCGAGGGCGAGGTTCTCCGCACCTGAGATCCAGGGATTCTTGCGTGTCTGCACCGTCTTGAGGGCACCGACGGCGAACAGACCGATCCCGGCGAGCACGGCTGCGGCGAGCAGACCGGTAGTGGTGTCGTCGAAGATTGCGAACGGGATCACCGACGGGAGGGCGCCGACGAGGAACAGAAGGCCGGACGCAATGGCGGCGAGGTACGGGTTCCGACGCTCGTCGTCGACGATGCCGAATTCCAGCGCCGCGTGCATGTTGAGCATCGTCTCGTCGTCCTTGTCGAGGATGCGCACCACCGTCTCGAGGTCATCTCCGCTCAGGCCGCGATTGGCGAGCATCGTCCGCAGCTGGTCGAGCTCGTCCTCGCGGTGCTCTTGCAGGTGATGCGCCTCGAGCGCGAGCTCTGCATCGAACACTTCCTCCTGGGACTTGGTTGCGATGTACTCGCCGATCGACATGGAAATGGCTCCGGCAATCGCTCCGGCGATGCCGGTGAGGAGGACATCGGTGGCACTGAGCCCACCTCCGACCACGCCGGACACGAGCAGGAACGTGGAGACCAGGCCGTCGTTCACTCCGAGAATGACATCGCGCATGTACTGGCGGGAGCTCCCGATGTGGGGCTCGTAGTCGTGGCGGTCGTTCTCGGCGGATGTGGGCGAGCTCACGCAGGGATTGTACGTCCGCCGATCAGGCCTCCTGGGGGACCGGCGTCAGGACGTACATCCTGATGTCCCGGTCCGTGAGGTCCCGGTACGCCTCGTAGCCCGGCCACACGTGATCGAAGGCGGCCCACAGGTTCTTCGCCTCATGGGTCTCTGCGCGACGGGCGATCACGGGCGACGTGGACCCGTCGACCTCGAGCGTCGCCTCGGGATTGGCGTCGAGGTTGTGGGACCAGGCGGGATGATGCCGCTGCCCGTAGTTGGATGCGACCACCGCGACCGTGCCGTCGGGCGCCGGCACGTACACCAGGGGGACGGTCCTGGGTTCGCCTGTGACCCGTCCGGTGGTGGTGAGGAAACAGATCGGCGTGTCGACTCCGCCGACGGTCGAGGGCATGAACCGGGTGCCCTTGAAGCGCTCGTCGAGGGGGCGTTGGGCCTTCATCATGAACCAGCGCATCCCTCTGGTCTTGGCGATGGATCGGAGGAATCGGGTAGAGACGCTCATGTCGGGGCTGCATCGTACCGACGGATTTCGGGAACGTTCCTCTACCGTGGTGTACCGATGACAGACGAGACCAATGCCGAGGGCGATGTGGTCGACGAAGCCGCTCCTGTCGATGTCGAGACGGTGAGTCGAGTCGAGGATCCCGACGCCTATCCGCCCTCGCCTTCGTGGAGCAACAACGCGAAGCTCCTGGTGATCGCGATCGGATTCGTCCTGGCCCTGATCGGCGTCTACCTGGCCCGGAACGTGCTCGCCATCGCAGCCCTCGCGGCCCTCATCGCATTCCTCGTTGCACCGCTGATCAAGCTCGGGAATCAGAGGCTCAAGATCCCGCGTGGTCTCGCTCTGCTCATCGCCTACGTCGTGGTGTTCGTGGGAACGCTGGGGTTCGGCTATCTGCTGGCGCAATCGATCGTCGCCTCGGTGGTCGAGCTCGATCCCATCGGACGGATCGACGATGCCCGGGTGTGGCTGCTCGACGAGGTCGACGACGAGGGGAAGCTCGCGGTGTTCGGGCTCAGCGTCAACATGACCGGCGTTTTGGACTCGTTGGAGAACACCACCGAGGACGGGGACAACGGCCCGATCGAAGTGGACGCGGAGCGAGTGCTCGAATACCTCGGCGCGGGGCTGAGCGGGGTGCGAACCGTGGTCGGCATCGTCACGGCCATCTTGACCTCCGCCATCGTGACGGCGCTGGTTGCCATGTATCTCAATGCCGATAGTCGCCGAATGCACGACAGCCTCGTGAGGAACATCCCCTCCGGATACGAGCGCGACGGCTTGATGATGATGCGTGCGCAGAAGAAGGTGTGGCGCGG
>JASJCF010000014.1 GCA_030066265.1 Acidimicrobiia bacterium | reverse complement strand
GTATGCCTGTGACGGCGACACCGCATCGGCCTCGAGCAGATCGATCACAGCGCCGTGGCCGATGACATCGTGGTACACGCTCATGGAGTCACCTTGAGCAGATCGAGGACGTCAGCAACGACGTCGGCAAGGGGCCGGTCTGCATCGACGACCTCGAATCGATCCGGCTCCGCCGCGGCGAGGGCGTCGAACGCTCCCACCACGTCGTCGAAGAAGGCCGCCGATTCCGTTCCGATCCGGTCCTCGACCGCCTGACGGCCGAGGCCCGCTTCGGCCTCGACACGCAGCAGGAACACCTGCGATGGCCACAGACCTCCGATGGCGATGTCGTTGAGACGCCGCACCTCCTCGACGGGAAGGCCACGGCCCCCCGCCTGATAGGCAAGCGACGAATACGCCGACCGGTCCGACACGACCCACGAGCCTGCCTCGAGTGCCGGGAGCACGATCTCGGCGATCAACTGCGCCCGAGCAGCGGCGAACAGGGCAGCCTCGGATCGTGCGCGAGGATGATGCTCGCCACTCAGCAGGATGTGCCGGATCGCCTCCCCGACCTCCGTTCCGCCCGGCTCGCGGACAGCGACCACGGGGATGCCGATCTCGCGAAGATGGGCAACGACGGCATGCGCGACACTGCTCTTGCCCGCGCCCTCGACCCCTTCGAACGCGAGGTACGGCGGATGTCCACTACCGACGGCCATGGACACAGTTTGGCACTCCACCGATCGTGCACATCGTTCCCGTACCTCGGCCGATACGGACGGAAGGTGGTCCCGCTGCGGTCTCATGCACAGCGGGTAGGGACTCAGCCCTTCTTCGCTCGCTTCTCAGCGAGCCGTTCGGATGCGTGCTCGAGCGTGATGGTGTCGATCGATTCGGCCTTCCGGAAGGAGACATTGGTCTCGCCATCTGTCATGTACAGGCCATACCGCCCGTCTTTGATGACGATCTCCTTGCCGGTCACCGGATCCTTGCCGAGTTCCTTCAGCGGCGGCTTCGCTCCCCTGCGTTGCCGAGGCTTTGAGAGAAGCTCGAGCGCCTCGTCCAGGGTGACCGAGAAGATCTGCTCCTCGGTCTCGAGGCTCCGGCTCTCCTTCCCCCACTTGACGTACGGCCCGTAGCGCCCGTTCAGCGCCTCGATGGGGGCTCCATCGTCTGGGTGGACGCCGATCTCGCGGGGGATCGTCAACAACTGGAGCGCCTCGTCCAACGTGATCTCGGCCAGGTTCATGGTCTTGAACAGCGAAGCCGTCTTCGGCTTCTCCTTGGAGTCGGGATCCCGCTCCCCGAGCTGGACATACGGCCCGAATCGCCCGGCCTTGGCGTGCACCTCGAGCCCGGTCTCGGGATCGGTGCCCAGCACGCGGTCATCGCTCGGGGCGTCGAGGATCTCGAGCGCCCGCTCCAGCGTGAGCTCATCGGGTGCGAGATCCGGGGGAATCGATGCCCTCCGCTCTCCATGTTCGAGGTAGGGGCCGTATTGGCCGGCCCTTGCGACGATCGGCTCTCCATCCTCCCCCATCCCGATCGGGAAGGAGTTGACGGCTTTGGGATCGATCTGCTCGAGCGCGTCCTCGGAGACCAGTTCGACGAGACCGGGATGTCCGTTGCCCTTGTAGAAGGCGTCCAGATACGGCACGACGTCCTGCTCACCCGCCGCGATCCGGTCGAGGTCGGCTTCCATCTTCGCAGTGAACGCATAGTCCACGTAGTCCGAGAAGTACTGCTCCAGGAGCCCGACCACGCTGAACGCTCGCCATGTGGGAACGAGGGCAGTCCCTTGTTTGCGGGCGTACTCGCGATCGAGGATGGTGGCGATGATCGACGCGTACGTCGAGGGGCGCCCGATACCGAGTTCTTCCAGCCGCTTCACGAGCGACGCCTCGGTGTACCGAGCGGGTGGCTTGGTTGCATGCTCGGTCGGCTCGAGCTCGACGGCACGCACCCCCTCGCCCTCGTCGAGGGGTGGAAGGGGCGTCTCCTGGTCATCGAGGGCTGCATCGGGATCATCGCTTCCCTCGACATAGGCACGCAGGAAGCCCGGGAAGGTGATGGTTCGGCCCGAGGCCTGGAACCGGCACGTCTGCGCATCGTGCGTGTCGCCGCTGATCCGCACCACCAGGCTCTCACCCTTCGCATCCTTCATCTGCGAGGCGACCGTGCGCATCCAGATGAGCTCGTACACGCGGGTCTCGTCGGAGGTCGGCCCGAACTGCGCTGCGGCGGCGTCCATGTCCTGGAACCGCTCTCCGGCGGGCCTGATCGCCTCGTGCGCTTCCTGTGCTCCCTTGGCCTGCTTCCCGTAGGACCTCGGCTGGTTCGGCAGGAAGGAGGCGCCGTATCGATCGGTGACGAGGGAACGCGCGGCAGAGATGGCCGTTGCCGACAGGTTTGTCGAGTCGGTCCGCATGTAGGTGATGAATCCACCCTCGTACAGGCGCTGGGCCGCACTCATCGTCCTTCGTGCACCGAACCGGAGCTTTCGGCCGGCTTCCTGCTGGAGCGTCGACGTGCGAAACGGCGGATAGGGCTTGCGCGTGTACGGCTTGCGCTCGACCTGGGCAACCGTGAAGTCGCTTCCGCTCAGCCCCGTGGCCAGCGCGACGGCGTCTTCGATCGACAGGCGGGCTCGGTCGCCCTTGAGCTCACCATCGGGTCCGAAGTCGGAGCCTTCGGCGACCCGCCTTCCGTCGAGCTCCTTGAGGGTTGCCGGGAACTCTCCGGCGTCGGTTGCGAAGATCGCCTTCAGTCCCGCATAGCCGGCGCTGACGTGGGCGATCCGCTCGCGCTCGCGCTCGACGAGGATCCGCGTCGCCGGCGACTGGACGCGTCCCGCGGAAAGGCCCTTCTGGACCCGGCGCCACAGCACCGGCGACACCTCGTAGCCGAACAGCCGGTCGAGGATGCGTCGCGTCTCCTGTGCCTGAACGAGCGGCACGTCGAGCTCTCGGGGATTCTCCGCCGCTTCGCGGATCGCCGAAGCCGTGATCTCCTGGAACACCATTCTGCGCACCGGCACCTTCGGCTTGAGCTCTTCGAGGAGATGCCACGCAATCGCTTCTCCTTCACGGTCTTCGTCGGTTGCGAGGTACAGCTCGTCGGCATCCTTGAGGTGCTGCTTCAGGAGCCGGACCTGTTTGCGCGACGAGTCCGGGACGATGTAGATGGGGGTGTACCCATGGTCGACGTCGACCCCGAACCGCGTCTCCTTCCACCGGTCCCGCTTCGACTCGGGGAGGTCGGCGGCCCGCGAGGGGATGTCCCGGATGTGCCCGACGGACGACTCCACGACGTAGTCGTCGCCGAGATACCGGTTGATGGTGCGCGCCTTGGCAGGCGACTCCACGATCACGAGCTTCTTCGTCATGGCTTCCTTCGATGAGGACGGCGTACACACCTACGACAACTGATTCGCACTGTCAAGGTGTCCATCGGGTCCGGAAACCTACCGCAGGTGCGGCCGGAATCCCTCGCGGAACCGCTCGACGACCCGGTCCCAGGTGAACTCGGACTCGGCGAATCGGCGACCTGCGCGTCCCATCGCCCGTGCTCGGTCGGGATCGCCGAGCAGGAGCTCGAGACCCTCCACGATGTCGCTGGTGGATGAGACCACGTATCCCGTCTGACCCGGCAACACGGTCTCGGGAGAGCCCCCCGAGTCGCCGGCCAGCACGGGGAGCCCGGTTGCCGCCGCCTCGAGGTAGACCAGGCCGAGACCCTCCACCTCGAGTCCGCCCCACCGCGACGACGTCGGCATGCAGAACACATCCATCGATCGATACAAGCCAGGGAGTTCCGACCACGGAACGTCGACCTCGAACCGGGCCTCGACACCGAGATCGGCGGCCTGCTTGCGCAGGCGATCCTCCATTCGGCCCTTGCCCACGAACAGCAGGGAGGCCGGCCTGCCCAACCGGCTCACCGCATCGATGAGCCGATGCTGCCCCTTGCGGGGGACGAAGCGGGACACGCAGCCCACAACCGGCGGGTCGTTGACGACCGGCTCCTCCGCAGGGGTGAACGTCTCGATCTCGACGCCCGCGCCGAGGAACATCGCCGGCGCTCCCGCCAACGACTCGACCTTTCGCGCGGTGTAGCGGGACACGGCGAATCGGACGTCGGCCGCCCTCAGGACCCGCCCGAGCAGTTGCCGCGATCCGGGAAAGGCCGCAGGCAACGTGACCTCTGCACCGTGGCTGAGGACCCCGATGGGCGTGCCGAGCGCCTCGCGCAGGGCCGGTCCCATGGCCGGAAGGGGGTGAGGTGCACCGAAGAGGACGACGTCGGGCTCGAACGGCCGGGCCACCGACAGAACCGCGTTCGTCTGTGCGGAGGTCGGGAGCATGTACGGCCGATCGCCCCGGACGACCTTCACCCTCGCATCGGCCTCGGCATCGCTCGGCGAGGGGCGCGCACGATCATCCGAGGGTGCGTAGACCAGGACCTCGTCCGGATAGGCGTCGACGAAGTTCTGGAGGTACATCTGGATCCCGCCGGGCTTGGGCGGGTAGTCGTTCGTGATCAGCAGCAGGCGCATGTCAATCGAGGTGCGGGGCCACGTTGTACGAGGCAAGCACGGGAGCACCCTCGAAGTACGTCACGCGCGACATCGAAGAGTTCCTGGGCACCGGCAACCGATTTCGCTCGGCGAAGCCCAGCCCGACGACCTGCGTTGCGTATGCCCGGATCGCCGCGCCGTGGGACACGGCTGCGACGTCCACTGGCGTTTCGTCGTCCTCACCGGCGCGGGCAAGCCCGGCAATGGTCCGGCCCATGCGCTCGCCAGCCCCGGAGAACGACTCACCATCCCCGCCCCGGGGACGGTCCTCCCCGCGTCCGTAAATGGCATCGAAGCGATCCGGATCCTCCGTCGCCGCCTCCTCGGGCGTGAGGTTTTCCCACGATCCGAATGACATCTCGACCAGCCCCTCGACCGGAGTCGGATCGAGCGAGCGCTTTGCGGCGAGGATGGCTGCGGAGTCCATCGCGCGTCCGAGCGGAGAGGCATAGATCGCATCGAACTCCGGCGCAACGGAGGCTGCCTCGTTGACCTGCCAGCGTCCACGGTCCGTCAATGAGCTGTCCGACCGGCCCTGCCAACGGCCTGCGACGTTCCCCTCGGTCTCTCCGTGGCGAACGAGGGTCACGGAGCGATTCACGAAGCCAGGTCGTGTCGGGACCCCGTCGAGATGCGTCGTGTCGTTGAAGACGGCGACCGATCGCCGTCCCTCGTCGGAGACGCGGATCCGAGTCACCGACGTGTTCCCAGCAAGCGAGACCGGGGCCCGGGAGCCGTTGGTCCCGACGACGTGATCGAGGACGGCCCAGATCGCTCCCCCGTGGGTCACGACCACCGGATCGGCGTCCTCGTCGAGCCCGTCGACGAGATCCTCGAACGCCGCTGCGATCCGAGAGCGGAACTCGGACATGCGCTCGCCGCCTCCCAGTGAGACATCTTCGCCACGCACCAGCGCCGCATAGTCGTCCGGGTACTGCGTTGCGACCTCGTCGGTGGTCAGGCCCTCCCACGATCCGACGCTGAACTCACGCCATCGTGGATCGGCCGTCGGAGATCCGATCGCTCGTGCCGTTGCCATCGTCCGGTCGAGGTCCGAAGCGACGATGAGTCGCGGAGGCATGGACCGGTATCGGTCGGCGAGTCGCTCGAGCTGCGATTCGCCGAGCGTCGAAAGCGGGGCATCGGAGAAGCCCTGCCACCGGTGCTCTGCGTTCGCCGTGGTCTCGGCGTGACGGATGAAGGTGATCGTGACGGCCAATCGAATCTCTCGGCGGGCGGCCGTAGGCTAGGTCCGTGCTGATTCGACCCCATCTGCTCGCCACGACCGTCGCTCAGGAGCTCAACCTCCCGGAGGGAGGAGGGCTGTCGATCGTGGTCTGGTTGATCGGTGCCGGGATCATCCTCGGGCTCTGGTTCGTCATTGCGAGGACTCGCAAGCGGAACTACGACGCCTATTGGGAGCGCCGCCGACAGGAAGCCGAGCGCCGGGCGAACGACCCCGACATGGCACGACCCGACGACGAGAAGTCGGGCGATACGTGATACGTACTACGTACTACGTACTACGTCCTAGCGCCTCCACACCTCGGGGTTGAAGAGGATCAGGATCGGGAGGATCTCGAGACGGCCGATGATCATGATCCCGGACAGGACCAACTTGCCGAGCCAGGGAACGAACAGGTAGTTCTCGGTGGGGCCGACTTCGCCGAGGCCGGGGCCGACGTTGCCGATCGACGAGGCAACGGCCGAGACCGTGGTGACCATGTCGATGTTCGGATCTGCGATGGAGCCGATGATCGCCATCAAGAACGTCCCGGTCATGAACGTGAACATGTAGAGCAGGAAGAAGGTCTGCACGGTCTCGACGATGAGGTCGGGGACCGTGTCGCGACCCACGCGGGTCACGAACACGCCGCGCGGGTGGATGAGCCGGCGGACATCGGTTCGGGACGCTTCATAGAGGATGTAGAGCCGGTCGGACTTGATGGCACCCGATGTCGAGCCTGCCATGCCGCCGATGAACATCAGGCCGACGATCATGACCTCGAGTGCGGGGATCCACAGTGCGAAGTCGGCGGTTGCGTAGCCCGTCGTGGTGACGATCGTCAGGGAGGTGAAGATGCCGTCACGGATCGTGTCGGCCGCTGACCCGTCGCCCCACGTACCGATGATCATCAGCGTGGCGGCGATGGCGACGATCCCCAGGTAGACGCGCAGCCCGACCGATCGCAGGTACGCCTTGCGGTCTCGGCGCACGACCTTGTAGTGCAGGGCGAACGAAACGCCTGCCAGCAGCATGAAGACGATCACGACCCACTGCGAGTAGGCGGAGAATGCGCCGAGCGACCCGGCATCGGTGCTGAAGCCTCCGGTCGACAGCGTGGTGAGCGAGTGGTTCAAAGCCTCGAAGAACGTCATGTCGCCGACCCACAGGAATGCCAACTCGACGGCGGTGAGCACGACGTAGACGAGCCAGAGCCGCTTCGCAGTCTCCGAGAACCGGGGTGTGAGTCGATCAGGAGTGGGACCGGGCGATTCGGCCCGTGCGAGCTGGACGGCTCCCATCCCGAGCAGCGGGAGGATGGCAACCGACAAGACGATGATCCCCATGCCGCCCATCCACTGGGTGAAGGAACGCCAGAAGACCACCGAGTTGGGCAGCTCACCGGGATCGGGGATCACGGACGACCCCGTGGTCGTGAAGCCCGCCGTCGCCTCGAACAGCGCATCCACGAAGTTGGTGATCTCGCCGGTCAGGAGGTAGGGCAGCGTTCCGAAGAGGGCGATGGCCATCCATGCGAGGCCCACGGCGGCGAATCCCTCCCTTGGGCTGAGCTCTCCTGGCCGGTCGAAGACGCGCCACAGCACGAACCCGGCACCGGTGGTGATGAGCGATGCGAGGACGAGCGGCAGGATCTCGGACCACTCGCGGGACGCGATGGCGACGATGACGGGGACCAGCATGGCCAGTCCGACCGCTCCGAGCACTGCACCGACGACATGGAGCAGGTGCCGAAGCGACATGGATCAGCCCGAGAGCTTCTCGGCGGTGGGGATCGACTCGGGCAGGGCGATGACGATCAGGTGGTCACCCTCTTCGATGGTCGTGTTGCCACGCGGCACGAAGGCCTTGTCGCCGCGCTGGACGCCGCCGATGATCAGTGATTGCGGCAGCTTGAGATCGGCGAGGGTCTTGCCGATCGCCGGGCTCTTCGGCCCGACCTCGAGTTCGATGGCCTCGGCGTCGGAGTCGGAGAACGTGACGACCGAGTAGATGACGCCTCGCCGGACGAATCGAAGGATCTCGTTGGCGGCCGACAGTCGCGAGCTCACCGTTGCGTCGATACCGAGGCCCGACAGCATCCCCACGAGCTCGGTGTTCGTGAACCTCGCGATCACTTCACCGGCTCCCAGCGACTTGGCAACCAGAGCGCCGAGCACGTTCTCGCTGTCCCATCCGGTGAGCGACATGACCGTGTCCGCCGCCTCGATGCCCTCCGACTTGAGCACCCTTGGGTCGGTGGGCTCACCGCACACGGTGATGACCCCCGGCAGCTCCTCGGCGATGACCCGACACCGATCCATGTCGGGCTCGATCAAGGTCGTGTTGATATGTCGGTCGCTGAGCATCCGCGACGTCAGCTTGGCGAGCCTGGTGCCTCCGAGGACGATGACCTTCTCCGCCGGCGCCGAGGAGAGCCCGAGCCACTGATACGCGTCCTGGATGCAATCGCGCTCAGCCATCATCAACACGTGGTCGTGGGGTTCGAGCGTCGTCGATCCACGTGCGATCAGCGTTTCGCCGTGGCGGATCACCGCAACGACGAGCCAGGCCCATCCTTCCACCGTTTCACGCAGCTCTGCGAGAGTCTTCCCGACGAAGGGCGCCCTGGCGTCGACATAGGCGCCAAGGAGCACGAGCTGACCGTCGGCGAACTCGATTTTTTCCGCGATGTCGCCGCTCGTGGCGAGCTGGACGAGCTCGCGTGCGGCGGCTTCGCCGGGGTCGATGACGAGGTCGACACCCAACGCCTCGACCTCGGCCTTGAGCTGGGGGTCCTCGACGCGGGCGACCTTGCGAGGGATATCGAGCTGGTTGCCCGCAGCGCATGCGAGCACGTTGACGGCATCGGAGGAGCTCACGGCGATGAGGAGGTCGGACTCGCTGAGCCCGGCTTTCTTGAGCGTCTTGGCCGATGCACCGTTCCCATTGATCACGAGACAATCGATCTCGGATTGTGCAATGGCAGCCCGCTCCGGATCGGACTCGATGACCACCACGTCCTGACCTTCATACGAGAGCTTCTCGGCGAGGTACGAACCGACGGCTCCCGCGCCGACGATGACTATGCGCATATCAGCCGAAGCCTAGGCCGCTGTGGAGTCCGACACCCGCTGGGAGCGCCGATCTCGCCATCGATCTAGAACAGCCCGCCGGAGCTGACGAACGCCGTTGCGAAGATGAGCGACACGATGGTCATCACCTTGATCACGATGTTCATCGAAGGCCCGGCCGTGTCCTTGAACGGGTCTCCGATCGTGTCGCCAACGACGGCGGCCTTGTGGGCGTCGGATCCCTTTCCACCAAAGGCTCCGGCCTCGATGAACTTCTTGGCGTTGTCCCATGCACCACCGGCATTGGCCATGTAGATCGCGAGGAGGAAGCCGGTGATGAGCGCCCCCGCCAGCAAGCCACCGAGCATCTCGACCGAGATGAAGCCCACGATGAGCGGCAGGGCGACCGCTGCGGCACCCGGGATGATCATCTCCCGCAACGACGCCTGGGTCGAGATGTCGACGCACTTGGCGTAGTCGGGACGAACGCCGGGCTCGCCCTCCCGCAGACCGGGGATCTCCCGGAACTGACGGCGAACCTCCTCGATCATCTGGAAGGCCGCACGGCCGACCGCCTGGATCGTCATGGCGGCGAAGAGGAACGGGAACATGCCTCCCAGGAACAGCCCCATCGCGACCTCGATGGACAGCAGATCGAATCCCTCGGTGTCCACGGCTTCGGCGAACGTGAAGAAGAGTGCCAGGGCGGTGACGGCGGCTGAAGCGATCGCGAATCCCTTTGCGACGGCGGCCGTCGTGTTGCCGAGCGCATCGAGCTGATCGGTGGCTTCGCGAACCTCGGGGTCGAGCTCGGCCATCTCGGCGATGCCCCCGGCGTTGTCAGCGATCGGACCGTAGGCATCGACCGAGACCGTGATCCCGAGCGTGGCGAGGACGCCGATCGCTGCGATGGCGACGCCGTAGATCCCGCCGCCCTCGATCGACCAGTCCGTCGCCGCATAGGCGAGCCCCATGCCCACGGCCACCACGATGACCGAGTACGCCGCCGACCGCTTCCCCTCTGCGATCCCCGCCAGCGTCACAGTCGCAGGCCCGGTCTCGGCCTGGCGGGCGATCTCCTTGACCGTCTTGTGATGATCGGAGGTATACCACTCGGAGATACGCCCGATCAGGAGTCCGACGGCGAGTCCGACGACGACCGAGCCGAAGAGGCCCCAGCCGTTGTTCTCGACACCGTCGACACCGCCGAACATCACCGGTGTCAGGATCGCCACACCGAGGACGGTGAGGATGGCGGCCGACCAGGTGCCCATGTGCAACGCACGTGCGAGGTGGTCGCCTTGCGGTCGCACCAGGAACGATCCGATGATGCTGGAGGCAGCTCCGATAGCTGCGATCATCAGTGGATAGAAGATGGTGTGGACGACGAACGGCTCGCCGATGAAGACGATCGCCGCAAAGGCGATCGGGGCGATGAGCGAGCCGACATACGACTCGAAGAGGTCGGCGCCCATGCCGGCGACGTCACCGACGTTGTCCCCGACGTTGTCAGCGATGGTGGCCGGGTTTCTGGGGTCATCCTCGGGGATCCCCGCCTCGACCTTACCGACGAGGTCAGCGCCGACATCGGCGGCCTTCGTGTAGATACCGCCTCCGACACGAGCGAACAGGGCGATCGACGATGCGCCGAGGCCGATGGCGGTGACGGTCCGCACCCACTCGTCGACCTCCATGCCGAGGATCTCGCTGAAGAACCAAACGCCGAGACTGAAGCCCAAGAGGCCCAATCCGGCGACGGTGAACCCCATGACGGCGCCGCCCCGAAAGGCGACGGGCAGGGCCTTCGCCGTTCCGCCCTCGGCAGCCGCCTGTGTCGTTCTCGCGTTCGCAGCGGTGGCGATGCGCATGCCGATGAAGCCGGCGGCGCCCGAGAGGATCGCTCCGAACACGTATGCGATCGCGCCCCATGGGCGCCCCCAGTCGAGGAAGATCACGATCAGGATCGCCATGACCACGACGAAGGCGGTGATGGCGAGGTATTCGCGACGCATGAACGCCATCGCCCCTTGGCGGATGGCGTTCATCAGCTCGACCATGCGGTCGTTGCCCGGCGACTCGGCCAAGACGAGTCGCGAATAGACGAACGCCAGAATGAGCGAGGCGACGCCCATCGCCATTGCGATGTAGAGCCAGATGTCCGGCGATTCCACAGAGAACTCCTGATGATCGGGGAGGTTCGAAACCGGCCTCATCATAGGGAGCACGTGGTTGCCAGACGATTCAGGGGCATGGGGAATACGGCGGCCATAGGATGCCCCCATGGCATGGACCCACGAGCTCCCAGGGAGCTACCAACCGCTGGTCGGCCGCCCCGATGAACTCGAAGAGCTGCGTGCGCTGATCGAACGGCACGAGATGGCGGTGGCGGGGACCTCGACGGCGACGGTCGACGCCCTCGAAACCCAATTCGGGGAACCGCGTTTCAATGCTGCCACCGACATCGTCACCGTGCGTTCGGCCGATGGAGATCTGGTTGCAGCTGCGCACTACGTCAATCGCGCTCCCCACGTGACTGCGTGGACGCAGGGATATGTCGATCCGGCCCACGTCGGGCTCGGCATCGGCTCGGCGCTGCTCACGTGGGCTGAAGGTCGCGCATCGACGGATGTGGCGTTGGCACCAGCCGGAGCAAGAGTCGCCATCACGGCAGGTGCGAACGATCTCGACATGCGTGCCAAACGCCTCTTCGAGCGGAGGGGCTACGAACCCGAGCGCTATTTCCTGGAGATGTCGATCGACCTCGGCCACGACGTCGAAGTCTCGCCGCTGCCCGACGGGATTGCCCTGCGGACGCTCGACGCCCAGGAGGGTCTCGAGCCCATGGCGACGATGATCGCGTCGGCGTTCCGGGACCACTTCGGGTTCACGGACGCCCCCATCGAGGAACGCGTCGGGCGCTGGAATCAGTGGCGGACGAGCGACATGTGGGACGACGATCTCGTCTGGCTCGCCGAAGCTGACGGAACCATCGTGGGAGCGAACGTCAGCACCGCCCACTACGGAGCGAAGACGCACTCGGGGTACATCGCCACCCTCGGCGTGGTGCCGGACTGGCGGGGGCGCGGGCTGGCCAAGGCCCTGCTCACCACGGCCTTCGCCGAGTATCGGCGCCGAGGAAAGACTGCGGTGGCGTTGCACGTGGATGCCGACAGCCTCACGGGAGCGACCCGGCTGTACGAGGCGGTCGGGATGCGGGAGGTCGAGCGGCACCTCGACTACGAGAAGGAGCTCCGAGCCGGCGAGGACCTCGTGGTCAGGTGACCCGTCGGATCTCCGAACGCGCACGGGAACAGCTCCGCGGCACCGCCTTGCCGCCGTATCTGGCCGAGCACGTCGCACGGGCGGGCACGGATGATCGGTACCGATGCCTCGCCGTTGCTGAGAACAAGCTGATGTGGGATCTGCTCGATGCGAAGGCGAACACGGTGCGCCATGTCGGGCCCGAATCCTTCGGATATGCGGAGCACTGGGGGTCTGCCAGCTTCCGGGAGGCGATCAGCGACTTCGGAGGGGAGTTCCTGTGGCACCGCAGGATCGAACCGGATTCGCTCGTCACGATGGCCGGCGCCGGTGCAACGCTCGAAGCGCTGTTCAATGCGTTGTGTGAGCCTGGCGAGGGAGTCTTGGTACCGACGCCGAGCTACGCCGGCTACTGGCTCGACCTCGAGACGCGGATCGGCTTGGAAGTGATTCCGGTGCCCACATCCCCCGAATCGGAGTTCTCGCTGACCGTCGAGGATCTCGATCGGGCGCTCCGGACGGCACCCCGACCCATCGGTGCCCTGCTCGTGACGACGCCCTCGAATCCCACCGGTCGCCGGATGGAGGAGCCTGAGCTGCTCGCTGCGCTCGATTGGGCACGGGCCAACGGCCTGCACGTGGTCGTCAACGAGCTCTACGGGTTGTCCGTGTTCGATCCCCGCGGCTTTCAGTCGGTTGCATCGATGACGTCGGCACCCGCCGAAGACGTGCACCTGATCTGGGGATTCAGCAAGGACTTCGCATCCAGTGGCCTGCGCTGTGGCGTGTTGGCATCCGGCAACGACGACGTCATCGCATCCGTGCGCCAACATGCCATGTTCTCCGTCGTGTCCGGCGACACCCAACACCTCCTCGGAACGATGCTCGGCGACCGTTCCTGGGCATCCTCCTATCTCGACGGCATGCGAAGTCGGCTGCGAGGCTCATACGAGGCGGCCACCGAAGTCGTACGAGCACACAGCTTCGGGGTGATCCCGGCCCACGGCGGCATGTTCGTCTTGGCCGACCTGCGTCCGGCCTTGGCGAGCCCGACCTGGGAGGCCGAGGAACAGCTCTGGAGGACCGTGCTCGATGCCAGCGGCGTCAATCTGACGCCGGGATCGGCGTGCCGCTCGCCACTGCCGGGGTTCTTCCGGATCTGCTACGCAACCGAGCCTGCGGACGTCGTCGTCGAATCGCTCGACCGCGCACTCTCGGGAATCGCCTGAGGAGGTCCATCGTCGGATCGGGAGCTCGGCGTACACTCCCCCACCATGGCCGGGACCCGCCGAATCTCCGTGGCAACATTCGCTGGCGCCCTCCTGGTGTCCGCATGCACGTCCTCCTCGGCCTCGGAGATCGAATCCACCTCGACCACCGTGGTGACGACCACCACCGCTGCTCCGGCCACCACCACCTCGACAACTGCGCCCACGACCACGACGACCGAGCCCCCGATCGTCGCGATCTCCGTGCACGGGGACCTCGATGGGCCGATCGCCCAGACCGTTGCGGACGCCCTCACAGCGATCAACGATCCGCGAGCCACCGGGCCCGTCTCCGAGGAGTTCCTCGCTGCCATGGCATCCGCTGAAGGGAGCCTCGGGCCGTCATACGAGGCCGCCGCAACCACCGCCGAGCTCGAGACGGGAGGATCGGTCGGCGTGGTCACCCTGGGCAGTGGCGACATCCTCGCAATCGCCGACGAGGGTGATGGCTGGAGCGTCGTCGGCGGGCACCTAGCGTCCGTCGGCGCCGAACCCTGGTACGGAGCAAGCCCTCGTCGCGTGCTCGTCCTCGGTTCCGACGCCCGGCCGGGCCAGTCGCCCCCGGTGTTCCGCATGGATTCGATCCACATCCTCACGGCGGTTCCGACCGAGGGAGCGGGAGCCATCCTCGGCTACCCGCGAGACAGCTGGGTCCAGACGCCCTACGGGACGATGCGCATCAACGCCCTCCCGACGTCGGGACGAGGACCCGATGCGCTGTTCTCCTTCTTCACGGACGATTGGGGCATCCCGCTCGATGGCTACATCCTCACCGGGTTCCGCGGCTTCACGGACCTCGTGGACGCCACCATCGGACGGTTGGAGATCACCATCCCGATCCCCATCCCCACACAGAAGGAGTTTCCGGGGTTCCGAGCCGGGGAGCAGGAGCTGACCGGGGAGCGGACCCTGGACTTCTCCAGAACCCGCAAGCTCATACCCGGAGGGGACTTCACCCGCTCGTTCCATCACGGGGTCGTCATGCTGGCTGCCCTGACCATGCTCCAACGAGGCGAGCCTGCGGATGTCCCAGCGCTGCTGGCTGAGCTCAGTCGGCACACCTACACCGATCTCTCGCCGTCCGACCTCATCCAGCTGGGCGTCACCGCCATGGACATGGAACTCGACAAGATCACCAACGAAGTGCTGCCTGGCACCCTGGGGCGAAGCAGCGGCGGGGCTTCCGTGGTGAAGCTCGATCCCGGGTACGAACGCATCGTTGCCGACGTCATCGACGATGGCATCCGGAACGAGAGCGCACCCGAGTCAACCGCCCCCGAGGAGTAACACGGGCTCGAACGTCGCTCGGCTCTCCGCTCGGATCTCGAGCGAGCCGACGACTGGCAACCGCAGCGTCTTGGTGACCTCGACCGCCACCGTGCGGGCATCCCACGACCGATCGACCGGGCATCGGCAGCGGATCAAACGGGCACCGTTGCGCGCTGCAAATCGAGCGGCTTCATCGGCAGGCGAACCGCGCGCCCCGAACGGGCGGAAGGTCACCGGCGCCGCCGCCAGCGCCGCAGCATCGGCGGCGTTTGCTGCGGAGACGTGCGCCGCCACGCCCGCACCGGCAAGGCCCACGGCCAGGCCCAGGACCAGCACCACGCTCGCAACGCCCACACCGATCGCCATCGAGCCGTCCTCAGCGCTCGGTTCGCATGGTTGCGGAGGCATGAAGATCGACCGACAGGCCGCCGAAGAGCGGTGCCGCGACCACATGCCTCAGGCCGACTTCGACGGTCGCCGGCTCACCCACGGCAGAGGGCCGTGACACCGACACCCGCGCACGGCGGCCGGCGTTGCCCATCGCCCGTCGCACCGCTGCGGTGGCCCGTGCGGTATCCGGCGACACGGCGGCGGCGCGCGCACCTTCCCGCGCAGCGTGGATCAGCTGGATCTCGGTCTTGGCAACGACTGCAACCTCCGCCACGCCGAGGACGAGCAGCAACGCAAGGGGCACGATGAGCGCGAACTCCACCGCCGTGGTGCCGTCTTGATCGCGGATCACACGCCATCGGCCAGTGAGATGACCTTGCTCATGACCGAGTTGAAGAACGACGGCAGCATGTCGGTGGTCGAGGCCCAGGTGATGAGGGCGATCGCCACGATGGCAGCTGCGACCAGCACGAGCGCATACTCCGCAGTTGCTTGCCCGTTCTCCAGGTTGCGCAGGCGAATCATGAGTGTCTCCTTGTCTTCGGAGCGGCTTCCGGCCGCATGCGGTGGGAAGTCATGACGTCAACCTCGACAGTCCGCTGACGACGGCGGGACCCACCGCCATCAGCACGAATCCAGGCAGCGTGAGCAGGGCAAGGGGGAAGAGCAGCTTGATCGGCAGCCGGGCCATTCGCTCCCGCGAGGCCGATGCCCGTTCCGAGCGCATCGCCCCTGCGATCCCTCCGAGACTGAGCGCCAGGGGCGCACCGGTGGTGGCCGATCGCTCCGCTTCGGACATCATCGCATCGATCCCCTGGCGACCCGTTGCAGCCTCGAGCTGCATCGATCGGCGCCGGAGCGCCGTCCGCATGTCGCCCTCGACACTCCCCCCGGCGACCGAGGCTGCCCAGTGAGCAGCCTGTTCGAAGTTCAGACCTGCCGAGACCGCCAATCCGGTCACTTCGACGGCCAGCAGCTCCTCGGTCCCCTGCGAGCTCGCACCGTGGCGGCGAACGAGGACCCTGCGCAACGCAACGAGTCCGGCGATGATCGCCGCCACCACGACGAGAACACCCAGTCCGACGATGAGCACCATTGCGACGACACCACAACCGATCGCGACCCGGCGGGATCTGCTGACCACGGCGGCTGCGGAGAGAAGACCTGCGATCAGGATCACGCTGAGGCCCGATTCGACAGGACGAACACCGTCGCTGCGCCGAGTGCCATCATCGTGCCCCCGATGACCATCGGCACGAGGATCACAGCCCCGCCAGGTTCGGGGATGCCGCGAACGGCAGTGAGCGCCAGTGCTACCGCAAGGGGAATGACGCCGACCACCCACGCCGAAAGGCGCGCTTGGGCGACGGCGACGCGTTGATCGCGTCGGAGCTGTTCCCGATCACGAGCGTGCTCGGCGAGGTCGCGAAGCGTCGGGGCGATCATCGCTCCCGTGTCCTCCGAGAGCTCCAGCACGGCGGCGACCTCACGGCCCATGCCCGGAATGGAGCCGTGCACCGTACGAGCGACCTCCGCCATCGGCCGGCCGACCGCACACCGCCGCCTCGTCTCGTCGGAGATGACTCGCTCATCACCGTCGATCAGAGCCTGGCGCACGGTGGATCCTGCAGCCGTCGCCGAGGCAAGCGACGTGAGGAAGCTCGACCCGGCTGCCGATGTCCGACGACGTCGACCAACCAGCCCTCGGCCGACGACCCATGCACCCATGCCGATGGCGCCGACGATTCCGGCCACCGGCGACACCATGGCCACGAGGACGACCAACGCAACACGGATGTCCACGCCCACAGCCAGCATCACGACCACGACAATGGCGATCGTCATGATCATCGGCTGGCGAAGACGAAGTCGTCGGTGCCATGGACACCGGTGACCCGCCTGGTCCCCTCGCGTCTCGCGACCTCCACGACGAGGTCGATCGCCGATCGAACGAGGTCGGTGAGGGCATCGTGTGGAACCCGGTCAGGAGCCATCGACGCGAGTGATGCGAGCCGCACGAGTGCCTCCGAGGGCCCATTCGCATGGATGGTCGACATCGAGCCGCTGTGGCCCGTGTTCAGCGCCTGAACCATGTCGAGGGCCTCGGCGCCCCGGACCTCACCCACCACGATGCGATCGGGTCTGAGCCTGAGGGCGTGGCGTACGAGGTCGCGCATCGTCACATCGCCTGCCCCCTCGACGTTCGCTCGTCGGGTCTCCAGCCGAACCGCATGTCCCGACAACTGCAGCTCGGCGGCGTCTTCGATCGTCACGACCCGCTCAGCGGGATCGATCTGGGCACACAGGATGTTGAGCAGGGTGGTCTTCCCTGCTCCCGTCGGCCCCGAGACGAGGATGTTTCGTCGTTCGGCCACGGCAGCCTGAAGGTCTGCCGCCATCGCCTGATCGACACCCCCGTTCCGGACGAGGTCGTCGATGCTCGCGATCGAGGGACGAAACCGTCGGATTGCCACGATCGGCCCGGTGACCGATGCGGGAGGGATCACGGCATGCAGCCGAGATCCGTCTGGCAGCCGCGCATCCACGGCGGGCTCGGCTCGATCGAGACGGAGACCGAGTGGCGAGATCACCCGCCTCACCATGGCCACGATGTCGTCGTCGTCACGGAACCGGATGTCGACCCGCTGCAGAACTCCGGCCCGATCGACCCAGATCTCCGATGGGCCGTTCACCAGGACGTCGGTGATGTCGTCCTCGGACAACAGCCGTTCGATCGGACCCAGACCGACGATTGCATCGACCGCCTGTTCGACGGCATCGTCGGATGCGAGCGGAGCGACGTCGGCGCGGATCGTGCGACCGTGCCGCTGCAGCGAATCGCGATCGAACGGCGCACCGGACCGAACCAGACCTTCGACGATCCGATCGATGTCCCTCATGCGGTCCAGAGCCCCCTGAGTGAGCGCAGCCACGGGTCTCCCCAGGTCGGCCGGGATCCGGCGAGAAGGGCCTGCACGGTTCTCCGCTTGGGCTTGGGCAGGATGGGGCCGTCGGGTCGAGCCGTCGGTGAGAAGGCACTTCGTTGGTACACGACGGGCGGACGCACGGCGCGCGTGTACGGATCGGGAAGGAGCGGGACGACTGCAACCGCGCCCGGCGGGGGCTCTCCCCCTGGCGGGCACTTCAACACGACGTGATCCCATCGCTCCACGAACGCGGAGACCACGCCTTCGGCATCGGCAGCCGTGACACCGCCGTTGGCGAGGTAGGCGGCGGCGCCGGGGACCGGTTCGAGTTGCGTGCTCGTCGGGCCGGCCTCGACGAGCTGCGCGAGCGACGGACCCGTGCCGACCGTCGGTCCGTCGGGATCGAGATCGACGACGATCCCAGGACGCGAGGTGGCGACGAGACCCAACGGGACGAGCACGTCGAGGGCGATATCGAAGGGCGACCAAGTTGCGACGACAGGCACGGGACCTCCACGAGGACATGGAGGGGAAGCGTGGGACACCGTATGGCGCCCCGCTCACGGGTTCAAGAGGTTCGGTTGATCGGTGTGGTGGCCGGAGCGGTGCGCTGAGAAGAACGGTCATGGTGGGGTGAGCGCCGGTCGATACAATCGACGACATGACCGAGGCCGCCTTCTTCGATCTCGACAAGACGATCATCGCCGGATCGTCGACGCTCGCCTTCGGCCGGCCTCTGTATCACGCGGGGTTCCTGCCACGGCGTACCTTGCTCCGGATCGGCATCGCCTCGGTGTCGTACATGCTCTTTGGGGCAGACCAAGACAGCCTCGAACGAGCACGAGACCAGATGCTCGATCTGGTCTCGGGGTGGCAACGATCGGAGATCGAAACACTCATCGGTGAGACGTTGGACGAGGTGATCGAGCCGTTGGTGTTCGCAGAGGCGCTCTTCCTCATCGATGAGCACAAGCGCGCAGGCCGCGAGATCTATGTGGTGTCGGCGAGCCCCGAAGAGTTCGTCCGGCCGATTGCGCGCATGGTCGGGATCGACAAGGTGATCGCCACCAGGATCCGAACGGATGCCCTGGGTCGCTACGTGCCCGAACTCGACCGCTATGCGATGGGACCCGGCAAGGCGGACGCCATGCGAGAGGTCGCAGCCGAGGACGGCATCGACCTCGGGGGTTCCTTCGCCTACACCGACAGCCACACCGACCTGCCGATGCTCGAGCTCGTCGGCAACCCCGTCGCCGTGAACCCGGAGAAGGAATTGAGGGAGATCGCCGAGGAGAACGAGTGGCCGATCACCGAGTTCCAGCGACCGGTGAGCATCGGGCCGCGGGTTCCCGCCCCTCCCCCCAAGGTGTGGATCAGCGTCGCTGCGGGAGTCGCAGGTGCAGCTGCCGTGGTCGCCATCGCCAGGCGGTGGTCGCACGCCTGAGCCAGGGAAGGCGATCCCTGGTACCCCATCCGGCGCGGTTCACGATGCGCCTTCGACCTCGTCACCGCCCGTAGCCGAGCCGTCGGTCGCCGAGCCGTCGGTCGCCGAGCCATCCGCCGACTTCGCCTCTTTGGCGGCGATTCCCTCGTCGCGCGCTGCTTCGATCTTGCTCGTGGTCAGCTTTGGTGCTGCGTACACGAAGAGCGCACCGAAGGCCGCAGCCGAGAAGAACCACGGTGCCCGCAAGGCGAACTCGCGGCTCGCTCCCGCAGCCTCCAGTCCCGACACGATGATCCCGCCGACGGCGAGCCCGATCGGCATCATCCCCCAAGCGAAGAATCGATAGACACTGTTCACCCGACCGAGCAACTCGTCCGGGATGATCGTCTGGCGCAGCGACACCGTGATGACGTTCCACAAGACGGCGAAGAACGTGAACGTGGCGAACACCACGAAGACCAGGATCCAGCTCGACGCGAGGCCGATGACGAGCGATGTGACCGACGAGGCGATGAGCGTCAAGTACAGCGATGGTCCCGATCCGAGTGCCTTCGAGACCCGCGGCGAGAGCACCGAACCGATCACGCCGCCGACGGCGCCGGCCATCCCGAGCACGGCGAACAGGAAGGCGTCGATGCCGAGGACCTCCTGGGCGAACAAGACGAACGTTGCGAAGGTGACCATCCCGAGCCCGTTGAGCAGGCCGAGGATGATCGCCATGGGGCGCAGGAGGGGGTGGTGCCACAGCCAGACGACGCCTTCCTTGATCTCTCCCCACCAGTCGACCTTGCCCTCCGCTTGCGCGTCGGTGCGGTCCCTTGCGACGAAGGTGCCGGAGATGAGGAACACCAGTGCGGCGGCTATCGCAAAGGTGCCGGCGTCGAAGAAGAAGGGCAGTGCGAACGCAATCCCGATGAGGAGGCTCCCGAGCGGAGGACCGAGGAACGAGTTGGCGACCAGCTCAGCGCCCCAGAGATTGCCGTTGGCACGCTCGAGACCCTCGGGCTCGACGATTGCCGGGAGGATCGTCTGGGCGGAGTTGTCGTAGAGCACTTCCGCAAACCCGAACAGCAGGGAGACGATCACGATCATGGCGTAGAGAACCATGTTCTCGGAGACGATGCCGTCCTGCACCTCGCCCGGAGCGGGGAGTGTGTCCTGATAGAAGAGGACGATCATCGCCCCACCGAACATCAGCAGGAACCGTGCGAATTGGGCCCACACCATGAGCTTGCGCCGGTCGTAGCGGTCCGTGATCACGCCGGCCGGAAGCGTGAACACCAGCCAGGGGATGCGCCCGGCGACCGCCACGAGGGCGATCAGGACCGCATTGCGCGTGACAGCGGAGGAGAGCCACGGGAGAGCGATCGCCGTGACACCGTCGCCGAGATTCGAGATCACACTCGACGACCACAGCTTCCAGTAGTTGGCCCCGAGCTTGACCTTGGGCTGCTTCTCCTTCTCGGACGGAGCGACGTCAGTCATCGGGTGCCCCGTCGTCGGCGAACGTCGGGTGGTCCGTTGGATACACACCGGCCACGACGCCAAAGACCGTGTCACCTTCTCGGGGTGTGTCGATGAACTCCTCGGTCAGGGCCACCAGCCGATCCGCGAACTCGACCGCACGTTCGACGGGGATCCGAGCGACCCGGGTGGTGAACATCGGGAGCGGCTCTCCCTCGATGGTCCGGACCGATCTCAAGGCGTCATTGATCAACCAGAGGGGATCGTCGGGATCGAGGTTCGGTGTGAACTGCAGCGTGCGCCCCACCCTGCCGTAGTACTTCTCGGTGATCGCTCTGACCTTTCCGGTTCGCACCACGCGGATGAGGCCCGCTTCCTCGAGGACCTTGGCGTGGTACCCGATGGTGCCCTTCGGCTTGTCGAGCGCTTCCGCCAGTTGGCTGACCGTTGCTGCACGCTCGAGCAGGAGGTTCAGGATGCCCATCCTGGTGTCGTCGGCGACGGCCTTCATCTGCACCTTGGATTCCACGTGCACGACATCGTCGAGCGGATAGTCGAGCGCATGACGGGCACCAGCCTGAGGCATTCTTGCGTCCGTGCGTCCCGTATCTGGGACGGAGGGACGCAAGAATGGTCGTGGATCTGGCGTCACGGCAGTCTCATGGTCGGCATTCCCAGAATATACGGGATATCTCGACCATTTGTCAATCCGTCGCCGGATCCTCAGGATCGTCGGGGGTCGACGGCTCCCCTCGGCCATCGGTGGTGCCGAACGTCCACCATGCAAGGGCGCCCAACGCCCCCAGGGCCAGCACCATGCCGACGATCAGCCACCAGGTCGATGCTTCAAAGGAGGAGGACACCGGAGCCTCCGGCTCGCCGGACACCACCACCGGATCGACACCGAGCTCGACGAGGGTCGTCGTGTCCGATCGCTCGGTGGCACCGTCGGGCTCGATCAGCTCGAACACGACAAACCAATCCTCCGCCGTGGGCAGGACGACGACACCACCCCACGTGCCGTCCCCGAGGCTCCGAAGCGCCGTCGGCGGGAGCTCCTCAAAGGTCGAGAACGGCCGGAAGAGCACGGCCTCGCTTGCTCGGTTGACTTCCACCGAGACCTCGATGGCGAGTCCGTCTTCATCGTCGATGGCGGCCGCCGTCGCTTCGCCGAACGGAGCTGCGAGGACCACCGAGACCATGATCGAGAGAACGACGAGCATGCCGCCAGCGTAGAGCCGTCGTGCGAACGGAATCGGTGTCTCGGAACGGGTCTGACGCTGTACCCTGCACACCCGTCCCACCGACCGAAGGCCCCCGAGATGCCGCAACCACAGACGCTCTTCGACAAGGTGTGGGAGCGCCACGTCGTCCGCCGATCCGAAGGCGCACCCGATCTGTTGTACATCGACCTCCATCTCGTCCACGAGGTGACGTCACCCCAGGCATTCGAGTCGCTCGCCATGACCGGCAGGTCCGTGCGTCGTCCCGAGCTGACCTTGGCCACGGTCGACCACGCCGTCCCGACCACCGACCGGGCTCAGGGCATTGCAGACCCCATGTCGGCCACCCAGATTGCGACGCTCGAGCGAAACACCGTCGAGAACGACATCACGTTGTTCGGCGTCGATGACCAACGGCAGGGAATCGTTCACGTGATCGGACCCGAGCAGGGCGTCACCCAGCCCGGCATGACCGTCGTCTGCGGGGACTCGCACACAGCCACCCACGGTGCGTTCGGCGCTCTCGCATTCGGCATCGGGACGTCGGAGGTCGAGCACGTCCTGGCCACCCAGACCCTCCCCCAGAGGAAGCCGAAGTCGATGGCCGTCACCGTCGAGGGTGATCTGCCGCCAGGCGTCACGGCAAAGGACATCATCCTCGCCGTCATCGCGGAGATCGGAACGGCGGGCGCCACCGGCCACGTGATCGAGTACCGGGGCTCGGCCATCGAGGGGCTCTCGATGGAGGGCAGGATGACGATCTGCAACATGTCCATCGAAGCAGGTGCACGGGCCGGCATGATCGCCCCGGACGACACGACGTTCGCCTACATCGAGGGGCGTCCGATGGCACCGTCGGGTGATGAGTGGGACGCTGCCGTCTCCGAGTGGCGAGGCCTGCGGACCGACGACGGCGCGATCTTCGATCAGGAGGTCGTCCTGGATGCGTCGGCCTTGGAGCCCTTCGTCTCGTGGGGCACGAATCCGGGCCAAACGCTCCCGATCTCGGGTGTGATCCCCCATCCCGACGA
>JASJCF010000116.1 GCA_030066265.1 Acidimicrobiia bacterium | reverse complement strand
CGACGGCATCGTCGTCACCGACGACGATCGGGGTCTGGCGGCGTTCTGCTGGACGAAAGTCCATCCGACGGGTGAGGGCGAGATCTACCGGGTCGCCGTGCGGCCCGATGTGCAGGGATCAGGGCTCGGACGAGAGCTCACGCTTGCCGGCTTCGCGAACCTCGCTTCGCGGCGCCACTGCGAGACCGGCACGCTGTGGGTGGACGAGATGAACCGTCCTGCGGTGGAGTTGTATCGAAGGCTCGGCCTCAGGACCCACCGGATCAACCGGGAGTTCGAACGCGCCTGACGGCGGGACCGGGGAGATCAGCCGAAGCGTTGCCCGCAGCTCGGGCAGTGATCATCTGCCTCGCGGGTCTGCGCCCGGCACCACGGGCATGGGAGATCGGTGCCGTCCTCAGCCTCGGGGAGGACGAGGGGAGCTGCGGTGTGGGACGTGGTGCTCGCCCGACCGCCGATGGCGAAGATCGCCACCGAGACGAGGAGCGCTGCGAGTGCCATCTCCAACATGTGCATGTCCTTCGTCGGATGCTGCACTGTACGGTGAGAGCGCGAAAATCTTCGGTATTTCGCGCGGTGAGGTGTCAGGAGGCTGCTCCGAGCACGGCTCGGTCGAATTCGGCGACGAGGTTGTCGGGAACATCGCCGGGTCGGGCCGAGAGGTGGCGCTCGGCGTACCGGACCAACGTCTGTGCTGCGTGGTAGACGATCCATCGGTCGAGCTGCACACCGTCGATGGGCCGTCCGTACCCGGCCTCCGCGGCGTCCGCAGCAGCAGGCCCGGCGTGCATGCTGGCCGACCACACGAGCTTCGTCAGATCCCACTCGGGAGGAGCCATCGTGGCCCATTCCCAATCGATGAGCGTCATCAGCCCGGCGTCGTCGACGATGAAGTTCCGCAACACCGGGTCGGTGTGTGCGACCGTGGCTTGACCGGCGTACGGCGGCTTGACCGTCAGCGCCGCGTCGATTTGCTCCTGGGACACGCCCAGCCTGCCCCGGTATCTCTCCAGCCGCTTGATGGTCGACCGGAAGTCGAGTGCGACCCATTCGCCGTCGATGCCCCGTTGCAGGTTCGACAACGGGGCGGCGTCCACGTCATGGAGCTGGCGAAGAATGACGCCGGCTCGCCGTGCCAGACCAGGGTTCTCCGGCAGGGAGCGCAGATTCCAGCGGCCTGCGTCTTCGAAGAGGATCCACCTCGTGGTCTCGTGCGAGCCGCGATCGACCATCGTGGGAATGAACCCGAGTCCCTCGAGGGCATTGAGAGCGTGGCGTTCCCGCCGCTCCCTTGCATCGGAGCCGTAGACCTTGAGCACGAAGCTCTGTCCTTTGCGCCAGATGCGGAACACCTGATTCGGTGTGACGAGCGGTGTAGACGCGGTCAGCTCCTGGAAGGTGCCTCCAACGGCGAGCATTCGTGCGACGGCATTGGGTTCCAGGAGCTGTTCCTCTCGATGTGATGGGGCCTGTCGTGGCGGGCCCCGGGTTGGTCGATGTCGTGGTTGTGGATCCGTGAGGGCCGGGATACACCATTGTTGCATCTCGGCGAGTGCATCCGATTCCTGTAGCGGTAGCCTGGCCGCTCCCTATACAAGGTAGGAAGCGTGTCGATCACCATCACCCTCCCAGACGGCTCCGAGCGTGCCTACGAGGATGCCGTGACCGGTGCGACGATCGCCGCTGATATCGGCCCCCGTCTCGCCAAGGCTGCGGTCGCCGTCACGGTGGATGGCGAGATGTACGACCTCGAGCGAGCCATCGACCAAGACGCCTCGGTTTCTGTGATCACCGACAACACGGAGGCCGGTCGCCATGTCATCCGACACTCTGCCGCCCACATCATGGCCCAGGCCGTCCTCGATCTCTTCCAAGGCGCCGAGTTCGCGATCGGACCCGCGATCGAGGACGGTTTCTACTACGACTTCCGGGTCGATCGGCCGTTCACGCCCGAGGATCTCGAACAGATCGAGAGGCGCATGGGAGAGATCGTCGAGAAAGACCAGGCATTCGTTCGCGGCGAGTTGACGACAGACGACGCAAAGGGAGTCTTCGCAGATCAGCCGTTCAAGTTGGAGATCATCGACGGTGTCGATTCCGACGAAGGGGTCGAAGGCGACACCGTGTCCACCTACCGCAACGAGGACTTCATCGATCTGTGCCGGGGACCACACCTGCCCTCGACCGCCAGACTCAAGGCGTTCCGGCTCATGAGAACGGCAGGTGCCTATTGGCGCGGCGACGAGAAGAACCCCCAGCTCCAGCGCATCTATGGCACGGCGTGGGAGTCGGGGAAGGCGCTCGACGAGTACCTGAATCGGCTCGAGGAGGCTGCCAAGCGCGATCACCGCAGGCTCGGTGCCGAGCTCGATCTCTACTCATTCCCGTCGGATCTCGGCAGCGGCCTGGCGGTGTGGCATCCCCAGGGTGGGATCCTCCGCCGGACGATCGAGGACTACTCGCGTCGCACCCACGAGACCCACGGCTACGAGTACGTCGTGTCGCCACATGTGGCGAAGGCTGACCTGTGGGAGACCTCGGGCCACGTGAACTTCTATCGGGAGAACATGTATCCGGAGATGGTGCTCGACGGCGATGATGGTCGGCCCGGCCAGGGCTACTTCGTCAAGCCCATGAACTGCCCGTTCCACATCCTCATCTACGGGTCACGGAGCCGTTCGTATCGCGAGCTCCCCCTCCGGTTGTACGAACTCGGGACCGTGTATCGATATGAGCGTTCGGGCGTGCTGCACGGCCTGCTGCGAGTCCGGGGGCTGACCCAGGACGACAGCCACATCTTCACGACCGAAGACGATCTCGGCGCAGAGCTCCAGCGACTCCTCGACTTCACTCTCATGGTGCTCAGGGACTTCGGCTTCGACGAGTTCGAAGCGGATCTGTCGACGCGACCGGACAAGTTCGTAGGCGATGCGGCGGCCTGGGATCGCGCAGAGGGGTATCTCGCAGCCGCGCTCGAGAAGGCAGATCTCGCATACCAGCTCGCACCCGGCGAGGGGGCCTTCTACGGTCCGAAGATCGACATCCACATCCGAGATGCCATCGGCCGACGGTGGCAGTTGTCGACCATCCAGGTCGACTTCGCACAGCCCGAGAACTTCGACCTCGAGTACGCAACCAGTGAGAACACGCGATCGAGGCCCGTGATGATCCATCGCGCGCTCATGGGATCGATCGAGCGCTTCATCGGGATCCTGGTGGAGCACTACGCCGGTGCCTTCCCAGCCTGGTTGTCGCCCGTGCAGGCGACCGTGGTGCCGGTCGCTGACCGCCACAACGACTACGCCCATGCAGTCGGCGAGGCGCTGCGTTCCGCAAGCGTGCGCGCCGAGGTGGACACAGCTGACGAGACGGTGGGGGAGAAGATCCGCAATGCGATCACCCACAAGCACCCGGCAGTGCTGGTCGTCGGGGACTCCGACGTGGACGCCGGCACGGTCGGACTGAGGCTGCGCGGCCACGATCAAGAGCAGCGCGGCGTGCCGCTCGACGATGCCGTGCTGCGCCTCCAGGAGCTCGTCGCACCCCCTCGTTGAAGATGGTGTCCCACCGACACCGCCGCCCCTAGTCTCACCGGCGGAAGACACGCTCCGCTTCTGTCCTGCATGGAGGATTCCCCTTGAAAACGCTCGTCAACGGCCTCGCCGGCATCGTCCACAAGGCGCCGTGGGCCGTCGTCATCATCACGCTCATCGTCAGCTTCGTCCTCGGCGGGCTCGGCGGCCAGTTCCAGCCAGCGGAAGACCAGAACGAGTCGTTCGCACCCGAAGCGGCCGAGCTGACGGCGGCGACCACCATCGCCGAGCGATTCGGTGCCGTCCAGCGTCTCCAGGTCATGACCTCGTCGACGACCGGCGACGTCATCACCCTCGAAGGCCTCGAGGCGGCGACCGCCCTCGAGGAGTCGATCCGCGCATCGGACGCGGCTTCGCTCCTGGTGGACGCGCCGAACTCCCCGGCGATCCTCTCCTACATGGCTCCCGTGCAATTCGCCGTCCAAGCCGGAGCTCCCGTCCCGACATCGGACGCCGAGGTCAAGGCCCTGTACGCAGCGGGCCTCGAGCAGGTCCCACCGGAGTTCCAGCAGTTCCTGGTCGCCCTCCTCTCGGACGACGCTGATGCCTCGACCGCAACCGCCGAGCTCGGCTTGACCTCGATCACCTATGAGTCGAGTGATGACTTCGACGAGCTCGCTGCGAACGCGCTGGCCATCGGCGAGGCCGTGCTTGCCGCCCCGACGCCAGACACGATCACCAACGAGCCGTTCTCGGTCGAGCTGATCTTCGCCTCGGGCGACGACTTCCAGGAGGAGATCCTCCGGCTGCTCCTTGCGGCGGCATTGATCATCATCCTCGTCCTGGCGATCGTCTTCCTCGTCAAGCCTCGCAACGTGACGGATCGTGCCTTGTTCGTGGTGGGTGCGTTGCTGATGGCTGCCGGGATCGGTGTCGCCATTGCACCGAATCTGGCTCTCGTCTTCCCGGACATCTTCCCTGAGTCCTGGGCCGACATCTCGGTCGGGACGGTTGCGATCACCACGCTCCTGCTGTACACCGCTGCGTTCCTCCTGTGGACCTTCGGAAGCCCCCGCCGCCTGCGCCGTGTGGCCTCAGACACGCTCCTGACGTTCCTCACCATCGGGCTCGCGATCCAGTGGACCAACGGATACGGATTCCTCCGCTTCGAGGACCAGTCCCAGCTGGTCCAGATCCTCCCCATCCTCCTCATCGGCCTCGGCGTGGACTACGCGATCCACATGAATACGCGGTACCGGCAGGAGGCTTCGAGCAACAACAAGACCGTCGACGTCGCGATCGGGACGGCGATCAGGACCGTGGGGATCGCTCTGGTGCTCGCCACGGTCACGACCGCTGTGGGGTTCCTGACCAATGTGACCAACGACATCCCTGCGCTTGCCGAGTTCGGCGAGCTCGCAGCTTTCGGAATCGTGGCGTCGTTCCTCTTGATGCTCACGTTCGTGCCGTCGGTGCGACTGCTTCTCGATCGGCGTGGCGAGCGCAAGGGGACGTTCGAGCCCGAGGCGCTCGAGGGCGGGGACTCGCGCGCACTTCCGCGGTTCATCGGCAGGTTCTCCTGGCTCGCCAAGCATGCGGCCGTCGCAACCGTGATCGTCGCCCTTCTCGTGACGGGGCTTTCTGCGTACAGCATGACCAATCTGTCGACGAAGTTCTCGTTCCTCGACTTCGTGCCCACGACATCCCCCCTCCGGGACACGGCCGTGACCCTCGAGGAACGATTCGACTTCCCCGAGACCACGTCCGTGCTCGTGGAAGGTGACGTTGCAGCAGGTGCCTCGTGGAACGGCATGCTCGCCTCGTATCTGAACGCTGCCGACGTCGAGAACGTCAACACGATCATCACGCCTCTCGGGGCAGAGTTCCCGCTGGGGAACTCGCTCATGGGTGTGATGTTCCAGTTCTTGAATCCCGGCGGCGATCAATTCGACCAAGATCTCTTCAACGTCGCGCTCCAGGTCGGTTTCACCCAGGAGCGCACGGTTCCACCGGACTCGAACGTCGCGCCGCTCTACGACGCTGCGGTCGAGAAGTATCCCGAGATCATGGCTTCGGTGCTCGCCTCGACGAACGGCGTGTACGACGCTGCACTGTTCAACTTCGACACGACGGCGGGCGAGGATGGAGCCGGCCAACTCGCCGAGGACCTGAACGCCGCCTTCGCACCGGCGAGGGAAGCCGGCCTCGCGACCGTGGCGACGTCGAACTTCATCATCAACGATCTCGTGGTCAGCGTGTTGCGTGACTCGCAGGTCTCGTCGCTCGCGCTCACGCTGACGGCGGCGCTGTTGTTGCTCGTCATCAACTTCTGGTTCGAGTCTCGCCGCCCGATGCTCGGTGTCATCACCACCATCCCCGTCGCCATGGTGGTGGTCTGGGTGTTCGGCATCATGGCGGCATTGAACATCCCGTTCGGGCCGGTCACCGCAACGATCTCCGCACTGGGCATCGGTATCGGCATCCCGTACATGATCCATGTGACCCATCGATATCTCGAGGAACGGACCGAGAACGAGAGCGAGAACGACGCCGTCGAGGAGACGCTGATCCACACCGGTGGTGCCCTGGCTGGATCGGCCGTGACGACCATCGCCGGCTTCGGGATCCTCATGATCTCCACGACGATCCCGTTCCGGCAGTTCGGATTCGTGATCGCATACACGATCCTGCTCGCCCTGATCGCAGCGGTGTGCGTCCTCCCGAGCATGCTCGTGTTGTGGGATCGGTGGCATCGCAACCGTGGTGAGGAACCGTTCGACGAAGCGGTCTTCGAGAAGGCGATCGGCGCCGATGCCGCAGAGTCCGGTGCCTGACGAACCGGCGCGCCCGGGACCGTACCGGACGCTCGACACCAGGCGGCGGGCGAGGGCGGCGATCGTCTACGGGGTGGTTGCGGCAATCGCTGCCGGCATCGTCGTCGCAACCGGGCTCAGCGCCATGTGGTTCACCACCGTGATCCCGATCGTCGCACTCGCCGGCTACCAGCTCGCAGGTGCGTGGCGGATGCAGGTGGACGACATGGAGGCCATTGCGATCGCAGGGGAGGCAGCGAGCTTCGACTTCGGACACGGCTCGGCGACACTCGGATATCGCGGGCCGATGGCGAAACCGGTCTGGCAGGTGCTCGTGTTCTCCGACACACCGAGTCCCGACCATCAGGCGCTCGTGACGATCGATGCGCTGTCGGGTGAGGTGACGGGGATCTACGAAGAGGCTCTCCCCGTTCCCTGACCCGAACTCAGCCGCCGAGACGGACCGATCGTGCTCAGCGCTCGGCGATCGGCGGCAATGGGCGCTCGGCTTCTCCCACGTAGAGCTGGCGGGGCCGCATGATCCTGGTGTCGGGGTCCTCGTTCATCTCCATCCAGTGGGCGATCCAACCCGGAAGTCTCCCGATGGCGAACAGGACCGTGAACATGCGGAGCGGGAACCCCAGCGCCCGGAAGATGATGCCCGAGTAGTAGTCGACGTTCGGGAACAGGCTGCGTTCGACGAAGTAGTCGTCGGCGAGTGCGGCGTCCTCCAGCTCTCGAGCGATCTCCAGTAGCGGATCGTCTCGGTCCATCGCCGCGAGGACGTCGCTGGCGTACTCGCGGAGCACCCGCGCCCTCGGGTCGTAGTTGGTGTACACGCGGTGGCCGAAGCCCATCAACCGGAACTCGTCGTCGCGATCCTTTGCCCGTGCGATCGTGGATTCGATCGTCGCATCGGGGTCGTCGTGGATCGCCTGGAGCATCTCGATCACGGCCTGGTTCGCTCCGCCGTGGAGGGGCCCCCAGAGGGCGCCCATACCCGCGGCGACGCTCGTGAACATGTTCGCCCGCGACGATCCGACACCCCGGACCGT
>JASJCF010000115.1 GCA_030066265.1 Acidimicrobiia bacterium | reverse complement strand
CCTGTGTGTTCCACCGCCAGTGCCATTGGTCCATGGTGCCGTTGTGGGGTCCCCCGTGGACGTTGTGGAGGAGCGGCCACGTGCGATCGGGGTCGAAGCCGGGTGGTTCGACGAGGAAGGCGTGGATCTGGGTGCCCTCGGCGCCAGCAAAGGTGATCTCCTCGGCCGGACGCAGGTCGAGCTCGGCCAAGAGATCGGCATTGAACCCGGAAACGATCTCGGTGTGACCGCCCTTCGTCACGGCGACCTCGGGTGGCATGGACATCGATTCGTGCCGGTGCCAGAAGCAGTCGAGGCCGATGCGGGGTCCGTGGCTCGAGCCGGTCGAGGTCTGGGGCATCGGCGGTCCGCCGTCGAGCGACAAGGTGAACAGGCGCACGTGCCCCTCGTCCTCGGCGTGAAACGCGAGGTCGGCGTTGTCGATGAACTCCCATCCACCGGCGGAACGGTCCCAATCTGCGGTGAGGATCTCCTCGGTACCCGTCGCCAGATGGTGCGAGACGATGCGAACGAGATCGGCGTAATACGCATGCTCGTACTGCGCGCCGTACACGAGCATCGACCCGTCGGGGGACACGCGGGGCCGCAGGTGCGCGACGGCTTCGCCCGTTGCGATCTTGTCGATCGTGCCCCCGGATACCGGCATCCGGTGCAGCGAGAATCGAAGGTGCTCCCACGGTTCCGGGTAATCGTCGAGGGTGAAGATGATCGTCTCGCCGTCCGGCGTGACGACGATCGAGTCGCCGACATCGTCGAGGCCGATGAGACGGTCGAGATCCGGCGTCAAGTGATGGAGCGATTGGTCGTCGAGATCGACTCGGAACAGGTGATCGATGCTGGCTCCCGCCAGCCACTTCTTCCAGTGGCGGAACACTCGGTCTTCGGTGACGACGGGCGGCATCGCATCGTCCCGTCGTTGCTCCTCGGCGTCCGTGGCTTCGACGGTCGGATGGTCGCGATACAGGGGTGCTGCCACGATCAAGGCATCTCGTCCGGGTACCCACGTGGCGAAGCTCACGCCGAGTGGAAGATCGGTGACTTTCGTGGCTTCGCCCCCATCGAGGCGCATGACGTAGGCCTGCTTGGGCTCGTCTTCCTCGGCGCCCAGAAACACGATCCGTTCCCCGTCAGGTGACGGGATCGGAGAGGTGCATGATCGAGTACCGGACGTCAGCGCCGACGTCACTCCGTCGCGATCGACGACATGGATGGTCGAGCGTGCGCGATTCTCGTCGTCGTATCGGACGACGGGAACCACGACGGTCGTCGTGCCCGGCACGTGCTCGGGCTGGCCGACGCGGGCCAGCGTCCAGAGGTCCTGCGGTGTGATCGGCCGTCCCATGCTGCTCCTCCGTCCCGGTTCCCAAGGCTCGCACTCCAGGATCGCACGTGTCGGAGGCCAAGGCGTAGCCGGAGCCGACGGCCGTTATGCGTCCTCACGCTCATGTGCCCGAAGCAAGCCGATGATCAGGCCCTCGGATACTGCCGTCCACGATGCGTCGATGATGTTCTGATGGACGCCGACACAGCCCCAGGTGGATTCGACATCCGAGTGGGATGTGAGGACGCGCACCCGTGCGCTCGTTCCATCCGAGCTGTCGAGGTCGCGAACCCGGTAGTCAGTGAGCCGGAAGTTGTCGATGATCGGGTAGCGCCAACGAAGTGCGGCACGAAGCGCCCGGTCCAGGGCGGACACGGGACCGTCCCCCTCCCGCGTCGTCACGACGCGCTCGTCTCCGACGTGGACCTTCACGGTCGCCTCGGCGATCACATCGCCGTCGCGATGCTCGACGAAGACGCGATACGACTCCAGCCGGAAGAACTCCTGTTCCCATCCGGTCGCTCGGCGTGCGATCAGCTCGAACGATCCATCTGCCGCTTCGTATTGGTATCCCTCGTGCTCCTTCTCCTTGATCTCGTCCACGACCGTTTGCGCTTGGTCGGTCGTCAGCTCCAGTCCGGTGGCTTCGGCCTTCGCCAGAACGGTCGACCTTCCGGCGAGCTCGGAGACCACGACGCGGGTGGTGTTGCCGACCTCTGTCGGGCTCATGTGCTCGTAGGCATCTGGACGCCTGGCGAGGGCGCTCGTGTGGAGGCCGGCTTTGTGGGTGAAGGCGGAGGTTCCCACGTAGGGGAGGTGCCGATCGAGGGTGAGATTGACGACTTCCGCCACATGGTGAGACACGGTGGTCAACCGCGAGAGGCGATCCTCGGGAATGGTCTCGATCCCCATCTTGAGCGACAGGTTGGGGATCACCGAGCACAGGTCGGCGTTGCCGGTGCGCTCACCGTACCCGTTGACGCATCCCTGGACCTGGTACACGCCCGTGCGCACCGCGGTCAGGCTGTTCCCGACCGCCATTCCGGAGTCATTGTGGAAATGGCACCCGAACGTCCCCGCGGGAATCGCGTCCGTGACCTCTCCGACGATCCGTTCCACCTCGTGGCTCAGAAACCCGCCGTTGGTGTCGCACAGGACCAAACGGGAGGCCCCTGCGTCGTGCGCCGCTTGCAGGGCGGCGATGGCGAACTCGGGGTTCGAGCGATAGCCGTCGAAGAAGTGCTCCGCATCGAAGAAGACATCTCGACCCTGCGCGCGGAAGAAGGCGACGGTGTCGGCGATCATGGCGATCGCTTCGTCGTTCGATGTCCGCAGGGCGTGTTCGACGTGGTAGTCCCAGGTCTTGCCGACCAGGCACACGGTCGACGTGCCCGCCTCGAGCAGTTTGAGCACCTGCTCATCGTCACCCGGGTCGATGTCGGCGCGCCGCGTGGATCCGAAGGCGACGAGCGACGCTGTCCCGAGGTCGAGCTCGGTTTGCGCTCGGGCGAAGAACTCGTCATCCTTCGGGTTCGCCCCGGGCCAGCCGCCCTCGATGTAGGCGACGCCCAGATCGTCGAGGAGGCGGCAGATCGCGAGCTTGTCACCGGCCGTGAGCGAGATGCCCTCCTGCTGCGTCCCGTCGCGCAGGGTGGTGTCGTAGATCTCGGCGGATGTGGTCATGGTGGCCCCTTCAACGGAAGAGCCCCCCGGGCTCGGAGGGCTCTGCAGCGCACACGTCGGTCGACGTGTGCGCCTACGGAATGATGATCTCGGAAGCAGTGATGGTGTGCATCAGGATGGCGAGTATGCCCCAGGCCGGTTCGGCCGTCAAGACGGGGCCGGCCAGTCTCGCAGGGGAGACCGCAGGGCGTTCGGCGGTCCGCTCGACGGCCGATCGGTGGCCGTAGCCTGTAGGTGTGAGCGCGGACCAACCTCATGTCGGGATGCTGCGGGAGAAACCGCTGCATGCTGCACTCAAACAGTGGTGTGCCGAGCCCGGCGACCGCTTCGAGGTCGCAGTGGGCGGGTTCGTGATCGATGTCGTGCGGGACGATCTCCTCATCGAGGTCCAGACCAGCAGCTTCTCCAAGATGAAGCGCAAACTGGTGAGGCTGCTCGACGACGGCCACCGGATCCGCGTGGTCCATCCCATTGCGTCGGAGAAGGTCATCGTGCGCGTCGGCGATGGCGGAGAAGTCCTGGGCCGGAGGCGGTCCCCGAAGCGAGGCTCGAGCGTCGACGTCTTCGCCGAGCTCGTCAGCTTCCCGACCCTGGTCGACCATCCCGGTCTGGACCTCGTCATCGTTCTCACTCGCGAGGAGGAGCTCCGGCGGCATCAACCGGGCAAGGCGTGGCGACGGAAGGGTTGGGTGGTGGAGGAACGGCACCTGGTCGAGGTCCTGGATTCCATGCTGATCCGTTCCTCGAGCGATCTGGCGGATCTGCTGCCGGCCGGGTTGGGTGATCGCTTCACGACCGCCGACCTCGCATCGCGCCTCGGGTGCCCACGACGAATCGCGCAGCAGATGACCTACTGCCTTCGGAACACCGGCCAGATCGTCCAAACCGGCAAGCGCGGCAACGCCATCGAGTACCGACGGGCATAGATGCCGCACCCTGAGGCTCCCACTACGCGGTCATGGCAGCGCTGCTGATCCTCGTGGCGCTCGGTTTGGCGGCGCTTGCCTCGGGTGTTGCGACGGCGCTCACGGCCCGGATCGAATCGCCTGCGCTCAGGCTCACGATCGGTATCGGCGTTGCGTGTCTCGTCGGTGTGGCGGCGGTGGTTGTGCTCTGGCTCCTGTTCGATTCGAACGGCTGACGCATCGCGGCATACCATCGCATCATGGACCGGATGAATCACCGCATCACGCTCGCCCGCCGACCGACGGGCACACCCGACGACGACACCTATGCCACGGATGACGTCCCTGTCCCCGAGCTCGACGACGGCCAGGCTCTCGTCGAAGTGACCTGGCTGTCGATGGACCCGACGATCCGAGGTTGGATGGCCTACGACACATACCTGCCGGCCATCGGGATCGGTGAGCCGATCCGCAGCGCCGGTGTCGGCACGATCGTGGAGTCGCGCAACTCCCGCTACCCGGTCGGCGCATCGGTGTTCGGGACCGTTGGCTGGCAGCAGTATGCGATCGCCGAGTCGGGGTACCGCGTGCTTCCCGAGTGGATGTCGCCCGAGCAGGCTCTCGGCGTGTACGGCATCACGAGCGTCACCGCATACGTCGGGCTGTTCGACATCGGCCGTGTCGAACCCGGCGAGACGGTTCTGGTGTCCGGCGCGGCGGGTGCCACAGGCTCCGTCGCGGGGCAGATCGCCCGCATCAAGGGATGCAGGGTGGTGGGGATCGCCGGCAGCGACGAGAAGTGCGCATGGATCACCGATGAGCTCGGATTCGACGCCGCCATCAACTACAAGACCGAGGACGTTCGCCGAACGATTCGCAGGCATTGCCCGAGCGGAGTGGATGTGTACTTCGACAACGTCGGAGGTGACATCTTGGAAGCGGCGATCGCCAACATCGCCCAACGCGGCCGCATCGTGCTCTGCGGTGCGATCTCCTCGTACAACGACGCGGCACCCAGGCCGGGGCCGAGCAACCTTCCGATCCTCATCAGCCAGCGGGGGCGCATGGAGGGGTTCATCATCATGGATCACATGAGTCGCGTGATGGACGCCGTGACCGACCTGCGCCGATGGAACGAAGAGGGGGAGATCGTGTTCCGGACGGATGTCGTCGAGGGTCTCGACCAGGCGCCGACCGCCTTCGAGCGGCTCTTCACGGGAGCCAACACGGGCAAGGTGTTGGTGAAGCTGTGAGCGACGCGGACCCGCCGGCGATCACCCGAGCGGTTCCATCCACCGTGCTTGCGTGATGGACGTCGAGCCGACGGAGCGCCGGGCGAGGGTTCATCGAGCGAGCTAGCTCAGCGGGCATTCGTATCGTTCACGCCGTCGGGCGACCTAGCGGGTGACCCGAGTGGGTGACCCGAGTGGGTGACCCGATTGCGTGAGCATTCAGCACAGGACGAGGAGCGATCGTGACCACCGAAGCCAAGCCCCGCATCTTCTCCGGGGTCCAACCCACCGGGAACATCCATCTGGGCAACTACCTGGGTGCCTTCCGGAACTGGGTTGCGCTTCAGGATGACTACGACACCATCTACTGCATCGTCGACCTCCACGCGATGACGGTCGACTACGACCCGGCCGAGTTGGAGAGGGAGAGGATCGACACGGCGAAGGTGCTGATGGCGCTCGGCGTGGATCCGGAGCGGTCGCTCCTCTACACCCAGAGCCAGGTACCGGCCCACGCCGAGCTCGCCTGGATCCTCGGGACGATGACGCCGATGGGCGTGCTGGGCCGGATGACGCAATACAAGGACAAGACCGCACGAGGCGAACGCGCCGATCTCGGGTTGTTCTCCTACCCGGTGCTGATGGCTGCCGACATCCTGTTGTATCGGGCGAACCTCGTGCCGATCGGCGACGATCAACGGCAGCACATGGAGATGACCCGTGATCTCGCCGAGCGGTTCAACAACCGGTTCGGCGAGGTCTTCCCGATCCCGGAGGCATACATCCCGGAGACGTCGGCCCGGGTCATGTCCCTCACGGAGCCGCACAACAAGATGTCCAAGTCCGATGAACAGGAGCGGTCTCGGATCGCCGTGCTCGACGATGCCGACGTCATCCGCAAGCGGATTCGCTCCGCGGTCACCGACAGCGATCCCGAGGTCCGCTACGACGTCGAGGCGAAGCCGGGCATCTCCAACCTGCTCGAGATCATGTCGGCGACGACCGGCCGGTCGATCGACGATCTGGTGGCCGAATACGCCCACAGCGGATACGGCGTGTTCAAGGACGCCGTGGCCGAGGCGGTGGTCGAGGAGCTGGCGCCCTACCGCGAGACCTACCGGAGTCTCTCGAACGGGGACGTGCGGGCGGTCCTCCACGATGGCGGCACCAAGGCCAACGAGCTCGCTGCTCCGTACGAGCGTGAGGTCCGCAAGGCCGTCGGCATCAAGGGCTACTGACGACGTCGCTGTGGCGCATGACGTCGCTGGGCCTCGCTAGTGGAGCCGTTGTGTGGTCGAGTGATCGTCGGCGATCATCCCGGGAGGGCCGAGGGCTAGGGTGGCTTGTCATCGGGGAGTCAGGGTGAACGTGGAAGCCACCGGCATGATCCGGGAACCGCTCCGGTCGCCGCGTGCCGCCGGGATCGCAGGGGTGATCTTCGCACTCCTGCTGGGGCTTGCGATGGTGCTCACCCAGTGGTCGATTCCCGATGGAGCGCTCGACGATCCGACATGGCTCGAGGAGCGAGCTGCCGTGATGGGCTTCGCCATGGGCCTCCTGCCCTTCGCCGGGATCGCCTTCCTGTGGTTCATCGGGGTGATCCGCGATCAGATCGGCGACCTGGAGGACAGGCTCTTCGCAACGGTGTTCCTCGGTTCCGGTTTGCTCTTCCTTGCGACCTTGTTCGTGTGGGCAGGGCTCGTGTGGGCATCCCTCGCTACATATGGAGCCGATCCCTCGTGGGGAGAAAGCGATGCGTTCCTGTACGCCGCTTCGATGATCCAGATCATGGCCGGCACGTTCACCTTGCGGATGGCCGGCGTCTTCGTCATCTCCGCTTCCTCGATCTGGATGCGGACGCAGGTCATGCCGCGCTGGCTCGTCGTCTTCTCGATCGCTCTGGCGGTGGTCCTCCTCATCGGTGGATCGAATATCCGATGGCTCCGGCTCGCTTTCCCGATCTGGGTCCTCGTCGTGAGCATCATGATCCTCATTCGCGCTCGCCAGGTGGACCACGAGGCGGACGCGTGAGCCTTGAGCCGTGAGCCTTGAGCCGTGAGCCTTGAGCCGTGAGCCTTGAGCCATGGAGCTCAGGAGCCGAGGGGCTGAGGAGCCAAGGAGCTTCGAGTCTCGAGTCCCGAGTCCCGAGTTGCGGGTCGAGACCCTCGGGGTGCAGCGCTCGGTGACGTTTCTGATGCGTGTCGCTGGG
>JASJCF010000114.1 GCA_030066265.1 Acidimicrobiia bacterium | reverse complement strand
GGAGCTTCGCCATCTCCTCGTCGGCTCGATCTTCGGCGGTGCGTTCCAGCCGGGCGTGGAACTCCTCACTGGACTCGTCCGGTCGCTGGGTGACCTTCAGCGTCGCGTTTCGCTCGAGCACGAGGGTCTCGTTTCGGTCGAGTTGACGTTTCGCTGCTGCCACCACCTTGGTGAAGTACGACGATTGGGACAGGCGAGCATCGCCCGATACGAAGGTTCCCTCTCCGACGGGCACGGAGAAGTCGCGAGGATCGTGATCGACTTCGAGGAACTCCGCTGCGGACGGATCGGCAGGTGCGGGGAATGCAACCGCCTCCCACGTCTCGGTGTGATCGATGCCCGCTCTCGACTCATCGAAGCGCATCTCCACGGTGAGAGCGATGCCGGGCACCAGGGTCGCCGCAGCCGGATCGTGGCGCACCTCGCTCGCCCACGGTGCGGCGGGGTGCAGTTCACTCGCGGCGATGCCCTCGGCGACCTCGGGGGCGGGGGCTGCACCACCGAGAGACGTGTCACTGATGACGGGTTCGCCGCTTGGCTCGGCTGCGGTGGGAGCGGGTTGTGTCGGTCGTGTGGAGCGAATCGGATCGGTGATCCGTTGGACCTCCTCGCGAGTCATCGGACCGCGCAGGTACGACATGGCCCAGCGCGTGCCGAACAGCTCGGGGGCCGACTCGCGCGTGTTGTGGAGCAGGAATTGCCGCTTGCCGAGGGCGGAGATCTGGTCGTCGATGGCCCCGACGTCGATCTCGCCGCTCGCTGCGGTGACGGCTTCGATGATGCGGGCCTTGTCCCGTTCGGTCTGGAGCCGCCCGATGCACCACGTTCCGGCGTTCGACATGGCCTTGTAGTCCAGGTCCACCGGATTCTGTGTCGAGAGCAACAACCCTACCCCGAAGGCTCGCGCCTGCTTGAGCAAGGTCAGGATCGGCTTCTTTGCGGGGGGCTCCGCCGTCGGAGGCACGAACCCGAACACTTCGTCCATGTAGGCGAGCATTCTCAGCTCGCTGCTCCCCGGCTGGGAGCGCATCCAAGTGATGAGTCGAGAGAACAAGGTGGTCACCAGGAACTGCCGTTCGCTGTCCGACAGGTGGGCGAGATACACGATCGCCGCCTGGGGCTTCCCGTCTCGCCACAAGAGTCGCTCGATGTCGAGCGGCTCGCCGTCCATCCAGCTCCCGAACGAGGGTGAAGCCAGCAGCCCGTTGAGCTTCAGCGCAAAGGCCATCCGGTCCTTCTCGGGGAAGAACGTGTCCACTTCGAACACGCCGAGTTTGCGGATCGGAGGTGTTGCGATCTGGCCGATGAGATCCTCGAGGGTCAGATCTCGGCCATTGCGCCACGCATGCTCGATGAGGTTGGAGAGCAGGATGTGCTCCCGTGAGGAGATCGGGTCGGCATCGACGTCGACGAGGCCGAGCAGGCCCGACACGTAGCCCTGGATCTCGTCGCGCATCACTTCGGCATCTGTTTCCCACGACAGGTCCGGTGCGGTGAGCTCACCCACGACATCGAGGGGGATGCCCGCCTGTGACCCCGGCGTGTAGATCGTCATGTCCGCAGTCGCTCGCAGCCCGGCGATGTCCGAGGCACCGAGGTCCCACGATGCGAGACCCTGCTGCCACTTCGTTGCCTCGGCGGCGGCCTCGTCGTCTGGCGAGACGCCTTCCTTGGCGGCTGCGCCCTCGTCGATCCAGGGGCGGAAGTCCTCGGCCCGGAGCTCGGGGAAGGTGAGCAGGAGGTTGGTCATGTCCCCCTTGGGATCGACGACCAGGGTCGGAGTCCCCTGCCTTAGCGCCTCCTCGAGGAAGATCACACCGAGGCCCGTCTTCCCGGATCCGGTCATGCCCACGATCACGCCGTGCGTGGTGAGGTCGGACGGGTCGTAGTGCGTACGGCTATCGGCGTCGGTCACCGGGTCGGCATCGGGTGTCGCCCCGAGGTAGAAATCCATGGGGCCACGCTACCCCAGGCTCAGGGGACGTTCACCCCGCGCACCTCGTCGACGTCGTAGGTCAGCGAGATGGTCCGAGGAAGAGTTCCCAAGGGCGTCCAGCCGCCTCCCGTGTTGTACTCACCGATCCACACCCATCCCACCGTGATGGTGTACTTCTCGAGCGTCGGGTGACACAGGGCGCCCGATGGGTGCTCGCTTCGGTACTCCGCCGGGCACGTCTTGTGACGGTAGGTGTGCGTCAGCGACCCATCCGGAGGGGACGCGGCCTCGTGCGGTCTCGCCGACGTGCGATTCCCGTCGCCCCACTCCACGTCGACGGCGATGACCCGAGCCCGGACCTCGAGCGGCCGCCCGTCGGGGAGGGTCTCGCCGTGGGTGACCGGCGTGGGCTCGGTTGCCGCGACGAACGTGGCGAGCCCGGTGATGCCGTGATCAGGAGGCGTGATCACGGGGTCCGGCGGTGCGAGATCCCACGATCGGAACACCTCCCACGCACGGACTTCGGGATCGACCGGGGGATCGGGGCAGACCGGGAGCCCCGTCACGACGGCGATGACGGCCGGGTCGTTGGCCGGATTCCAAGCGTCGAGGCCACCGGGGACGTTGCTCCAGTAGTGGCAGTCGCCGATCACCGGATCGGTTGCGGTGTACACGTACCGAAGACCGGGGTCGTCCACCGGCTCGGGGTCCCGATCTCCGGGCCCGTCGGTGTCGGAGGGAAAGGTCCCCGCCGGATTGCACACAAGCCGGTTCGCGATCGGATCGAACACACACTCAGCGGCAACGACCGGGAAGCTGATAATGAGGACCAGAGCTAGCCCGAGAGCGGGTGCAAGCCATCGCATAGCCAGCCCTCCTGCGCGTCAGTCGTGTAGGCGATGAGCCATCCATCGCCTGATGGCGTCAACGTCACCGTGACGGGCTCGAAATCGACACCAGCTACTTGGCCCCCTGCGCGGAACACGAGACAAGTGTCGGAGTCGTCGACGATCTGTATCGATGTCACGGCGACCTGAGGAACGGGCCCGGGCTCGACGAAGTCGAAGACCTCCAGGCTGCGATCGAGGTAGGGGGTGTCGGCGAACAGCGAGGCAAAGGCCTCACGGTCGCCGGTGTAGATCGCCTCCAGGCGTCGCTCTTCGAGATCCTGGAAGATCGCCGTGACTTCGGCGAGCCGATCGGTCGTGGTGGTGGTCGCGCGACTCGTGGTGGTGCTCGATGTGGAGGTGGCCGAGTCGCTCGTCGCCATCGTGGCGTCCGTGGCCGGCGCCGTCGTCGGCGGTGTCGTCGCCGGCGTGGGCTCCGTGGTGCAGGCCGCAGCGAAGAAGAGTGCTGCCGTGGCGAACATGAGGCGGCGTCGCATCGTGGCATTCACGATACGGATCGCATCCGGTGGTTCCCAGGGTGGTCCAGGCAAGGTTTTCCCATTCCGGTAGCCTGCTCGCTTCGCGCTGGAGGGTGAACGATGCGACGAACGCTGATCGCCGTCATCACGTTGCTCCTGGCGATGTCGGTGTACGCGGTGATCTTCGGCTCGTGGATGGCGACGGAAATCGTCGATCGCACGTCGTTCGTCGAATCGGCATTGGAATCGTTCGAACGTGACGGGTCGTACGAGGCGATCGGTTCGATCGTGGCGCGACGGATCGTCGAGGAGTACCCGGCCGCCGGCATTCTGGAGGAGACCCTTCGTCCGCTGCTCACCACGCTGCTGGCAACCGAGCCGTTTCGGCCGCTGCTCGAGACGGTCGCCGTCGATATCCATGTGAGGCTCCTCGACGGGGTCACGACGGCGGTCGTCGTCGACCTCGCGGCCTACGAGGAGGTGATCGTGCGTGCCGTCGAAGTGATCGCTCCCGGCTTGGTCGATCTGTTCCCGGACGATGTGTTCCGAAGCTACGTCCTGTTCGATGCGGGTGAGGTTCCCGACATCAGGGCGGAGGTCCACGTCCTTCGGGCTGTGCTGTGGATCGGCGTGGTGGCGATTGTCGTCCTCGGGGTGATCCTGGTGAGCGTTGCGCGGTCGAGATCGACGGTCCTGATCGCGGCAGGGCTTGCGCTCCTGCTCGCCGCCGGCGCGGCCGTCGTGCTGACCCCGCTCGGGCGGTCCTATCCCGATGCCATTTCGAATCCTGACTACTCGGTTCTCGCATCGAACATGTACGACACGGTCACGATCAGCCTCATCCAGCGGTCGATGCTGGTCGGGGCTGTCGGTGCCGCAATCCTCGTCGTCGGCCTGACGCTCCGTCTTCGCCGCAGGGGCGACACCTCAGCGCAGATGCAATGAGACCACGGCAACGGCCTCGTCGACCGAGGGAACCAGCGAGACCATCCCAGGGGTGATGCCGAGCAGGCGCTCGAGGTGACGGACGAGCTCGAACCACGGATCTCCGACGGCGACGAGTGGCTTGGGGAAGCCTCCAGCCTCGGCCGCCACGTACGCCGCGTTCCAGGCGACGAGGACCTCCGTCGCCGTCCCCAGAGAGCCCGGGAGGGCGATGGAGGCGTCGGTGCTCTCCACGAGGAGCCCGATCCGCTCCGTGAGGCTCGCGGCGGGAACCTCGTGCGTGACGTGGGTGTTGGCACCGGGTCGGTCCGGAAAGACGGATGGCGCGGTGACACCGATGACGTCGCCGCCCACGGATGCGGCACCTTCGGACACAGCCTCCATGGTTCCTCCGTAGCCGCCGGTGGCGACGGCGTAGCCGGCTTCGGCGAGGAGTCGGCCGCACCGGTTGGCCTGGCCCCATTCGGTCGAGTCCGGGGGTGTCGTCGAGGCTCCGAACACCGCAACCACCGTCATCGGAGGCTCCGGGTCACGACGCGGGCTCGTCCGCTCCCTCGGCAGGCGTGATGTCGGCCGCGTCACCGGCTTCGAGGGCATCGGCTTGGGGGGTATCGGTTTGACGCGCATCGAGCGGTGCGCTGCGATCGCAGATGAGCTCGAGCGATGTGTGGTCCGCATCCGCCGGCTCGACGCCGGGGGCGAGCACATATCGGAGTTGGTGATGTGCGCAATCATGCACCGATTCGTTCGTCGACCACGTCTTGAGGAGCACCTCCGGCGGAATGCCCTCGGCACCGTCGATCGATCGGAGGCCCAGCTCGGTGACCTCGGCATCGATGAGGTCGACGATGCTGAAGTGGCCGATCGACTTCTTCTCTTCCTCGAGCGAGGCAATCGCCTGCTTCTTGCGCGACGACGTGTTTCGAGCCAGCACGACACCGACCACGACGAATGCGATCACGGCGGCGACGATGACACCGGTCACGGTTCCCTCCTTGGCGTCCCGGATTCCGGGTCTGGATGAACGTTCACCACAGTATCGACCAGGATCTCGACGATCCTGAGGATCCTGTCACCGGCATTTGCCAGCTCCCACGAGCGGTCGGGCTCGATCGCAAGGGAGGATCCTTCGGGTGCCTCGAGCTCATCATCCCCGACCCGGAGGGATCCGAGGCCGTCGAGGACTTGGATGTGGGTGGTCGCCGCCGCGGCGGGACTCCGGAGGGTTGCGTCTCGGTCGATGGAGAGCTCGCGGACGATGTGGCCAGGGCCCTTCGACCGTACCGTGCTCGTTCCCCACGAATCGACGATGGTGCCGTCGTGCTCGATCTCTTCTCGCTCGTCCGCTCGCAGTCTCTCGACGATGGACTTGACGGCTTGGGCGGAATCGAGAGAAGCCACCAGGACGGCGTCGGCGGTGTCGACCACGGCAACTCGTTCGAGCCCGGCGACGGCGACCAGGCGCGAACCCCCGGAGATGAGCGACTCGCTGGTGTCGACCGTGACCACATCTCCCGCCACGGAGTTCCCCGCATCGTCGTGTGCGACCATGTCCCAGAGTGCGGCCCACGAGCCGACGTCACTCCAACCCACGTCGATGGGGATGACACCGCCCCGACTCGTCCCTTCCATCACGGCGTAGTCGATGCTCTCGGATTCACATGATGAGAAGGCTTCGGCTTCGAGCCTCACCGTTCGGCCTTCTCGATCGCTGCGAGACACTGCCTCCCCGACGGCCCCCGCCATGGCTGGCCGTTGCTCCTCGAGTTCTTCGATGAGCGCGCTTGCGCGCACGAGGAACATGCCGGAGTTCCACGAGTAGTCGCCACTGTCGACATACCCCGCCGCAGTCGCAGCATCTGGCTTCTCCTTGAATTCGAGGATCTCACAGAGTTCACCGTCGATTGGTTGGCCCGCACGGATGTATCCGAATCCGGTCTCTGCGTGGGTGGGGGCGATGCCGAACGTGACAAGGGTCCCGCCGGAGGACGCGGAGACGCAGGCATCCACCGCATCGACGAATCCCGCAGGGTCCGCGATGACGTGATCGGCCGGCAGCACGAGCAAGAGCGGATCACGACCAGCTTCCTGCTCGATGAGTGCCGCCGCAGCGATCGCCGGCGCCGTGTTGCGTCCGACGGGCTCGAGGATCAGCAACGCATCGGTGACACCCTCCTCGGAGAGCGTGCGGCGGATGACGGCTTCGTGCTCGGCATTCGCCACCACGATCGGTCTGTCCAAGCCGCTGAGATCCTTCACGCGGTCGATCGTCTCGTGGAGCATCGACTGGTGGCCCACGAGCGGGAGCAGTTGTTTCGGGCGGTGCTCGCGCGATGCGGGCCACAGGCGTGTTCCCGACCCTCCGGACAGGACCACGGGCACGATCAGCGGTGTCGGTTCGTCCATGTCACCCATGCGGTAGCGCCACCGCAAGCTACCCGGTTTCGGCGTGATTGCCCGGTTTGACGAGGACGGTGAGCTCGTCATGGGCCTCTTGTGAGCCAAACGCGGTCAGCACGTCACCGATGCGGATCATGGTGTCGCCGTGGGGTACCAACACCGCCATCGACCGTTGGATGCTCACCAGCACGGCGTCCTCCGGCCACGACACCTCTGCCACACTGCGGTTCGCGACCGGCGAGCCCTCCTCGATGCCCACGACGAAGAAGTCGGCTCCGGGCTGTGACCGAATGCGCTTGCGCTCCCGATAGAGCTCTCGGCCCTTGGCAGTCGAGAGGGCATACTCGTAGGCCTTCACCACGGACTCCCTCCGGAACATGCCCACGAGCTGCCGGCCCTTGGGCCCGGTCACGACGGGCAAGCGGCCGACCCCCAAGCTCGCCATGCGCGACAGCGCCTCCGATACCGGGGCATCTGGATCGATCGTGATCGGGTCACGCGACATCGCATCGGCGACCGAGCGATCGTGCGATGGGCCTCCGGACTTGGCGATGTCCGACAGGGTCAGCATGCCCACGAGGTGTTCCCGATCGTTCAGGACGGCGACACCGTGGTGGCCGGTGACGTCCAGGAATTCGGCCGCCTCGGCCGTTGGCTGCCACGGGTGCACGACGCCATCGACGTCCTGCATCACCTCACGGACGTCGACG
>JASJCF010000113.1 GCA_030066265.1 Acidimicrobiia bacterium | reverse complement strand
CGTGAGGAGAAGCAAGAGCACGCCGAGCGGTATCGGCTGCCGACATGGTTCTTCACCGGCGCAGCGTTCCTGCTCATGGTGTCGCTGCTCCTCCCCTATTGGGTGCTGCGCCTGAGTGCGCCCCAGTTTCCGGACGGGCTGACCGTCACTGCCTACGTCAATCGACTCGAAGGCGACGTCGCGGAACTGGAAGGGCTCAACCACTATGTCGGGTTGGGCTCCTTCCAGGACGCGGCGACGCTGGAGCGCTCCATCGCCTTCGTGGTGATCACGGTGTTGGCTGGCCTTCTGCTCGCCGCTCTGGTCGTGCACTCGCGCTGGGTGGTGCTCCTGGTCCTGCCGGCCTTGGTCTTCCCGATCGTGTTCATGGTCGACCTGCAGTACTGGCTCTGGGACTTCGGCCATCACCTCGATCCGAAGGCCCCTCTGGCTGCAGCAGTCGGAGAGTTCACGCCACCTCTGTTCGGCCCGGCGACCATTGCGCAGTTCGAGACACTCGCTCTGCCCGGCATCGGATTCATCCTCGCGGTGATCGCGTCCGGGTTGATCGTCACCGGACTCGTCTTCCATCGTCGGGCCTACAAGCCGCTGATCGAGGCACGGAGGGCGGCCGAGTCGTGATGCGGACCCTGTCGCTGCTTGCCGGGCTGATGGCCGTGACGGTCCTCGGCCTACCGACGGCAGCTGCCGACGACACGGTCGACCTGCAGGCACTCATCGATGCCACACCTCCGGGAGGCACGATCGTGCTCGACCAAGGGCACTACCGCGGTGGTGTGCTGATCGACCAGCCCCTCACGATCACTGGCGTCGGTTGGCCGACCGTCGACGGTGGCGGGGATGGCACCGTCATCGAAGTGACCTCACCCGACGTGACGATCGAAGGCCTGGTCATCACGGGCAGCGGGATCACGCTCGATCGTGAGGATTCCGGGCTGTCCGTCACCGGAGCCCGCGCCGTGATCAGGAACAACCGCTTCGAAGACGTCCTGTTCGGTGCCTTCCTGCGAAGCGCACCCGACTCTGTCATCTCCGACAACGTCTTCGGGAGCAAGGACGTCTTCATCGCCAACCGGGGTGACGGGATTCGGCTCTGGGAGAGCGAACGTTCGGTGATCGAGAACAACGTCGTGCGCGGCGGTCGCGACACCGTCTTCTGGTTCACCGACGAGATCACCGTTCGGGGCAACGAGGTCTCCGATGGCCGCTACGGCCTCCACTTCATGTACTCGGATGGTGCGGTCGTCGAGGAGAACGTGCTGAGCAACAACTCCGTCGGCGCCTTCATCATGTACAGCAGGGACGTCGTGATCCGCAACAACGTCCTCGCAGAGAACCACGGCCCCAGCGGCTACGGCATCGGCCTCAAGGACATGGATCGCGTCGAACTCGTCGGCAATCGAGTCATCGGCAACCGGGTCGGCATCTACTTCGACAACACCCCCTACGCACACGACGAGTACGGCTACACGTCCGGAAACCTCATCGCATACAACCGCACCGGCGTGCTGCTCCAGCCATCCGTGAAGCGGAACGTGTTCCACGAGAACGCCTTCATCGACAATGGGGAGCAGGTCGGGCTGACCGGCACGGGTTCGTTCCAGGGCAACGCCTGGTCGCTCGACGGCGTCGGCAACTACTGGAGCGACTTCGCCGGATACGACGCCAATGGCGACGGCATCGGCGACGTCGCCTACAAGGTCGATGACCTCTACAACACCCTCACCGACAGCCACCCCGATTTGGAGTTCTTCCAGAACACCCCCGCTGCGAGGGCGATGAGCCTGTCCGCAGATCTCTTCCCGATCCTGCGGCCCGACCCTCTCGTGGAAGACCCGCATCCGATGGTCGCCAGGCCACAGTTCGGGTCCCTCGGGCGAGGCGGCGGCGCCGGGGCCAGGATCGCAATGCTCGCGGTGTCCGCCCTGATGATCGGTACGGCAGCGGCCCTCATGTTGGCGCCGCGTCGCGCTCGCACTCACCCAGCCAACCGGAAGGCACACGCATGATCGAGATCACATCGCTCACCAAGCGCTACGGCGCCATCGAGGTGGTGTCTGAATTCGATCTGGACGTGAGCCCCGGCGAATCGGTCGCCCTGTGGGGGCCGAACGGTGCGGGCAAGACCACCGTGGTTCGATGCCTGCTCGGTCTCGTGACCTACGAGGGCTCGATCACCGTCGGAGGTCTCGACGCAGCCGAACACGGAAAGGCCGTGAGAGGCGCAATGGGGTACGTACCCCAGGAACTGTCCTTTTACGACGACATGACGGTGTACGAGCTGCTCGACTACTCGGCCTCGCTCCGCTTCCTGTCGCCGCAGCGTGTGGACGAGGTCTGTGAGACCGTCCACCTCACCGATCACGCGGACAAGCGCGTGCGAGAGCTCTCCGGTGGCCTCAAACAACGGCTGGGCATCGCCTCGGCACTCCTGCCCGACCCGCCGATCCTGTTGCTCGATGAACCGACCTCGAACCTCGACGCACGCGCCCGAGAGTCTGCGATCTCCCTCCTCGAGGATCTCCGGCACTCCGGCCGGACGCTCATCATCACATCGCACCACATCGAGGAGATGGCGATGCTCGTCGATCGCGTCGTCGCAATGGAGGCGGGCAGGATCCAAGTGATTTGCGGCCCGTCGGACCTCGCCGACGAGCTCGGTCTCAAGGCGTGGCTCCACGTCATCATGAACAACGGCGATTCGGCAACCGCACTCCAGGTACTGCACGAACAGGGTTTCGCCGCTCGCATGAACTCACGCGGGGTGCTCGTCGAGGTCTCGGCCCAAGGCAAAGGGGAGGCCGTGGCGGCGTTGCAGGAAGCAGGGCTGAGCATCCGTGACCTGGAGGTGTGGCGATGACGTCTCTCCAACTCGAAGCGATCTCCGAGCGCGCACAGCCGTCGCTCATTGCTGCGATCGCGAAGAAGGAGATTGCCGAAGCCTTCCGTTCCAAGTGGTTCTGGATGTGGACACTCGCCTTTGCGGGTCTTGCGGTGTTCATGGCGACCGTCGCCCTGCCGGGGTCGCAGGTCGCAGAGTTCGGGAGTTTCGGCAGGACCGCTGCATCGCTGGTTGCCCTCGCACAGATCATCGTGCCGCTCATGGGACTCACGCTCGGCGCCTCATCGATCGCCGGCCAGCGCGAGAGCGGCGCCCTCCGGTTTCTGTTGAGCCATCCGGTGTCGAGGTCCGAAGCCTTCTTGGGAACCTATGTAGGCCTCGCAGCTGCTCTTGCGGCCACGGTCTTCGGTGGGTTCGGGCTCGCAGGTCTCATCACCGTGGTGCAAGGCGGCGGCGCTGACGCCGGCAGCTTCGTGCGCATCGCCGTGCTCTCGTGGCTGCTCGCCGTGTCGATGCTCGGCTTCGGCATGCTCGTTTCGACATTCGCCCGCACCGCCAGCGCCGCACTCGGCATCGCCGTGTTCGTGTGGCTGCTGTTCACGTTCGTGGGCGACCTCGGAGTCATGGGTTCGGCACTGGCGACCAGGGTCCCGACCTGGGGACTTCTTGCAACCGCTGTTGTGAATCCCGTCGAGGCGTTTCGTCTCGCTTCCCTCACTGCGTTCTCCGGATCGCTGGACGTACTCGGCCCTGCTGGCCGGTACGCGGTCGACACCTTCGGCGATCAGCTCGGATGGATGCTGTTCGCGACCGTCGCACTGTGGGCGGTCATCCCGGTCGTTCTTGCCTGGTTCCGATTCACCCGAGGAGGTGACGTGTGATCAACATCCGCACCATCACGTTCGGCGTACTCCTGGCTGTCGTCGCGGCGGGTTGCGCCACGGCGAACGCCAGCGGCCCGCCGGAGATCCAGTACGGCAGGGACATCTGTGTCGAGTGCAACATGATCATCTCCGAAGCACGGTTCGCAACGGCGTATCGGTTGGCGGACGGATCGAGCAAGAAGTTCGACGACGTCGGAGACATGGTGGTCCACCTCGATGAGACCGGCGACGCCCCCACCGAGGTATGGGTGCACGACTTCGAAACCGAGGACTGGGTCGCAGCCGAAGTCGCCTTCTTCGTTCCGACCCTGTCCGTGGCCTCACCGATGGGCCACTCCATCCTCTCGTTCTCGGACGAGACGCGAGCACAGTCATTCGCTCACGACGTCGATGGGCACGTGATCGACTGGGCCACGGTTCGCACGCTGCCGGCGATGAACGGCCTCGTGGGCCACCACCACATGCACGAAGACGAGATGATGGACGACGGACCCATGTCGCATCATCACCATGAAGAGGTGAGCCCGTGAGCCCGATTCTCCAATTGCGCAGTAAGATTCTAAGGAATACAATCGCCACGCTTGATCGACGGAGGGCGGAGAGCATGAACATGAGGAAGATCGCCCTACTCGCTGCCGCCTTGGGATTGCTCGTCGCTGCCTGCGGCGGTAGCTCCACCTCTGATACCACTGCTCCACCAGCCGCGACCGGCCCCGGTGACCCGGTCAACGGCGCCGCCGTGTACCAGAGCAGCTGCGCCTCGTGCCACGGCGGGGACCTGGCCGGCATCGATGGCCTGGGAAAGGTCCTGGCGCCGAGCGAATTCGTCACCAGCATGACCGAAGAAGAGCTCGCCGCATTCATCGCCGTCGGACGTGCGGCTGACGCTCCGGAGAACATGCAGGGTGTCGCCATGCCTGCACGGGGAGGCAACCCCTCGCTGACCGACCAAGACCTGCGTGACGTCTCCGCGTATCTGAAGGCACAGCAGTAGGACTTCGCAATGGTGCGAGGGGCCGGGCCGTTCCCCCCGTGGCCCGGCTTCCCGCACGATTGAAAGGAGCCGGGACGGCTGTCCGGGTATATTGGGGAGAAGAGAGCTAAGGAATCTGGCATGCGCCTCGAGATGACCAAGAAGTCGGACCTCGCGCTCAAGTCGTTGCGATGCATCGGTGACGCAAACGGCGACCTCGTCGCGGGCAAGGGACTTGCCGAGAAGCTCGGGATCACGACCCACTACCTACCGCAAGTCATCTCACCCCTGGTCAAGGCGGGGTGGATCTCCTCGACGCCGGGCCCGCGCGGTGGGTACCGCCTGCTCGTCGACCTCGATGATGTCAGTGTCCTCGATGTGATCGAGGTGATCGAGGGCCGGATCGAAGATCAAGGGTGCGTCCAACGGGGCATACCGTGCCCCGAATACGACCTGTGTGCGCTGCATGCCCCGTGGATGAAGGCCAGGGACGCAATGCTCGAGGAGCTTGCGGCAGCCACGGTGGAACAGAACGTCCGGCCCTGCGAGGACCTCTGAGCTGACTCGCGTTCTGCGCTCGAACGGGCCCGATTTCCCTTGCTTCTGAGGGTGTGCCCGTATCCTCTCGGGCGATGACGGACAGCTCTCCGACCCAGCGAATCTGCGTCCACTGCGGGACCTCTCGATCCGTCGATGAACCGCTGTGCCCGAACTGCGGCAAGCCGTGGGTCGACGAGCGCATCGGCGATGACGCCGAGGTTCCTCCGGCCGGGGCCGCAGCGGTGGGAGGCACCTCCGACGCTGCCGGTGCCGTCGATGCGGGGGATCAGCCTGAAGCACCGGCGGACGAAGCATCGGCGGAGGACGCGCCAGTGGATGAGGCACCGCCGCCGGCCCATGCGGAAGCAACGGCAGCCGTGACCATGGCCTCGCTCGCAGATGAAGCAAGCACCGAATCGGACGGTGACGCACCTCAGGCACCCGTTGCGGATGAGGCTGACGAGTCCGAAGAGCCGGCATCCAGCGCGGACGAGGACGCAGCCGCCGCAACAGTCACCGCCGCCGCCGCTACAAGCCCCACAACCGACGCCGCAACCGATGATGCAGCCGATTCCGCCGCAGAAGCGGCCGAGGTGGACGCCGAAGAGGCATCGCCGGAACCAACCGGACCTCAGGACGCATCCGCTCCCGTTCTCGATCCGGAAGACACCGGCGAGATGGACGTACCCGTGGCCGCTACGGCCGCTACGGCCGGCGGAGCTGGTGCGACCGACACGTTCAGCGAAGCCGACGACTTCGACTTCGACGACTGGACACTCCCTCCCGAGGCGCCGAAGAGCCGCGCACGGTGGCTGATTCCGATCATCTTGCTGATCGCCGTGGTGATCGTGTGGGTCCTCGTCTTCCTCGACGACGATCCGAGCACCGACACCACCGTTGCCCAATCTCCCGTCACGACCATCGCCCCGACGACGACCGAGGCGACCACGACGACCGCCGCCGTCACCACCACGACGGTTCCCGAGACCACGACGACGACCGTCGACTTCCCGCCACCTTCCGCCTGGGAGCCCGTCGGCGACCCCATCCCCACCGACGAGCTCACCCTCCGACAGGCGGCAATCGGTCCGATCGACTTCGGCGACTCGATCACGTTCGCTGCGGGGCGCCTCACCGCGAGCCTCGGGGAGGCCGAGAACGCAACCGTCGACGACCTGTGCTCACCCGCGGAGAGCTATGCGCTGCAATGGGGCGAACTCCTGGCCATCTTCGACGGTTTCCGGTCGGACGCCGCCTTGGTGTCCTACCGGTACGAAGACCTCGGATCTGATCGCCAGCTCGGCCTGACGACCCTCTCGGGTCTCGCCCTCGGTGACACGGTCGCCGAGCTCAAGGCGATCTACGCACGATTCACCATCGCGTTCGAGACGATCGAGGGCAAGGACCACTTCCGGCTTCTCGATGGAAGCGAACTGCTGCTGTGGGGACCGGTCTCGAGCACGGCCGACGACGGTGTCGTCGAAGGCATCTACAGTCCAAGCCCGTGCGAGGACGCTTGAGGCCGCATCTCGACGCACCGGGGCGAAACCCTATAGACGCAGCACCGAATAGCATTCACGGGACAGCGCCCGGGGGTCGACCAGTGGTGAGCCACGACCAATCCCAAGCCAAACCCAGCCTGTTGAGACGCGTCTTCTCTCGGGCGAACGTCGTCGCCTTGGGCGTCTCCGTCGTCGCCTTCGTGATCGCCCTCACCATCGATGACACGAACGGGTGGGTCTTCTGGTCCGCGGTGGTGGCAGGGGCAATCGGGGGCGTTGCCTGGTACGTCATGGCATCGAGGTCGAACGAGGGATCCGCAGTGGGCGTGCTGCGCTCGACTCCGCTGCTGGGTTCCATTCCCGAGGACGACGAGGGGCCGGCGCCTGCGATGTCCGGCGGGGACACGGCCGACCGCTACACCGGGCTCTTGCGGGAAGTCGAGGGCCACACCAGCGGCCGCGTGCTGCTGGTGAGTTCACCAGGCCCCGGACAGGGCGCGTCCAGCGTCGCCTTGAACCTCTCGATCGCTGCCGCGAAGGCCGGCAGGCGCGTGATGCTCGTCGATGCCGATCCATCGCCGCACGGTCTCAGCCAGTTCCTGTCGTCGGGATCGTCACCGGGTCT
>JASJCF010000112.1 GCA_030066265.1 Acidimicrobiia bacterium | reverse complement strand
ACCAGCTCCGCGCTGACTTCACCGCCATCACCGGAGCCGAACCGCTCAACACATCAAACGCATCGTGCAAGGACGACGGCACCGGCAACCGTCGCTCAACACACACGCAAGCACCCATTGCCGACACGGGAGGTCACCATGACCACTGACACCACCTCACAACCGGCTACTCACCGACGGACTCCGAGGAGTGCGGCGATCGTCACGGGCATTGCTGTGCTGGTCGCACTCGGCTCACTTGCGTTCGCGGCCTTCGCACTCGAGGGCGGTGAAGCTCTCGAACCAACCGATGGGGACGGCGGACCGGCTCTGCCCAGGGCGACTCCCACCTCCGCTCCCGGAACCGGCTCGGGCTACGGCTCCTACCCCTCCCCCGAAGAGCGTTCCGTCCTCGGAGCGGAACTGGTGGCGCTCTGGAACGCCGGAGACATGGACGCCTTCACGGATCGGTTCCAGGAGTCGTCGGGATTCAAGGGCTATGCCGTCACCGGATCGCACGTGCAGCGCTACCTCGCCTTCCGCGCCGGCGTCGGCGACCAGCTCACGATCGATGCGTGCGAGCCGGTCGGGGAACGATGGATCCATTGCACCATGACGGGAAGCGATGCCCTGGCAGATCGAGCCGAGCGGATGCGCGAGGTCAAATGGCGGATCGAGTTCTCGGAGAGGAACGCCGTGACGAGGCTCGAGACCTACGACGGCGTCAAGGGTGACACCCTGGTCCGGGAGATGGCGGGCTGGGTGCGCTCGAGTCAACCCGATGTCTGGGAAGACGTCTTCGTCGTGAAGGGCGGATGTGACGACCGATCCGAACTCGACTGCATGCGTCTCAACCCGGCATGGCGGGTCTCCGGCGAGGTCGCAAAGGTGCTCATGAGCGCACGGGAGGACTACCAGGCGACGCTCCTCGACTGAGTGCCATCAGCCATGAGCCATGAGCCATGAGCTGTCAGCTATCAGCTATCAGCTATCAGCAAGGGCTGAGAGCGAAGAGCTGAGAGCGAAGAGCTGAGAACGGAACTCAGACTGCGGCGAGGGCTTCCATCTGGAGCTCGTGCTCTCGGGCCACGCCGAGGCTGTCGGTTGCGATGACGTCTCGGATCACGCCGTCGGCGTCCAGCACGTAGCTCGCCCGCCAGGCCACACCGCGATCTTCGTTGAAGTTGTCGTATGCCTTCGTGACCTCGCCATGGGGCCAGTAGTCCGACAGGATCGGGAACGTGAAGCCATACTCCTGTGCCCACTTGGCGTTGCTGGCGACGGAATGCGCCGTGATCACGACGACGTTGGCGTCGAGGTCTTCGAGGCCACCGAGACCGTCACGGATGGCGCACGCCTCCCCATCGCAGATGCCGGTGAATGGGAAGGGGATGAAGACGATGAGCGTCCGCTTGCCCTTCAGGTCGTCGAGCGAGACCTGGTTCTTGTCCTGATCCGTCAGTTCGAACGTGGGTGCGGGCTGTCCGACGTCGAGTGCCATGGGTGGTGCCTCCGGGGATGTCCTCTGGAATGAGCGGCGAGGGTACCCGAGCCGGCGGACCGTCAGGCCGTCTCGGGATCCTGGTCGTCTCCGTCGTCTGAGGTCCGGCGATCGGGCTCGTGACCGGCGGACTCTCCCGCTTCCGTGTCATCGGCCTCAGGTTCGACCGTATCCGATTCTTCGCCAACCATGCCGACGGAATCGAAGTCGAGGTCGAGGCCGGATGAGAGCTGGACTTCGTCGAGGAGAACCCGTGCGGCCCATCCGATGGGGTCGTCGAATTCGGACAGTGTGGGCAGATTCTCGGGTTCGTCCCAGACCTTGGCGAGCGTGTCTTCGCCCCAGCGCTCGGCGACCTGGTCGCAGAAGCGGGCGGCATCGCCGGCGCGCCATCGTTCCATGGACAGCCCTGCGAATTGCTGGAGGAACTGCTCGGCTTGGTCGGGCTCGGTCCGGCGGGTGTTGTAGGCCTGCTCGATCCGGTCGATCGTCGGCAGCAGATCAGCCCCCGCGATGCGGACGAGACGGTCACCGTAGCCCTCGATGAAGGCGGTGAAGGCCTGGAGGTCCGCCAAGCGCTCGGGGTCGGATGTGGCCGAGATGAGGCCTGCGGCATCTGCGTCGCCCTCTCCGAGCATGCGCTGCATCTCCTCGGGATCGCTCATGGCGCCGAGCTTCCCGAGGAGGTCGCCCGTGTCGATCTCGACGGTGTCGTAGAACGACTGCACGAGGGAGACGAAGCGGCCTCGCACCCATTCGACGGCCATGATGCGGTGGAATGCAACCTCGTGGAGGGCGGCCCACAGACGGATCTGTCGGTGGTCCACGCCGTGATCGATGGCGAAGTCGTCGAGGTTCGGGACGATGACGTAGGGTCGATCGTGGTCCATCGCCGGTATGCCCGTGTCGAACTGGCCGAGGGCACGGTGAGACATGAAGCCCACCATCGTCCCCGCCTGGAGCCCGAGGATGGCCGGGCCCAAGGGAGCCAGCATGGCGCCCATCCCGCCGACATCGCCGATACCGGGAATCCCGCCCGGATCGGTCATGCCCGAGAGCTTGTCGGCGAGGGGTTCGACCAAGATGCGGAACGATTGCTGGTTCTCGGCGGCCCACGTCGCCCGATCGGTCGGATTGAGCTCTCCGACCGACGGTGAGGGGAGATTCGCTACGGCGCTGATGCGCACGTCAGCGACGTGGGCGAGCTCGCGGTACTCCTCGGCAACGGATGGTTCGATCGGGGTCGGGGGGCCTGCCAGGCTCTTCGTGACTTCTCGTGCCAGCTTCCAGTTCACCGGTCCCGATGATTGGAGCAGCTTGAAGAGCTGTTCGAAGATGCCTTCGTCATCCATCCCGTTCACGATTCGTCACCGTCCAATCGGGTTCATCCTCCGAATTCGGCAGGCCGCTCACCCATCACGACGGAGACCGTGATTGGCTGCCCGTCCCTGATGGCGACGAAGTCGACGGTGTCGCCGACCCGATACAGGCGGACGGCGAGGATGAGATCGTTCTGCGACACGATGTCCTCATCGCCGATCTGGACGATCACGTCGCCCTCCTGCAAGCCTGCTGCGCCAGCGGCCGAGCCGCCACCCTCGATGCTGTCGATGAGGGCTCCTGCCGGGATGACACCGCCGTCGGCGAGCGTCTCGCTGTAGTTGCCGATCGTGACGCCGAGGAATGGGTGGACGACGTCGCCGGTCTCGATGATCTCTGCGGTGATCCGCTCCACGACCTCGACGGGGATGGCATAGCCGATTCCCTCGGGGCCCGCGTTGGAGACGCCGATCGCTGCGGTGATGCCGATCAGCTCACCCTCGGCGTTGACGAGGGCTCCTCCACTGGAACCGCTGTTGATGGCGGCATCGGTCTGGATCATGCCCACCAGTGCGGTTCCGTCTCCGAAGTCGACGCGGCGGTCGAACGCTGAGACGATGCCGACGGAGATCGAAGAGCCGCCTTCCTGACCGAGCGGGTTGCCGACAGCGACGGCCGGGTCGCCGAGTGCAAGCTCGTCGGAAGATCCGAGGTCGATGGCGACGAGGTCATCTGCATCGATCTTGAGGACGGCGAGGTCTGTGAGGGGGTCGGAACCGATGAGGTCGGCCTCGTACACACGGCCGTCCTCGAAGGTCACCTGCCATGAAGCGGCGCCGTCCACGACGTGCTCGTTGGTTGCGATGTAGCCATCTTCGGTGAGAACCACGCCTGATCCCGACCCGAAACCGTTCTGGTCGCTGCCGAACGTGCTCACCGTGACGATGCTCGGAACCGTCTTGACCGCAACGGCGGTCGGGTTCACGGCAGCGCCGAGCTCGTTGACGATGGTGTTCTCGATCACCGGTGCCGGTGCAGCGGGCTCGTCGTTGACCACTGCCGGCGCCGCAACCGCGGCAGCCGCTGGCTCAGCATCCTCGTTGGTGAGAGTGCCGGAGGCTGCAAGCAAGCCGACCGTCAGGGCGGATCCGACGAGGGCAGCTGCGAGAGCGCCGACGAAGAACAACACGCCGTCTCGACGCCGAGGCTCGGGCTCCGGCGTGGCAGGCACCGGTTCCACCGGCCAGGGTGCTGCGTCGGCGTAGTACGCGTCGTAGTCGAAGGGGGCGGCGTCGATGTCGCCGTATTCCGTCGTCGGCACTGCTTCGCTGGCCGCTGCGGGTTCGCTCGTCATCGCGGGTTCGATGGCAGGGACGACGGCGTCCATGTCGCCGGTGTCCTCGGGTGTGATGGGTGCCGTGGCCTCGGGTGAGGCTGCCTCGGATGAGGGAGCTGCTGGGGTTCGGGTGGTGTCGCTCATGTGATCTGCAACGCTTTCACCGCCGGCTTCGTTCCCCTCCCGCATGAAGGGAAGCTGAGAATCGGGGGAGTCCGGTCCGGCGGTATCGTTCGTCATGTCGTTGATTGTATGGAGGGTGGTCTGGTAGCCGGCGAGTCGTCCACGTGGGTCGCAGTGACGGCCGACCATCTCGATTCAGCTTCTGCTGAACGGTTCGTTGCTGATCCATCGGCCGGATGCTCCGTGACCTTCACCGGCACGGTGCGGGATCACTCGCCGGGACGTGACGGTGTCTCCCACCTCGAATACGAGGCGTACACAGAAGTCGTCGAGGGCAAGATCGTCGAGATCGTCGGCGAGGCACGGAATCGCTGGCCGGTGCTGCGTGTCGCCGCTCTCCACCGCGTCGGACGGGTGGACCTCGGCGAGGCCTCGGTCGTGGTCTCCGTGTCTTCCGCCCACCGAAGAGATGCATTTCCGGCCGCTCGCTACATCATCGATGAGCTCAAGGCCAGAGCGCCGATCTGGAAGAAAGAGCACTGGTCGGGCGGCTCGGAGTGGGTCGAAGGGGCGTGACCGGACCTGGCCAGGCCGGTGTGGCGCAAGGGTCAGGCCTCGGGACGTAGCTGGCGCCCAACCACGATCTCGGCAGCCTCGCGAACGCCGGGGTTGCGATCGAGCGCCGCACGGCGGATTGCTGGTTCGATACGAGGGTCGTCGAACACCGTGATCGCCGCGATCGCCCGTCGTCTCACAGGTGGTGGCCCCTCGGAGACGAGCATGAGCAGTGGTTCGAGCGCTCGCTGGTCACCAATGGATCCCAAGGCGGCAACGGCGGCCTCCCTCACACCTCGATCGGGGTCGGAATTCGCCGTCGAGATGAGCCAGTCACACGAGCGCGCATCACCCACCTCACCCATTGCCGTCGCCACGGCTTCTCGGACCTGGGGCGCGGGGTCGTCGGTCGTGCCCAGCAAGACGGGCAGCGCCTGGCTATCAGCCGAACCGAGCGCTTCGACGGCCGCAGCACGCACACTGTCGTCAGAGTCGGCGGCGAGCCCGGCGACGAGGTCGAACGCCGCATCCACTTGGTCCCGCCTGAGGTTCGATACCGACATGCGTCGCAGGACGGCAGAGTCGCTGTCGAGGAACCGGATGGGGTCCCTGATCAAGGCGGTCAGGTCTGCCCGCGATGGCTCCATGTCCGAAACCGTACCCGAAGCGGAGGCACGATCCGTGATCGCCGGTCCGCTCAGGCCGTGCGTTCCAGCACCATCGAGATTCCCTGGCCGACCCCGATGCACATCGTGGCCAGTGCATACCGCCCATCACGTCGGCGCAGCTCGCGGGCGGCGGTGCCCACCAAACGGGTGCCGCTCATGCCCAACGGGTGCCCGATCGCAATCGCTCCACCGTTGGGATTCACATGCTCGGCATCATCAGGCAGACCGAGTTGTCGGAGACAGGCGAGGGACTGAGCGGCGAAGGCTTCGTTCAGCTCGATGATGTCGACATCGCCGATGCGCATGTCCAGGCGTCGAAGCAGCTTCTCGGTGGCGGGGACCGGCCCGATGCCCATGATGCGCGGCGGTACGCCAGCCGTCGCCATCCCGACGATGCGCGCAAGCGGCTCGATGCCGAGCTTCTCTACGACCTCGCCGCTCGCAACCACGGTCGCTGCGGCGCCGTCGTTGATACCGGAGGCGTTGCCCGCGGTCACGGTGCCGCCCTCGAACAGTGGGCGAAGACGGCCGAGGGCCTCGATGGACGTGTCGGGTCTCGGGTGCTCGTCCGTGTCCACGACGAGGGGATCACCTTTGCTCCTCGGAACCTCGACGGGAGTGATCTCGCCGTCGAAGAAGCCTGCCGAAGCCGCCTGTTTCGCCCGCATCTGACTCCGGAAGGCGAACTCATCCTGATCGTCCCTGCCGATGCCGAACTCGGAGGCGACGTTCTCCGCAGTGCCCGGCATCTCATCGGAGCCGAACAGCTCGCGCATGCGAGGATTCACGAACCGCCACCCGATCGTCGAGTCGTGGACGACGACCGAGCGATCGAACGCTGTCTCCGCCTTCGCCATGACCTTCGGCGCCCGGCTCATCGACTCGACACCGCCGGCGATCAAGAGGTCCGCCTCACCGGAGCGGATGGCACGGCTCGCCAGGCCGATGGCTTCCATGCCTGATCCACAGAGGCGGTTGACGGTGCTTCCGGGAACATCGAGCGGGACGCCGGCGATCAGGCTCGCCATGCGCGCCACATTCCGATTGTCCTCGCCGGCTTGATTCGCATCGCCGAAGTAGATGTCGTCGAGGGACCCCGCCTCGATCGCGCTTCGATCGATGACCCGATCGATCGTCAATGCTGCGAGGTCATCGGGCCGCACCGTCGATAGCGACCCGCCGAATCGGCCGATGGGAGTCCGGATGTAGTCGATGAGGTACGCGTCCATGCCGGCCAGCCTACGGTGCGGCTCTCCACCCGGCACGGGGGCCCGGCGCAATCATTCGACGGTGGTCTCCCATTCGACCACGACGTTGGCGGCCTCGGCTGCTGTGATCCAAGCCTTGGCCAGATAGGTGCCCGGTGCCACGCCGATCGGCTCACCGGTCAACGTCGTCCCGTAGACCGACCCTGCGGGAAGCTCAGCCGTCTCGATGGCTTGCGTGAACATCATCCCCTCCGACCACCGGTACACCTCTCCGCTGTCGTCGGACAGCGTGAACTCGACACGCTGCCCGCTGGTGAAGGTGAGCGTCGTATCGTCGTCGGTGATGTTCCTTGCGTCGATGGGAAGCGTGAAGGGCTCGGTGGCAGTGAGGCCCAGATCGGCGATGCGCACCACGAGGCCGTCGCTCTCGCTGCGGGCGATGGGATCTGTCAGCACCACGTTCGTCAAGACGCCGTCGGCTTCGTCGCCCGTCACGCCGGCAACGTAGTCCGTCCATGAGCTGGCCGCGATGGCCGGATCGTCCGGCGACTGCAGCGCAACGACGGAGTCCGGCCGCAGGTCGGCCAATTCCACGATGACGCCCCCGCATTGGGGCGGGTACGACTCGGCGAGCGC
>JASJCF010000111.1 GCA_030066265.1 Acidimicrobiia bacterium | reverse complement strand
GCGAAGTCCTCCCGATCCATGAGCCGCGAGACGGTCACCTGAGCGGTCATTTCAAGGACGTCGGCCATGTCCATCGCCCCCAGCCACTCCGAGTTGCGACGGATCTCGAGGTTCTCCTCCAGAAGCAGACTCTTGACCATGGGCAGGCATGCCTCGACGTATCCGTTGACCTCGTCGTCCGAGAGCCGCTTCCTCGTCGCATCCTTGTCCGATGGGTCGCCGACCTGCGCCGTGAAGTCCCCCAGGATCAGCACTGCCGTGTGACCCTCCTCCTGGAATCTCCTCAGGAGATCGAACACCACCGCCCAACCGAGGGTGACGTCGGGGGCCGTGGGATCGACGCCGAGCTTCACCCGCAGAGGCCGTCCCAGCTCGAGCTGGCGCAGCAGCTCTCCCTCGGGTAGGGCGACGTCAACGGTCCGGGTGATCGCTTCGAGTTGCTCCGCCGGTGATCTCATGGGGTGCGAGGCTAGGCCGGCACGGAGCCGATCGAGTGTGCATCACCCGGTGACGAACCGCCAGGGACGTTCGGTCGCTCGTGATATCCCGACGCGAGGGGTCGCGAGCACTTCACCGGTCGGTTCGCCGGGCTCGAGTTCTATGGTGCGGCCATCGATCGGAGCCCCGGAGTATGCCGTCGTCAGCCCGAGTGCCTGCCCGAGTTTCCCGGGACCGTCTGTGAGGCCGGCCGACCGGCCCCTCCGCTCCTCCATGATCGTCACCCCTTCGACCGGTGTGCCGGCGCGTAGCAACACTGCCTGACCTTCGCCCTCCCGCCCGGTCACGATGTTGACGCAGTGGTGGACTCCGTAGCTGAGGTACACGTAGATCACGCCGGCTGCGCCGAACATCGGGCGGGTGCGAGGTGTGATCCCCCGGTATGCGTGGGAGGCGGGGTCGTCAGTTCCCATGTAGGCCTCCACTTCGGTCAGGCGAACTGACGTGACCACCCCGTTTGTGGACGTGCGGAACGTCATGCCCAACAACAGAGGGGCTACCTCCACGGCGGGACGACCAAGCAGCGTCCGAAGCGCAGTGTCCATGGCACCAGGATGCCACCTCATGGTCACACACGCATAGGTGCCGATTCGGAGCGGATCACTCGTCGAATCTCGGATCGACGGCCCGAGCAGGATCGACGCCCACGACGGTCACGCCCGTGGTGCAGTCAGTCGTCCAGCCGTCTGGGAGGAGAGTCGGTGTGAGGGTGACCTCCACGCTCTCTTCGGAGACCTCGAACACATGCCTGCAGCCAACGAGCCCCATGCCATCCGTGTTGATCGGAATCCACCGGTCGAAGGATCCAAGCGAGGTGTCCATCCACAGCACCAGGGTGTACATGCCCGGTTCGACGATCAGTGCCTCACTGGCCACGTACGGGAATCGACCCTCTCCGTTGACGCCCGGCGTGCGGAGGACCTCGGTGGCCGAGTAGTCCTGCGCATGTTCGACGACAGCCCAGAAGCCGCCGAGGGCACCAACACCGAGGTCGGTCAGATCGTCGTCGGCGTACAGCACACCGGCGAGGTCGTGACCCAGATGTCCGGTGATGTCAGCCACCGAAACCGTCACCGTGGACCCGGCCTCCGTTCCGGTCACGGGAGGCATCGCGGCGTCCAGTGGCTCCTCGGAGAACCATCCGTCGAGTCCGGGCTCCCCGTCCGACCATGGGTTCACTGCGTCGTGGGGATCCAGCCCGGGAACAGCGGCTCCGGTCGTGCAGTCAGTGGTCCACCCATTCGGGGAAAGGACGGGCGAAGAGAGGCTTATGTCGGCACCTCCATCCGTCACCTCAAAGACCTGTCGGCATCCGATGAGGCCGGCGCCGTCCGTATTGACCGGAATCCAGCGGTTCCACGATCCGAGCGACGTATCCAGCCAGAGCACGAGTGTGTACGCGCCGGGTTCCACCGCCAGCGGCTCCTCGGTGACATACGGATATCGCCCGACGCCATCGGCAGCGGGCTCCATGATGAGTTTCGTTGTCGAGTACTCGGATGCGTCCACTACGGCCCAGAAGCCGCCGACCGCGCCACCGTCGAGAGCGGTCAGGTTGGCGCCCGGATACATGACACCAGCGAGATCCATGCCCCGTTGGCCCGTCACGGCCTCGAGGGACACCCGCACGGTGTTCGGTTCGACCGGTACGACGGTGTCGGACGGGACGACGGCCGGGGTCGTGGTGCCCAGGTCGAAGGACGGCGCCGGATCGTCCGCTGGCGCGGTGCCCTCGGCGCCACCGAGCAGCAGCGAGCCTCCGCCGATCACCACCAGTGCAACGGTGGCGACCGCCGTGGCGACTACCCACGCCGGCATGCTGGACCGTGTGCGGGTCGTCGTGACCGAAGCCGGGGCCCCGCGTACCTCATCGAACCCGATTGGATCGATGGATGCGTCGATCTCGGCTCCGTACTCCTCCAGAAGTCGAATCGGATCCGTCATGGCGACACCTCCAGCCTGCGCCGCAGCTTCTGGAGGCCGCGGTCGATGTGCTTCTGGACGGAGCTGATGGAGATGCCCATGACGTCGGCGATCTCGTCGAAGCGATACCCGAAGCTGTGCCGGAGTACGACAGCCACCCGCTGCCGGTCGGAGAGCTTGGCGAGCGCAGGCTCAAGCGCGGGCTCGAACCACGGTGTCGTCGCCACCTGCGGCTCTCCGGCCACTCCCTGCGGCCGCCGGTAGCGGCGAGATGCGCTCTGTCCGACACGATACAGATAGGCAGCCGGGTGGGCCATCGAACCGACTCGATCCCAGTGCGACCAGGCGTACTCGAGGGCGTCGGCTGTGGCTTCCCTTCCGATCTCGGCCCCGCAGCGTGCGATGAGTGCATGTCTCAGGCGCGGTTCGTAGATGGCAAAGAACTCCGTGAACGTGTCCACCGCTTGGGTGTCAGTCGTCGCCATCCCCTCCCCCGTCCTACACCCACTACAAGGTCGGAACTGGATGTTCTTATGACATTGAATCACGCGACCGGGAGTCTCCGATGCGTCGGAGAGTTCGGCGCGACCTCGATAGCGGGCTCGTTGAGCAACGGGTGCACGATTCGATCCATGGTGGGCGCGGGTGCCATGCCAGGCACGGGCCGAAACACGCTCCTGGTATGGTCGACCGATCACGACTGCGACGCCCGGGACCTGATGCCACCATCTTCGCCCAACCATTCCGCCGACGAGCCCGTCCTCCTCTCGGGCGGCAACCCGCAGATCCCGAAAGGTGATGGCGAGGGTCCCGTAGGTGCGTATCTCGCAGCGATGCCCGGCTGGAAGGCAGAGGTCGGACGCCTGCTCGACTCGATCATCGTCGCCACCGCGCCCGACGTCCGCAAGGCGGTGCGATGGAACTCACCGTTCTACGGTATCGAAGGCAACGGATGGTTCATGAGTTTCCACTGCTTCACGAAGTATGTGAAGGTCACCTTCCTCAACGGAGCCTCGCTCGATCCGCAGCCGCCCGTGGATTCGAAGCATCCGGACGTGCGATACCTCAACGTGTACGAGGACGAACCGCTCGACGAGGCTCAGTTCGCCGACTGGGTGAGCCAGGCCAGCGCCCTTCCCGGCGAGAACCTGTTCTGAGCAGCGTTCGACCCTTCGGCACGTGATTCTCCGCCGCCGGCGACCCTCGCGCAGGGGTCGCAGGCAGCGGCCGAGATCAGACCGCGCCTCGTAGCTCGCCCCCGACAGACCCTGTGACCGATGCCACGATCGACTTTCTGATCGGAGCGACCTCCTCGTCGGTCATCGTCCGATCAGGTGCACGGAACGTGAACGACAGAGCCACCGACTTCCGACCTTCGCCGACAGACGCACCCGTGAAGACGTCGAACACCCGGACATCCTCGAGGAACTCACCGGCTCCCTGATTCGCCGCCTCGATGATCGCCGACGCTTCGACGTCGGCATCCACCTCGAACGCGAGGTCGAAGATGATCGGCGGAAACACGCTCGGTTCCACGAACTGCCACGCCCCGCGATCGATGAGGAGCTCGTCGAGATCGAGCTCGCCGGCGACAACCCGTCCGGTCAAGCCGAACGACTGGGCGACCTCAGGGTGGACTTCGCCGATGACGCCGATCGCGATGTCACCGATGAGGACCTCGGCACACCGACCGGGGTGATATGCGGGCCATGCGATCGGACGGAGTCGCCAGTCGGGGATGTCGAGCTTCGTCACGAGCATCTCCCACAACCCGGTCCCGTCGAAGACGTCTGGCTCCCTGGCCGCCTCCAGCCAGGTTTCCGCCATCCCACCCACGTTCACGAAACCGAGGCGATCCGGCTGGTCCGGGAGCTTGCCCGAGCCCGGGAGGAACACCTTGCCGATCTCGAAGAGCTTCACCGAAGGGATCCGTCGCGCCACATTGGTTGCTGCCCCTTTGAGCAAGCCGGGAAGCAGTGTGGTGCGCATCACGCCCTCAGATTCGTTCAGCGGGTTCACGACCGGGATGCCCTCGCGCACGACGTGCCCTTCGGCATATCCGAGGGCGTCGAGATCACCCGAACCGATGAACGAGAAGCTGAGCATCTCGTGGTACCCGGCTCCGGCCATGATCTCGCGGATCTCGCGAAGGCGGCGCTCGCGGAACGGGAGGCCTCCCCCCGGTCCGTGCGGAACGGAGTCGGGTATGCCGTCGAAGCCGTGCAGTCGGGCAAGCTCCTCCACGAGGTCCACGGGTCTGCGCACGTCGGGCCGCCTGGTGGGCACCGTCACGGCGAGCGGATCGGACCCCTCCACTTCGAAGGTCAATCGGCTGAGCAAGCGGGTCGTCTCCGCGGATCCGAGCGCGATCCCCAGGATTCGCTTCGTCTCGGACAGCGGGTAGGTGATCGTCCACGGCTCGATGTGACCGGGGTTCTCATCGACCGGTGCGGGAGCGCACGTTCCTCCGGCGATCTGCTCGAGGAGTTGGGCCACCCGGTCGGCTCCGAGTGCACAGAAGGAGGGATCTGCGCCACGCTCGAATCGGGCGGAGGCCTCCGATCGCAGACCGAGCCGCTTCGATGTCATCAGGACGCTGGGCGGGTCCCAATACGCCGCTTCGATGAACACATCCTCGGTGCCTTCGTGCACCTCGGTCGAGGCACCGCCCATCACGCCCCCGATGGCGACGGCCTCGTCACCGTCGGTCACCACGATGTCTGCGGTCGACAGCGCCCGCACCTGCCCGTCCAGGGTCACGATGGTCTCGCCTTGATGCGCCATCCTCGTCTCGATGCGGTGACCCAGCCGTGCGATGTCGAAGGCATGGGTCGGGTGACCGAACTCGACCATGGCGTAGTTCGACGCATCGACCACGTTGGAGATGGGCCGGACTCCGGCGAGCTCGAGACGCCGACGCATCCAGTGTGGCGACGGTCCGACAGTGATGCCGCGGACCTCCCTGCCGGCGAATCGGGGATTCATCGCAGGCACGTGGATGCCGACGCTCATCTGCGACGGCTCACCCTGCTCGTCGACAGAGATCTGATGGTCCCGCAGCGGCAGCTCGAAGTACGCAGCCAGATCCCGAGCGAGGCCGTACACCGAGAGGCAATCAGGCCGATTGGGCGTGATGTTGAGGTGGAGCCACACATCGGGGAGCCCGATGACCTGTGCGAAGTCGGCACCGATCGCGCCGGCAGCATGCGGGTAGTCTGCGTCGAGGACCATGATGCCGTCGGCCTCGTCGCCGAGACCGAGCTCGACTTCCGAGCAGATCATGCCGTTCGACGTCACGCCGCGGATGTTCCTGCGCGTGATCTCGAAGTCCTCGCCGAGCACGGCTCCCGGTACGGCGACCGGTACGACCGCGCCTGCCTCGAAGTTCCAGGCTCCACAGATGATGTCGAGTGTCTCGGTGCCAACGTCCACCTTGGTCAGGCGAATCTTGTCTGCGTTCGGATGGGCGGCGACCTCGGTGACCCGGCCCACCACGACATCACGGAACTCCGGTTCGAGCACCTTCGACTCCTCGACCTCGTGGCCGAGGTTCTCGAACGTGTCGACCAGCTCTGCCGGCGAGATGTCGGGGATGTCGACGAACGTTCGCAACCAGGACAGTGTCAGCTTCATCGATACTGCTCCAAGACTCGGATGTCCGCATCGGCGAGTGTGCGCATGTCAGTGATGCCGTGGCGCACCATTGCGAGCCTTTCGGCTCCCATGCCGAAGGCGAACCCGCTCAGCCGATCGGGGTCATAGCCGACGTGTTCGAACACCGCCGGGTTCACCATGCCGCAGCCCATCAGTTCGAGCCACTGACCGTGTGCATATGCGTGCATCTCCGCCGACGGTTCCGTGAACGGGAAGTAGTGCGGGATGAACTTGACCTTGGTCTCAGAGCCGAGGAATTCCTTGGCGAACGCCGCCAGCGTTCCCTTCAGATCGCCGAACGTGATGTTCTCGTCGACGGCGAGGCCCTCGATCTGGTGGAAGACCGGCAGGTGCGTGGCGTCCATCACGTCGGCACGGAATGCCCGGCCGGGCACCACGACATATACGGGCGGCTCGTGCTCCTCCATGTAGCGAGCCTGCATCGGTGAGGTGTGCGTGCGCAGCAGGACCTCTTCCTGCTCTTCGCCGTAGTCCAGATACAGGGTGTCGCTCTCGAGTCGGGTGGGGTGCGTCGACGGGATGTTGAGGGCGGTGAAGTTGTAGAACTCCGACTCGGCCTCCGGACCGGTGGCCATCGTGTATCCCAGGCCGACGAAGATGTCGACGATCTCATCCATGGTCTCTTGGATCAGATGGACACTCCCCCGTTCGATTCTGCGACCTGGCGCCGTCACGTCGACTCGATCCTCGGCGAGGGCAACGGCCAGTTCGGCTGAAGCCAGCTCGGCACGCCGCCGATCGATCGCGTCGGAGAGCGCCGAGGCGAGTTCGTTGATGCGCAGCCCCTCATTGCGTCGTGCATCGGGATCCTCGATCGCACCCAGGCCCCGGCGCGCAAGAGCGATCGGCGATTGCCTGCCAACCGTCTCGACCTCGATGGCGTCGAGCTCGGCAACGGTCTCGGCCGCTTCGATCCGTGCGGGCGCGCTGGTTCGGAGATCGTCGAGTGGGTCCATCGGGTCGGGGAGGTTAGTGGGGTCTGTCATCGCTCTCGTTTCGTGTTCGGGGGAGACGACCAGGGGCGGTCACGAGAAACGCCCGGGGGTCGAATCCCGGGCGTGGTGCGGTCGTGCAGGTGGCAGGCGCGTCAGGTGTCCCGGGCATCGAGGCCCGTAAAGGAACTCCTGGGAAATCGGTGCTGCGCCATGAGCGGCGATCGTATCACCTCGCCGCAGCATCGCAAGGCCTGATCCAAAACCGATCATGACAGGGCGTACATCCCGAGTGACGCAGC
>JASJCF010000110.1 GCA_030066265.1 Acidimicrobiia bacterium | reverse complement strand
CTTCCCGCTCCGTGCTCGGCCCGCTCCGTGCTCGGCCCGCTCCATGCTCGACCTTGTTCCGTGTTCGGCGCCGGATGGTCGATCAGCGATCTGGTCTTCCCATACCTGCGACCCTGAGTTCGTCACCCTGGCCCCGGTGTCCGCGCTTGCCAGGGGCCGCCTGCGGAGAGACGATGGACGAGGAGGTGCATCGTGAACAGCGGGCACGACACGGGTTCGCCGGTTGCAGGCGAACGGCCCGGGCGTCTTCGACGATGGCTCGCCTCGGTTGCCGACACCCTGAGCCCGACCCTCTGCTGCGATCTGTGCAACGTCGCGGCGAAGCGGAGCCGCTACCGGGCGAGCGGCGCCATGCGGACGATCGACGTCCATTCCTCACCGTGGACTCCATGGGCCGTCACGGAGCGGGAGCTGATCTGCCCGCACTGCGGTGGTTCCGTGTGGGAGATCCTCGGCGGATACCGCAGCGGCATGACGCTCATGTGACCCTGGCCATCCAGGCTCGTGCATGAGGAGGAATGTTGCCGCGGCTGGCTTGGCGGTTGTGTCAGAATCCCCCCATGCGATTCAAGACAGGATTGATCATCGGATTCGCGCTCGGTTTCGTCGTCGGTGCGCGGGCTGGCAAGGAGCGCTACGACCGGCTCGTTGCGACGATGAGGAGGGTGCTTGCGGACCGCCGTGTCCGACAGGCGACCGACATGGCTGAGCGCTCGACGCGCAAGACCCGCGCTGCCGCAGGCAGCGGCCTGGTCACTGCGGCGAACACGGTGCGGGAGAAGAGCGCGGCTCCCTGATCAGCCGCTCTCGAGATAGCCGTCGAGCTGTTTCGCCCGCGCCGGCTGACGGAGCTTCGCAAGAGCCTTGTTCTCGATCTGACGGACGCGCTCACGGGTGACGTCGAAATGCGCTCCGACCTGCTCGAGCGTCCGCACCGACCCGTCGTCGAGGCCGAACCGCATGATGAGGACCTGCCGCTCGCGTTCATTGAGCGCCTCGAGGGCGAGCGACAAGTACTCCTGGAGCAGCCGGAATGAAGCTTCCTCGACAGGCACGTCGGCACCCAGGTCCGGAACGACGTCCCCGATGGTGGCGTCATCCTCCTCTCCGAGCGGCGTCTCGAGCGACAGAGGATCCTGCGCGATGCGTCGCAACTCGGTCACCTTGCCGGACTCGATGTCCAGCTCGGCTGCGATCTCGGCGATGGTCGGCTCGCGACCGAGGTCCTGATGCAGGGTTCGCTGAACCATTGCGAGCTTGTTGATGGTCTCGACCATGTGAACCGGCACCCGAATCGTTCGCGCTTGGTCTGCCAGGGCCCTCGTCACCGACTGCCGGATCCACCATGTTGCGTAGGTGGAGAACTTGAATCCCTTGCGGTAGTCGAACTTCTCGACTGCACGGATCAGGCCGAGGTTGCCCTCTTGGATGAGGTCGAGCAGACCGAGCCCGCGACCGACGTACTTCTTGGCAATCGACACCACGAGGCGGAGATTCGACTCAACGAGCCGTTGCCGCGCACGGTTCGCCTTGCGAACCTGCCGCTCGAGGATGATGCGATCCGCAGGCGAGAACTCATCGGTGCTGGCCAACCGTTCAGCGGCACGGGTGCCGCTCTCGACTTGCATCGCGAGCTCGACCTCTTGCTGGGTGGTGAGCAACGGATACCGTCCGATCTCCTGGAGATACATGCGAACGGGGTCCGAGACATGGACGAGGTCGTCGTGAGAGATCTCCGTGTCCGCCAGAGCGGTGTCGGACTCTTCCCGGATGTCGAGGCCGGCGTCGATCAGCTCGGCGAACACCACCTCGAAGCTCTCCGGTGGGGCTTCTGCCTCCTCGAGCTCCTGTTGGATCTCTCCGACCATGAGGAAGCCGCGCTGGCGCCCCCGGTCCGTGAGGGCCTTCACGATGCGTTCGAGGTCCGCAGTCACGGATCACTCCTGAGTTCCCGCTTTGCCTGCTCCAAAGCTACCAATCGCTCGAGCAGATCCGAATACCCCTGTCCATCGGTCGACTGATCCGTCTGCTGGAGCTGCATTCGCACGGCTGCGATGTCCCGGTCGATCATGGCGACCTGGAGCAACCGCACCAGGTCGGTCGGCTCGGCGAGTGGCGTCGGATCCAACGCGATCCCCATGAGCAGCGCCGACGCCTCCGATCCGTCATCGGCCAATGCCGAACCGAGGTCCGGTGGATCCCCTGGCGCGAGGCCGGCCACGATCCCCGAGGCGAGGTCGAACGCAGCACGGGTGGCGTCAGTTCCGAACAGATCACGTCCGAGCTCGACTTCGGCGAGCCGAGCGTCGTTCGCCAGCACGACACGGAGGAGCTCTCGTTCCGGTGGAGACATGGTCGGCCGAAGCGTCGCCGGATCCGCAGGCTCCCCTACCGGTTCGTCGGGCGGAGGTGCTTCATCGATCGGCGCATTCCCCCTGCGGATAGCCGCTTCGACGTAGGCGAGCTCGACGCCGGTGCTCTTGGAAACGGTCACCGCATACTCGTGCCTCGTCACTGGATCCGGATGCGTGGCGATGACGCCGGCGACCGATCGCACAGCCTTCGCCCTTGCCTCCGGCTCGTCCAGGTTGTAGCGGGCGAGCTCTCGCTCGATGCGGAAGCCCAGCAGCGGCTTCGACGTGGTCACAGCGCGCTCCAGGTCGTCGACTCGTCCCTCAGCGACCACGTCGGCTGGGTCCTTCCCCTCCGGAAGCTCAGCCACTCTCAGGTCGAGGTCCCCGGGGACCGATCGATCGAATCCCCGGAGCGCCGCTCCCGCACCTGCCTCGTCCGCATCGAAGGCGAACACCACGCGTTCCGAGAAGCGCCGGAGCAGGTCGAGGTGCTCCTCGCCGATCGCCGTCCCGCATGTTGCGACCGCGATGGGCATTTCCGCGAGATGCATGCCGATGACGTCGGTGTAGCCCTCGACCACGACCGAGGTGTCTTCTCGTACGATAGACGACTTCGCCCAATTCAGCCCGTACAGCAATCGGGATTTGTGGTAGATCGGCGACTCGGCCGAGTTCAAGTACTTCGGCCCGTCGCCGTCCAGGACCCTGGCGCCGAAGCCGACGGGATCGCCGCGAAGATCGAAGATGGGGAACATGAGACGACCGCGGAACCGGTCGATGAGGCTGCCCCGAGAGGATCGAGTGGCGAGGCCTGCCCGATACATGGCGTCCTCCTTGATCCCCTCGCTGCGGAGCTGTTTGACCAACTCATCCCAGGCGCTCGGCGAATAGCCAAGGGAGAACCGGTCCACGACGTCGACGTCGTACCCCCTGCCACGCACATATGCCCGTGCGGGGCCTGCGTCGGTGCCGGCCTTCAGGCGATCGTTGTAGAACGCCACCGCTCGCTCCGTCGCCTCGACCAGTTGCTCGCGCTGACTCCGCCGCTTCGCCGCCTGGGGGTCCACCTTGAGGGTGACGCCGGCGCGACGTGCCAGAAACTCCACGGCACCGGCGAAGTCGAGACCCTGCGTCTCTTGCACCCACCGGTAGACATCCCCGCTCTTGCCGCACCCGAAGCAGTGGTACAGGCCCCGGGCACCGTCGATCGACAACGACGGTGTCTTCTCGGAGTGGAACGGACACACCGCCATCGTGGATCGCCCGGATCGCCGGACCTTCGTGATCTCGGCAGCGAGCTCGACGAGGTCGGTCTTGTCGCGAACGAGGTCGATGTCATCCCTGGCGTAGGCCACGCGCCGACGATACCGGGCCTGAGCCGAGAGCTCACCACGCGAAACAGGGGCGCCGTCGCCGACGCCCCTGCGCTGTTTGGAGATCTTCCGATTCCTACCGGTTGTCCCTGCCGTGTTTCGCTTGTGCGGCCCCCACACGGGACCGGACCATTTGCATCGCCGTGTCCGGATGCATGTCGATCACCGTCCTTCTTGATGGATTCACGTTGCTATCGGTCCAACACGAACAATTCTACATCAATTCCGGCTATTGCATGTAATATCTTTGTCATGGATGATCTCGATCGCAAGATCCTCAAGGCGCTCGCCTCGGATGGGAGAACGCCGTACAGCAGGATCGCCGAAGAAGCCGGCGTGGCGACGACGACGGTGCACCAGCGGGTCAAGAAGCTGACCGAGAACGGCATCATCCGCGGGACCCGGGTCGTCGTCGATTGGGAGGCCATCGGCCTGCCGGTTACCGCAGTGGTGTCCGTCGAAGCACCCGCAGCGCATCCGCTCGCCGAGATCGCCGAACAGCTCCGCGCCATCCCCGAAGTCCAGAACTGCTACGCGACCACGGGCGAATTCGACCTCCTGCTCACGGTCCGAGCCCGATCGTCAGAGCACCTCGGGGAGCTGCTCGACGGCATTCGAGCGATCGCCCCCGGACGGAGCCGCACCATCGTGGTTCTGGCGACCTTCTTCGACGGTCGGGTGCCGCCGGTCTGGGGATAGCCCGGGAGTCTGGGGCTAGCCGGGGAGGCGATCTGCCAGGTAGTCACCCACGCGGTCGATGGCGATCCGGTCCTGGTTCATCGTGTCACGATCGCGAACGGTCACCTGTCCGTCATCGAGCGAATCGAAGTCCACGGTCACGCAATAAGGCGTTCCGATCTCATCTTGCCGTCGGTAGCGCTTGCCGATCGACTGCGTGACGTCGACTTCGATCTGCCATCGGCCTCGGAGCTGGGCCGCGACCTTCTCGGTGGTATCGACCAGGTCGGGCTTCTTCGAGAGGGGGAGCACTGCCACCTTGACCGGGGCGAGACGTGGGTCCAAGGCGAGCACGGCGCGGGTCTCACCTCTCACCTCCTCCTCCCGGTAGCTGTCGAGGAGGAAGGCGAAGGTGGTTCGAGTCGCTCCGGCCGCCGGCTCGATGACGTACGGAACGAAGCGCTGATCGGTCTCGGGATCGAAGAACGTCAGGTCCTCCCCCGAGCGCTCCATGTGGGCCTTGAGGTCGAAGTCCGTCCGGTTGGCGATTCCCTCGAGCTCATCCCATCCCCACGGGAAGCGATAGTCGACGTCGTACACCTCGGCGGCGTAGTGGGCGAGCTCATCTGGCTCGTGCTTGCGCAGCTGGAGGTTCTCCGGGCTCATGCCCAGATCGAGGTACCAGTCCCGGCGCGCTTCCACCCACTCCTGGAAGGCCCGGGGAGCGTCGTCGGGATGCACGAAGTACTCCATCTCCATCTGCTCGAACTCCCGCGTGCGGAAGACGAACTGACCCGGGGTGATCTCGTTGCGGAACGACTTGCCGATCTGGGCGATGCCGAAGGGGATCTTCATGCGTGCGGTGCGCCGGACGTTCTCGAAGTTGATGAAGATGCCTTGTGCGGTCTCGGGTCGCAGGTACACCACGTTCTCGTCGGTTTCCACTGGGCCCATGTGCGTCTTGAACATGAGGTTGAATTCGCGGGGCTCGGTGAAGGTGCCCGCATTGCCACACGTCGGGCATCGATCGGGGTCGTCGAGTTTGTCCAGCCGGTGCCTGCTGTTGCAGGATCGGCACTCGACCAGCGGATCGCTGAACGACGACAGGTGGCCAGACGCCTCCCACACCGCCGGAGCCTGGATGATCGCAGAGTCGATCCCGACGACGTCGTCCCGGAGTTGCACCATGGACCGCCACCACTGATCCTTGACGTTGCGGAGCAGCTCGGTGCCCAATGGGCCGTAGTCGTAGGCAGACCGCAACCCGCCGTAGATCTCGGAGGACTGGAAGACGAAGCCGCGCCGCTTCGAGAGATTGACGATGGTGTCGAAGTCAGCTGCCATGGGTCCTGCTTGAGCGAGTGCGGGATGCTACCCCCCGCCACCCTCCAAGGACCCATCGATGGCACCGCCGAATCTCCGCTCCCGCTCCTGATACTCCTGCACGCATCGGGCGAGCTCGTGGCGATCGAAGTCGGGCCACAGCACAGGGGTGAACACGTACTCGCTGTACGCCGCCTCCCACAGCAGGTAGTTCGAGGTGCGCTGCTCGCCACTCGTCCGGATGACGAGATCGGGATCCGGCATGTCCGGCAGGTAGAGATGACCGGCGAGCGTGTGCGCATCGATCGCGGCGGGCTCCACGGCGCCAGCGGCCACCTTCTCGGCGATCGCCCGCACGGCATCGATGATCTCGGTCCTGCCGCCGTAGTTGAAGGCGAAGACCATCGTCATCCGCGTGTTGTCCTTGGTGAGCTCCTCGGCGTCGGCGATGCGCTCGAGGAGCACGGGCGGGATGCGTTCGTCGCTCAGGTCGCCCATGAACTTCACCCGGACGCCGAGGTCGTCGAGTTCGTTGCGTCGCCGCTCGAGCAGATCGACGTTGAAGTCCATCAGGAACGACACCTCGTATTCGTCCCTGCTCCAGTTCTCCGTCGAGAAGGTGTAGACGGTCAGCCACTCGATGCCCAGGTCGAGCGCTCCATGGACGACGTCGAAGAGCGCCGGCTCACCGGCGGCATGCCCTTGGGTGCGATGCAATCCTCGCGCGTTGGCCCATCGGCCGTTGCCGTCCATGATGATGGCGACGTGCCGGGGAGGTGCGACCGAGTCCAGGTGGGCGACCTCAGCCATCGAGGAGCACCAGGCTTTCGATCTCTCGCTCGAGGTGGTACTCCATGAACCGTTTCGTCACCCCGAGCGCTTCGCGCGACATCGAGGCATCCGGCTCCGGGAGCGTGTGGAGCTCCGACGTGGCAATCGTGGCGAGGTAGTCGACGAGGCCGGACCGGAGTGCATACGCGCCGGGAGTGCGGCATTCATCACAGAGCGAACCGCCTGCGGAGAAGCTGAATCGGGTGAGGTGATCGGTGCGCCCACATCCCGCGCAGGAATCGAGCGCGGGGGCGACACCGATGATGTCGGCCACCTTGAGCAGGAACGAGGTGACCAGATCGGGATGCGGTTGGGTGTGGTCGAGGATGGTGAGCCCTCGCTGGAGCAGCAGAAACAGCCGGTGGCTCGGTTCATCCTCTTGCGCAACCGCATCGACGACCTCGATCATGGTGCCCGCTGCGAGCACGCGATCGAGGTCGTTGCGCAGATCCGGGAAGGCGTTGATGATCGACACCTGGGTGATGGTGTCGAGGTTCTTGCCTTCGTAGAGCACCACATCGACATGGGTGAAGGGCTCCAGCCTGCCTCCAAACCGGCTCTTGGTCTTCCGAACGCCCTTCGCGACCGTGCGGAGCTTGCCGTGATTCGGGCTCAACAGGACCACGACGCGATGGGATTCCCCGAACGGATAGCCGCGAAGCACGATGCCCTGATCGTTGCGAAGTGCCATGGCGCAGGAGTCTACGGTTCACGGTCGACCGTCCACGGACCACCCGTCTGGCGTCAGATCGGGACCGTGGACCGTGTAGCGTGCCATCATGCCCACCGACCTCACCCCGCAACAGATCGACGACTTCCTCGCTTCCCATCCCGGCTGGGAGCGAAACGGCGAGGAGATCCGCAGGACGTTCGTATTCGCCGACTTCAACGAAGCGATGGGATTCGTCACGAGGGTGGCGATGGCCTCCGACGTGGCCGACCACCACCCGGACATCGACATCCGCTGGAACAAGGTCACCCTGGTGCTCTCAACGCACGATCAGGGTGCCCTCACGAGCAAGGACCTGGATCTGGCCGTGACCTTCGACGGCTTCACCGGCTGAGCCCCGGCGGCCTCGGACACGACGAGCCAGAGCGGAGACGAAGAGAAGGGCCGCCCGTCCGGGGCGGCCCTTCTGCTCGTTTCGATTCCGGTTCGCTGTTTAGGCGAAGCCGAGGGCACGGGCGATGAAGGTCGCCATCTGCCCACGAGTCACCGGATCGTTCGGGCTGTAGGTCGTCGGCGTGGTGCCGACGGTGATCCCGACTGCGTAGATCGACTCGATGTCACCCTTGAAGATGCTGGAGTCGATGTCGGTGAACGGCGTCGGGCCGCCTGCACCGATCTGGAACGCACGCTTCAGGAATGCAGCCATCTGACCGCGAGTGACGTTCTCGTTCGGACGGTACTCGCCACCGCTACCCACGGTGATGCCGTACTGGGCGATGGAGTTGATGTCGTCCTCGAAGATCGAGTCATCGTCGTCCGTGAAGAAGTCTTGTGTGGCAGCGGGCAGGTTCAGCGCACGGCGCAGGAACGCAGCCATCTGACCACGGGTGACGTTCTCATCGGGACGATACGAGTCCTCGACCAGCGTGATGCCCAGGACCGAGATCGTGATGATGTTGTCCTCGTGCACGTTGCCGACGGTGTCGGAGAATCCACCGATGCCTTCGACGACGCTGAGGAT
>JASJCF010000109.1 GCA_030066265.1 Acidimicrobiia bacterium | reverse complement strand
GCCCGCACAGCCTGTGCGTCACTGGCCGGCATCAGTCCATCTCACCGGGCAGCGGGCGGATCCTGGCAGGCACACCGAGGGCCATTTGGCGTGCGGGCACGTCGGTGGTCACCACGGCGCCGGCAGCGACGAACGCCGACTCCCCGACCTCGACGCCGGCCACGAGGATCGAGCCCGCGCCGATCGACGCACCACGGCGGATCGTGGTCTCCGTCAAGGTCCAGTCCTCCTCACCCTTCAGGGTGAAGTCCTCGTTGACCGCTCGCGGAAACCGGTCATTGGTGACGATGACGCCTGGGCCCACGAACACCCCATCCTCGATGTGGGTCCCCTTGAAGAGCAGGCACCCCGACTGAACCTTGCAGTTCCTCCCGATCGTCACGTCCTCGCCGATGTACACGTGCGTTCCGATGATCGTGCCGTCGCCGATGCTCGCCCGCTCACGGACGTGCGTGTACGCCCAGACCTTGACCCCGTCGCCGATCTCTGCGGCTTCAGACACCAGCGCGTGCTCGTCGACGTACGTATCCATGGGTTCCTCTCGATCTGGCGCCCCAGGAACGTGCGGGACGTCTCTCGTGGGCCTCATCTTGCCGTTCGCCTCGCGCTACACGCCGTCGTGATGGACAGAGGCGATCTCGCGATTGGAACGGACCGTGCCGTCAGGTGCCCAACTCGAGGGCCCTGGCGAAGAAGGTCGCCATCTGGGCCCTGGTGAGGGTGTCGAATGGGCAGAAGTCGTCGTTGTCGGGCGGATTGCATCCCTTGGTGATCCCGTGCACGCCCAGGGCGTTGATCGACGCTTGGTAGTCCGAGTCCTCGTCGTCGATGAACAGGTCGAGGGCATCCGGGTTGTCGTAGCCGAAGGCCCGCACGAGGAACTCCGCCATCTCTTCCCGGAGCAGGGCGTCGTTCGGACAATATGTGGACTCGCTGCAGCCGAAGCCGATTCCCGCCTCGGTGATGGCATCGATGTCACCGGCGAAGATGGACTCGCTGTCATCGGCGAAATGATCGGTCTCCGAGGCAGGCAGCTCGAGCATGCGCCTGATGAAGGCGGCCATCTGGCCACGAGTGATGCTGTCGCGTGGGCAGAAACGATCGTTCGACGGCGGGTTGCAGCCCCGAGTGATGCCGAGCTCGGCGATGATGTCGATGTTGGCCTGGTGAACCGACGTCTCATCGTCCCAGAAGTAGCCGGAGTACTCGGTGGGAATCGGCTCCGAGATGCGGGTGGCCGAGTCGGCGTGAGGAGTCGGGTTCACATGCCCGTCCGGCGAAACGACCTCCCAGTGGAGGTGCGGGTACACACCCTCGGCGTTTCCGCTGTCGCCGACCCAACCGATGAGTTGCCCGGCGCGAACCTCCACGCCGGGCACGATTCCCGGTGCGATCCCCCACCCTTGCCCGTCATCGGTGCCCGGCGTGTCGTTGTCGAGATGGATGTAGACGGTGCTCCAGCCACCCGGATGATCGATCGACATGGTGCAACAGCGGTGAGGATTGAGGTTTCCCGGATCGGACGACCAGTTCACGTACCGAACGGTGCCGTCGTAGGCGGCGACGACCGGAACACCTTTGACCCCGTAAGTTCCGATGTCGACACCGAGGTGCGAGCGTCCTCCGCTCCGCGGGGCTCCATAGGTGTCGGAGTACGCCCAATCGACGCCGTCTTCGCCGACCACGGGGAAGATCCAGTCGGGTGAGCCATCCACCGACGCGCCAACAGGGGCTGCAAAGGCCACCGCCGCCAGCGCGACGAGGGCCGCGATCAAGAACCGTCTACCCATACTCCAGTCCTTGTATCGGCAGATGAAGGGCTCAGCTGTAGTCTCGAACGCATGTCATCTCGCCAGTTCGCTGTGGGGGCCGCCGTGTTGGGCGGGCTTGGTGCCCTGCTGGTGATTGCCTCCTGGGCCGACGTGGCGACGTGGGAGCATCTCGCCGCTGCAGGAGGGCTGGTGATCGCAGGCGGGCTGTTCCTCCTCGGGGCCGCTGTCCTGCGGGAAGTTTCGGGAGTGCGAAAGGATATGGCCCTCGTCCGAGATCGGACCCGGTCGCTCGCTGAGAACGTCAACCGCACGGCTGAGCGCATCGAAGAGATCCGTGTCGAGCTGTTCCGGGGCTCCTATGCACACGTACCCGGCCAGGTCGCACGCATCGAAGCGGCAGTCGCAAGCGAAGCAACGACGGCGCCGTCGCACGGGAACGGCGAGACCCCGAGCACGCCGAACGAGGCCTTCGACCGAATCTTCGTCCTCAACCTCGACCGCGACGCGGACAAGATGGCGGCCACGACCCGTCTCCTGGATGGGGCCGGCATCGACTTCGAGCGCTTCCCCGCCGTCGACGGCTCGGATCAGGAGTTCGACGACGCGTGGGAGCGGTACGTTGCAGCCGGACCGACGCTGCCCCAGGAACGCCACCTCGGTGAGCGACTGATCGAGTCCCGCGGAGCGTGGGGATACCTCCATTCGATGCGGAAGCTGCTGTCACACGCCCAGGACGAGGGCTTGCGACGCATCCTGGTGCTCGAGGACGACATCATGCTCCACCGGAACTTCGGCGCACGCTTCGCCGAGGCCTGCTCCGAGCTGCCGGACACCTGGAAGCTCGTCTACTTGGGCAGCGTGCAGGCGCTACCGAACACGGGGGCGCCGTTCTCCGAGCACCTCACCCACCCGGAGGCGATGGCGAACGGGAGTTATGCGCTTGCCATCGATCACTCAGTCTTCGGCCATCTCATAGCTGCGATCGATCGCTTCGACATGCCGTTCGATGCGGGTGCGCTGCGCGAGGTCGACGTTGCGCATCCGACGGATGTGTACGCCGTGGTACCACCCCTCGTCATTGCCGACGTCAGCGAGAGCTCCGTTCGCGACGGACGAAGCCTCGAGGACCATGCCGCCAAGCACGCCTGGGACCTCGACGACTACCGAGGAGCGTCAGCTCCCCTCCCGGAGTGATCCGCCGACTGCGTGGCCGAGAATCACGACGAAGCCGGTGAGTGAACACCTGGGTCAGGCCAATGGGCGTCACGCCGGGCGCGCTCCTGTCCTCGCGCTGCAGCTCGAGCAGGACGCGCTCGAGCGCGCCCCGAGGCACATCTTCATGAGGAGGTCGTAGCACCACGGTCATTGCATCGTCCGGCGGGGCTCGTCCAGTCGTCCCGACGCCGCCGCGAACGCTGCGGATGAGATCGTGGAGACTGCGCGGCTACGGGCGCGCTACCCGAGATCCGCCAGGTCGATTCCAACGAGCCGGAGCCTGTCGGCGATCACCGGCCCGAGAGCACGACTCGCCGTGGCTGTGAGGTGACCTCCATCGTATCTGATGACGATCCCATCCATCATGAGCGGGCAAACAGCGTCAGCGCACACGACGTCATCGAGTCGAACCGACACGACCTCCGGGCTCTCCGCGGCAAGCAGGTCGAAGATGGCGTTGTAGCCCTTCTCACCGCTGTCTGGCGTGACCGGACGTTGACAACGCGGTTCTGTTGGTCCGTCGGTCTCGAGACACTCGACGGATGGGCCCGGCGGCAGAACGTGGATGAACGCGAAACGAGACCCATCGATGAGGCTCGAGACGACATCGTCAAGGGCTTCCTGCACAGCGACGTAGTGCTCGGGTGTGCCGGACTCGACGAGGACGTCTCCTTCCACGTGCGAGTTCGTCTCATTCCAACTCGTTGCGATGTAAAGGTCGGGATCCCAACGTTCCTCCACCTCCTCGTAGATGAGCGGGATCTGCTCGAAGCACATGAAGTTGCTCTCTTTGTGCAGTTCGCCATCTACACCGGTTGCGAGAAGGCGGTGGCTTATGGGGCATCCCCCGACGGCTGCTTGTACGTATCGGAACTCGTATCGCTCCGCGAGGAGCTTGAGGGCGGGGTCGTAGGCTTGCGCTGTCGAGTCACCGAGGAGGACGACGGTGGGCGTGTCCGGATCCGCATCAGGCTCGTACTTCACGCACGGGCGCGGGTTCTCCGGACATGCCTCGTAACTCTTGTCCGCAAGGGCTGCCACGGCGACCTGCTCGAGGTCGAGAGCCTCGGTCGACTCCTCTCCCCCACCGACTGGGCCGGGCTCGTTCGACTGATCGCGCTGGTCGAGCAAGGGTGTTCGATCCGACATCTCGGGTTCCGACGTGAAGAGGAGCTCCACCTCCGACGGGCTTGCAGCGACGGGAGCAGCCTGAGGCGCTACGGCGTTCCCAAGCGCCACGGCCAGGAAGACGGAGGCGGCCAAGCCCAACGCCACCGACCATCGAGGGCTCAGCACCCCGAATGCACCACGCCGTTGCCGAATGGGTTGCTCCAGCAGGTAGTAGGACCCAACCGAGATGAGCACGGTGAGCGCGAATTGAGCACCATTCACGACTCGCCGCTCGAGAAACGACGCACCCTCGGGTGCGCTCACCCAGAGGATGATCGGCCAATGCCACAGATAGAAGCCGTAGGAGACCACGCCCAGGAGCACAGCAGGCCTCCACGACAGGACCCTTGAGGCGAGCGAGCTCGGGGACAGGTCGGTGCCGACCACCACGATGATCGCTGCGATGGCCACGATCAGCGCACCTCCGCGGAAGTAGACCTCACTACGTCCCGACATGGTGGCGGCGAGCACGACGAGCAGACCGAGGGAGGCCAAGGCGGCCCACCCCAGCATGCTTCGCAAGGGAGCCGCAAGCCGGGCTGCGTTGATGCCGGACACATGGAGCACGTATCCAGCAGCTGCCCCGATGAGGAGCTGAAATGCCCGCGTGTCCGTTCCGAAGTACACCCGCACGACGTTGCCTGGCTCGAAGAGCGCAACCATGAGGACGAAGGAAACCGTCGCCAGAGTCGTCAGGACGAACAATGGGAACCATCTCCGCTGCCTCGCCACGAGGACTGCGCCGACGATCAGGACCGGGAACACGATGTAGAACTGCTCTTCGACCGCGAGTGACCACGTGTGCCGGAGCGGTGATGCCTCACCGGCCGCAGCGAAGTAGTCGTCCGCCTGAATGATGAAGTTCCAGTTCGACACGTAGAGGAGGGTCGCCACGATCTCCCGAGCTCTCGTCGCCGCATCGAGGATGGAGCCCCAGACAGCCTCTCGCACGGCAACGGCCGCAACGAGCAGGAACATCGCCGGAAGGAGGCGTCGTGCCCTCCTTGCATAGAAGTCAGCGAAGCCGAAGCCCGGCCGAGCGTCCATCTGCGTGAGGATCACCCGGGTGATCAGGTATCCGGAGAGGACGAAGAAGACATCGACACCGATGAATCCTCCGGGCAGGGCCGGTCCCGCAGCATGGAAGACGAAGACGAGGATGACCGCGAGCGCGCGAAGGCCGTCCAAGAACGGTCGGTACTCCAGGGATGGCCGGCTGTCCGATGACATGACGCGACAAGATCCTATCGCCGCAACCGAGATGCCATCGGTCATGGCGAGGGCGCCGCCTGAACCATCCGCCTCGACCCCCGGCATGCACGAGAAACCCATCACCCTTGGGTAGGGTCACGAAACGGAACCAGGAGACCACGTCTGAGCAGCCGAATCCTCCTTCTGCCTGCCCTTCACACGGTCGACGACGTCCGACGGGCACTCGCGCACGTCGCATTCCACCTTCGGCACGTCGAACCATCGCGGCTCAGCCTCATCGTGCAGGCGGACCTTCGCGATGAGCTCGCTGCACTGCTGAGCGAATACGGTGCCCCGGAGGGTCTCGACCCCGCGGTCGTCGAGGCCGTGACCGATCTCGCCGGGCGTATTCGATTCATCGACGATGCGACACCCGAAGCCGAGGATTCACCGGTCCAGCATGACATCGTGATCGTCTGGCCCTCCGACGACTCCACCGACTCACGGTGGGCAGCCGTGCACGGCTCTCATGAAGCTGACGGGACCCTCTACGTACTCGACGAGCCTCTCACCAAGGAAACGGCGACCAAGCTCGCTCACCTCGCGTATCGCATCGAGGGCGATCAGCGCCGAGTCGAGCAGGAGCGCCTCGGGTCGATGATCGACGACCTTCCGACAAGACGACGATGCCTCTTGCTCGGTGCCGATCCATCGAACCGAGACGCTCTCGAGCTCGACACGGGCGGCATGATCCGAATCGCCGCGAGCGACGTCGTTCCCGATCATGACCTCATGACTGCGTTCGAACCCCACGTGATCGCAATTGCGGACGCAACCGAGCACCTCGGAGCATCCGCCGACGCGGCGGCGTTTCGATCGATGCTCAGGAAGTGGCTCGCAACGCACTCGCAGACCTGGATCGCAGTGCCGCTCGTGTTCCGGTCACTGCTGGCATCGATGATGCCTGAGCACGCCGATCGCATCGTCGGCATCCCGGTGGAGGCCGACCGGGACGTGCCGACACTCGACCTGCTGGTTCGCTATGGCGTTGCCGCCAGCGCGGACGCCTTGACACTGTTGATGCTTCCGATCGCGGCGACGTTGACGGACGAGATCGCCATGGTCGGCTTCGCCGAGCCTGCGACCCCGTCGGGAGACGAGCAGAAGTCGCCATCGGTGGCATACCTCGAGCGGTTCCTCCTGGCCTGTGAAGCAGCGGGCATCACGACCGAGAGCCTGAGCCGCAGTTCTCTCGCACCGCTCGCCCGCCGCTTCAACGTTTCGTCTCATCGCCAGGTCTCCTGGCAACCCGACGATCTACCACCGGGAGCCCCCTCGCGAACACTCGTCGTCATAGAACCTGATTGGGAAGACGACTTCGGCCACTACGGGCCTTGGTACCACGCAATCGCTCGCAGATGCGAGGAGCGCAGCCTTGCTCCCCTTGCCCTTGCATCCCGGGCACTCGTGCCCGAAGCGCCCGACGCACTGCCCACCTTCTCGTATCCGAGCATCAATCGCATGGCTGCCCCGCTGTACGCACCGCAATTCGAGACAGAGCTGAACAGCGCGGTGGGCCGTCTGCTCGAAGGGAACGCCAATGGCATCGATGCGTTCTTCTACACGGCCGACCTGTGGCATCTGCCACCGGTCGTCCGATCCACGATCGCCTCGGAGGGCCGCCTCAGGTCGACGGTGAATCTCATGAGAGCCCACGGCTCGATCCTCGACATCGCCGCCGACGCCGCAGCGGCGCGATCGGACGTCCGCGCGCTCGCGGGCTTGCTCGATGTCTCGGCAGACGCAGGAGTCAGGGTCACGGTTGACACGATCGAATTGGCAGACATCATCGATGACCTGTGTGGCGTGCGCCCTGAGGTCCTGCCGATGGCCGCTGCTCACGAGGTGATGCCGATGAGGCGCTCCGCCGAGCCGCTCGTCGTCTACTGCCCGTCTCTCTCCCAAGAGGCGAAAGGTGTCGTCGAGTTCGTGGACGCCGCAGCATCAGTCGCTGGCCCGTTGACCGGGCGCGCGACCTTCCGGATGCGCAATGTCCAGCAGCCTGCCGGCAACAGGAGTCAGGTCAATCACGCGATCGACCGCGCCAGGACCGCAGGCGTGGAAGTCATCGATGGACCGATGACCGACCGTCGCTTCACCGAGGTCATGGGTGAAGCCGACATCGTCGTGGTGCCGTACCGATCAACCGCCTTCCGAACGCGCACCAGCGCAGCCGTGGTGGACGCCGTCCGGGCGGGGAAGCCAGTCGTCGTCACGGCGGGCACATGGGGCGAGTCGGTCGTGAACGAGGTCGGTGCCGGAATCGCGTTCCGGAGCGGCGATGCTGAGGACCTCGCACGGGCCATCACCGAAGCCGTCAATCGATACGAGAGCCTCGCGACACGAGCTCACGAGCGGGCGGCGGGTGCCCGTGAGCGGTTCTCGATGGCGAAGCTCGTCGACTACCTGGCCGCACGAGATCCCAGCCCCATCGCAGTTGCGTCACCCGAGCACCTGCTCGAACGTGTCACGGACCTCGAGGCGGTCCTCTCGTCACAGATCGAGGGACGGCGGGCTGGAATGCGCGCCTTGCGCGGCGAGGTGAGGCACGGAAACGAGATCATCGCTCGGGAACAGACGAGAGCGCACGTGCTTCAGCAGCGTATGAGCGAGATCGCACGATCTGTAGAACGAAGGGACATCGAGCGGGTACGGCTCGAGGAGGAGCATCGGGCGGAGGTGTCGGCGCTCGAGGAGGAGCATCGGGCGGAGGTGTCGGCGCTCGAGGAGGAGCATCGGGCGGAGGTGTCGGCGCTCGAGGA